>NZ_WBJY01000004.1:0-300000 GCF_008831085.1 Pseudoclavibacter endophyticus
CGGAAGCTAAGACACTCAGCGCCGATGGTACTGCAGGGGGGACCCTGTGGGAGAGTAGGACACCGCCGGACTTCTTTCACGAAACGCCCGCCCCACGCTTGTGGGAGCGGGCGTTTCGCCGTTAACGGTGCGGATCCCCGCAGACGGCTGCGCGACGGGACTTCGTGCACTTGTGCAAAGGTGCACTAGTGCATATGATTAGGCAAGTGCAGCCTTCGACATCTCTCCGTGAACGCAACCGCCTGGCGACGTGGCAACTCATCCACGACACCGCGGCGGAGCTTGTGCTCAAGCACGGTATCGCCGCTGCCACGGTGGAGGCGATCGCCGAGCGGGCCGGTTGCTCGCGGCGCACCTTCTTCAACTACTTCGCGACGAAGGAAGACGCGATCCTCGGCATGAGGGAGCTTCGGCTCGACCCCGACGACGTGCGCGCAATCGCCGCGGCGGAGCCGGCAGCCGCTCCCTTCGACCGCACGATGCGCATCCTGATCACGATCCTCAGCGAGATCTATCCGGTGCCTGGCCGCTACGACCGGCGGCGCGCCCTGCTCGAGAAGGTTCCCGAGCTGAAGTCGAGGTTCATTGAGAACATCTCGAGCGCCGAGGGGCTCGTGCTCGAGTATCTGCGGCACGACGCTGAGCTCGGTGACGCGCATGAGGGACTCGGCCCCGACATCGATGCCGACGAGGCGCGCGTGCTGCTCACGCTCGCGGCCGCCATCATCCGGTATGCGGCGACCCACGACGCCGACAACATGCTGGTCGATCGGGATGCCGCGCTCCGCCGCGCCACGAAACGCTTCCGAGAGGTGATCGAGCACACGCTATGAGCACGTCCAGCAGCACTTCGCACGAGGGTCGGTCGAAGCCGGGGAGCCGGTCGAACCCGGGCAGCCGGTCGAACCCGGGCAGCGGTGCGGCCGATCCCGCGCCGACCTCCAGCGAGCGTGCGGCAGTATCTCGCGAGCGTCGGCCGAGAATCCTGTTCGTCTTCATCGCCCTGATGCTGTCGATGCTGTTGGCATCCCTGAACAACACCATCATCTCTGCGGCGACGCCGACCATCGTCGGCGAGTTGCATGGCGCCGAGCACATCAGCTGGGTCGTGACGTCGTTCATCCTGTCGTCGACGATCATGATGCCCGTGTTCGGCAACCTCTCCGACACCCTTGGACGCAAGCCCCTGCTCATCGTCGCGATCGTGCTCTTCATGCTCGGTTCGGTCGGGTGCGCGATGGCGTGGAACATCGAGTCCCTCATCGCCTCGCGCATCGTGCAGGGCCTCGGGGGCGGCGGGCTCATGATCCTGTCTCAGGCCACGATCGCCGATGTGGTGCCGGCCCGTGAGCGCGGCCAGTACATGGGGGTCATGGGCAGCGTCTTCGCGTTCTCGTCGGTGGTGGGTCCCCTGCTCGGGGGGTGGCTCACCGACGGGCCCGGCTGGCGCTGGGCGTTCTGGCTCAACGTCCCGCTCGGCGTGCTCGCGCTCATCGGCACCATCGTGTTCCTGCGGTTGCCGAAGCGCCCGCGCCGGCGCGCGCATGTCGACGTGTGGGGCATGGTGCTGCTCGCCATCGGCACGTCGTGCATTGTGCTCGTGAGCGTCTGGGGCGGCTCGACCTACCCGTGGACCTCGCCCGTCATCCTCGGGCTCATCGCGGCTGCCGTGCTCGCGGTCGTCGGCTTCATCCTCGTCGAGCGCAAGGCGGCTCAGCCGGTCATCCCGCTCGGGATGTTCCGCCACCGCAACTTCGCCCTCACGACGGTCGCCTCCCTCGCGGTGGGGGTGGCGATGTTCGGCACACTCGGCTATATGCCGACCTATCTGCAGGTGTCAACCGGCCTCGGCGCGTCGATCTCCGGGCTCCTCATGGTGCCCATGATGGGCACGATGCTCATCTCCGGCATCGTCGTTGGCCGGATGGTCACCCGCACCGGCAACTACAAATGGGCGCCGATCACCGGCTCACTCTTCATCGCCCTCGCACTCGTGCTGATGGGTACGGTCACGGCCGAGATGCCCGTGTGGGTGATCTGCATCTACATCGGCATCTTGGGGCTCGGCATCGGCGTCGGCATGCAGATTCTCACCCTTATCGTGCAGAACGAGTTCCCCAACGCGATGGTCGGCACCGCGACGGCGGCGAACAACTACTTCCGACAGGTGGGCGCGACGCTCGGTTCCGCGATCGTCGGGGCGGTTTTCGCCGCGCGGCTCACGGGCATCCTGTCCGAGACGGTCCCCGCCAGGTTGCTGCCCGCTGGCGGTGCATCGTCGCTGACGCCCGCCATCGTGTGGGAACTCCCGGGTCGACTGCGCGACACCGTCATCGGGGTCTACAACGACGCGCTCATGCCGATCTACCTGTGGCTGGCTCCGCTCATGGTGTTCGGCTTCATCGCCACGCTGCTGCTGCGCGAGAAGCCGCTCGCGACGACGGTCGAGCGCGATCTTCCGGCGGAGGCCCTCGCGACGGGGCAGGTGCGCGTGGTGGTGCCCGATTCGGAGCGCGCGCCTTCGACGCCTTCGACGCCCTCGACGCCCTCGACGCCCTCGACGATCGTGGATGCTGGCGCTGGCGCTGGCGCTGGCGCCCGCACTCGGCGCGGTCGGGCGAAGCGGTCCCGTACCACGTAGACTGACTCGGTGAGAATTCTCGCCGCGATGAGCGGTGGCGTCGACTCGGCGGTCGCCGCCGCAAGGGCAGTCGAAGCCGGGCACGACGTCGTCGGGGTGCACCTGGCGCTCGCGCGCCAGCGGGGCACACTCCGCACGGGCAGCCGCGGCTGCTGCACGGTCGAGGACGCCATGGATGCTCGCCGGGCGGCGGACCGCCTTGGCATCCCGTTCTACGTCTGGGATTTCTCGGAGCGGTTCAAAGAGGACGTCGTCGACGACTTCATCGCCGAGTACGCCGCGGGTCGCACCCCGAACCCGTGTCTGCGGTGCAACGAGAAGATCAAGTTCGCCGCACTGCTCGACCGGGCGATCGAGCTCGGCTTCGACGCCGTCGCGACGGGGCACTATGCGACCCTCATCGACGACGGGCGGGGCGGGCGCGAGTTGCACCGGGCATCCGCCTGGGCGAAAGACCAGTCGTACGTGCTCGGCGTGCTCACGGCCGAACAGCTACGGCACTGCTACTTTCCTCTCGGCGATACGCCGTCGAAGGAGCTCGTTCGCGAGGAGGCTGACCGCCGGGGCCTGACCGTGGCGCAGAAGCCCGACTCGCACGACATCTGCTTCATTCCCGACGGTGACACCCGCGGGTGGCTTGCCGAGCACGTCGACCTCCAGCCGGGCGAGATCGTGGATCGGGAGGGTGCGCGCCTCGGTACCCACCAGGGTGCGCAGGCGTACACGGTCGGCCAGCGCAAGGGCCTCGCGCTCGGCGTGCCGGCACCCGACGGCCGCCCCCGTTTCGTCCTCGAAGTGCGCCCCACCCGCAACGAGGTCGTGGTCGGGCCGCGCGATGCCCTCGCGGTGCGCGAGCTCGCGGGCGGGCGCTGCAGCTGGGCCGGTGAGCCGCTCGCGGCCGACGACGTCCACGTCGCCTGCCACGTGCAGATCCGCGCGCATGGTGACCCGGTGCCCGCGACGGCGCGCATCCGTCCCGTGCCCGCCGAAATCGTCGAGCGCGATGATCCGACGCGGCCCGGCTTCGAGGTGCACGTCGAGCTCGACGAGCCCCTGCTCGGCGTCGCACCTGGCCAGTCGGCCGTGCTGTACGTGGGGACCCGAGTCGTCGGGCAGTTTACGGTCGACCGCACGGTGAGTGCCGTACCCGCCGATTCCCCCGCCGCCGCTTCCGCCGGCTCCCCGGGCGCCCCCGGGCGCGCCCCCGCCGAACGGGGTGCCGCGTGAGCCGCGTCGGAAGCGCGTCGGGACGGAACGACAGCGCCGCCTCGCGGGAGCCGGAACTCAAGCCGGGCAAGGCGCTCGACCTGCTCACGGAGAAGGTCGAGAAGTGGGCCACGTCGTACCGCCGGCTTGATGAACCCGAACGGTGGGAGAGCGACTTCGAGGCGAGGTTCCGGCGCGAGGCTGCGGAGCTGGCGCGTCGATCGACCGCCGAGGCACGTCGCTTCGAGGCCCGCGATTGGTTCCTGGCCGTCATCCTGTGGGCACTCATCGCCGTCATGGTGTGGCTGTTCTCGGTGTTCGTGATGCAGCTCGACGGGGTGTGGCCGCTCGTCTTCGCGGCCTTCGCCGTCTTGGTCGGTGCCGTCGGGGTGTGGCAGTCGTACCTCGAAGTGACGAGCGAGAAGCGCGCGGCCGGCAAGCTCGCCAAGAACGAGCAGTGGCTGCTCGGCGTAACCCGCAAGACCGCGAACCGGCTGCTCTCACAGCGTGCCGCAGCTCGGGGAACGGGCTCGTGACCGGCGACGCCTCGGCACGCTCGAGCGGCGAGGCCGGCGCTGGCGGGGAATCGAACTCTGACGACTTCGAGGCGGCTCGCGCCCGCGTCGGCGAAATTCGCGAGCTGATCACCGGCTACGCCGAGGCGTATTACGAGCGCGACACGCAGCTCGTTGCCGACGCCGAGTATGACGGGCTCATGGCCGAGCTCCGGCGGCTCGAGGCTGAGCATCCGCGTCTGCGCTCGCAGGATTCGCCGACGGAGACGGTCGGTGGGAGCGTCTCGCCCCTGTTCGCTCCGGTCGAGCACCGCGAGCGCATGCTGAGCCTCGACAACGTGTTCTCGATCGACGAGCTTCGCGAGTGGATGCGCAAGACGCGCGAGGCCGCGGGTGGTTCCGTCGCGTGGCTGGCCGAGCTGAAGATCGACGGGCTCGCGCTCAGCCTGCGCTATGAGCGCGGCGTGCTCACGACGGCCGCGACGCGGGGCGACGGCCGCACGGGCGAAGACGTGACGCAGAACGTGCGCCGCATCCCGAGCATCCCGCAGCGCCTCGAGGGCGACGAACACCCGGAACTCGTGGAGGTGCGCGGCGAGGTGTTCATTCCGGTTGAGAAGTTTCAGGAGCTCAACGCGCTGCAGGTGTCGTTGCGGGCCAGGTCGGTGGAGGAGGCACGCACGAGATGGGCCTCGCGGCCGGCCGCCACTCGCGGCGAGTTCGATGAGACGGTCGAGTTCGCACGCGCCGAACGGCGGTTCCCCGCCTTCGCGAACCCGCGCAACGCCGCGTCGGGCGGACTGCGTCAGCTGCTCGAGAAGAAGTCCGGCCTCGAGCACGAGGCGGGCCTCGCGCGAACCGCCTCGCTGCGCATGTACGTGCACGGCATCGGGGCGTGGCCCGACCCGCCGGTCGCGACGCAGTCGGGCGTGTACGACCTGCTCGCCTGGTGGGGGCTGCCGACCTCGCCGCACGCGCGCGTGTTCGACGGTGATGACGACGTGCTCGCCTTCGTCGACGAGCGCGGGGAGAGCCGGGCGGGCATCGAGCATCAGATCGACGGCATCGTCGTGAAGGTCGACGACCTCGCCATGCACGACGAGCTCGGTATGACCTCCCGGGCTCCGCGCTGGGCGATCGCCTTCAAGTACCCGCCGGAAGAGGTGCACACGACGCTTCGCGAGATCCGCGTCGGCGTTGGCCGCACGGGACGCGCGACCCCGTACGCGGTCATGGAGCCGGTCGCCGTGGCGGGTTCCGTCGTGCGCATGGCGACGCTGCACAACCAGGAGGTCGTTCGGGCCAAGGGGGTGCTGATCGGCGACACGGTCGTGCTGCGCAAAGCGGGCGATGTGATCCCAGAGGTGCTCGGTCCTGTCGTGGAGGCGCGCACGGGCGACGAGCGCGAATTCGTCATGCCGAGCGAGTGCCCCGAGTGCGGAACGCCGCTGCGGCCCATGAAAGAGGGCGACATCGATCTGCGCTGCCCGAACGCGCGCTCGTGCCCTGCCCAGGTGCGGGGCCGCGTCGAGCACATCGGGTCGCGCGGCGGTCTCGACATCGAGGCGCTCGGGGAGGTGACGGCGGCGGCGCTCACGCAACCGTCGCATCCCCCGGCGCCCCCGCTCGTCACCGAGGCGCGGCTGTTCGATTTGACGATCGACGAGCTCGTGCCGATCGAGGTCGTGGTACGGGACGGCGAGACGGGCGAGCCCAAGATCGACGAAGCGACGGGCGAACCCACGGTGCGCCGGCCCTTCCAGAAGGTGTCCCGCGTGTACCCGCCCGGCACGGAAGACCTGTCACCGGCCGAGCGCCGCAAGGCGGGCATCCGGAAGAACTACGAGCTGGTGCAGCCCTCGAGCGCCGCCGAGAAGCTGCTCGAGGAGCTCGAGAAGGCCAAGACGAAAGAGCTGTGGCGGTTGCTGGTGTCGCTGAACATCCGGCACGTGGGCCCGGTCGCAGCGCGGGCGCTCGCCGATTGGTTCGGCTCGCTCGACGCGATCCGGGCCGCGACCGTCGATGAGCTGAGCGCCGTCGAGGGAGTCGGGCAGATCATCGCCGAATCCATTGCGGAATGGCTCGACGTCGACTGGCACCGCGAGATCGTCGACCAGTGGACCGCCGCGGGGGTGCGATTCTCGACGCCCGGTCACCCGGGGCCGGGCGCGATGGCCGAGGTCGAGGGCCCGCTGACGGGCCTCACCGTCGTCGCCACGGGGACCCTTGAGGGGTTCACGCGCGACGGAGCGAAAGAGGCCATCCTGGCCGCGGGCGGCAAGGCCGCGTCGAGCGTCTCGAAGAAGACCGACTTCGTCGCGGCGGGGCCGGGCGCCGGTTCGAAGCTCGCGAAGGCCGAGTCGCTCGGCATTCCGGTGCTCGATGCCGACGGGTTCCGGCGGCTGCTCGAGGGCGGGCCGGATGCGGTGCGCGACCTCATCGGCGACCCCGCGGCAGTCGGCGCCGACGCAGCCGACGCCGCGGCATCCGGGGCTGGTGTCGGCGCCGATGCAGCCGGCGCCGATGTCGATGGCCCGGCCGGCGACTGATCCGAGCTCGTCGCGTGTTCCTCGGAAGGAACGACGTGCGTGCTCCGCGCCGGGCCGCCGGTCAGCGCAGCGCGATGAGGCCGAGGTTGCCGATCACGGCGAACAGGATGCCCCACAGAATGATCGAGATGATCTGCCAGACGATGACCGCGTTGCGGCTGGCGCCAAACGAGACCATGAGGCCGGATGAGAGCTGGCTCGGCAGTACCCACTGACCGAGCAGGCTGACACCCGGGACGCCGAAGCGGTCGAACATTCGCTTGAAGCGCTGTTGGCGGGGTGACAGCTCGGGCTCGAGCGTGCTGTCGCCGCCCTTCGCTCGCCGTTCCAGCGCCTTCTTGCGGGCGCCGGCGCCGAGGAACACGAAGGCAAGCATGGAGATCACGTTGCCGACGACTGCCGCGGCGACCGCGAGCGGCGTTGGTACGCCGGCGACGATGCCGATCAGGGTTCCGAGGTAGGACTCGACGAATGGGATGGCCGAGATCAGCATGACGCCTGCCCACTGCAGCCAGACGGGGAGTGATTCGGTGAAGGCGATGAGTGCGTCGTGCATGGAACCTCGCAAACCTGTAAAGTGGCCTTGACATGACAAGCTTGCTTGACATGACGGCGGGTGTCAAGCTCGCTTTACATATTTCGGGTGTTCCCTTACCGTGAGAGCGTGCGCAGTAGGGTCAGGGAGCTCCGAACCGGGCGCGGGCTCTCGCAGCAGGCACTCGGGGACGCGCTCGGTGTGTCGCGACAGACGATCAACGCGATTGAGACGGGGCGCTACGACCCGTCGCTCACACTGGCGGTGCACCTCGCCAGGTTCTTCGGCGCCACGGTTGAGGAGGTCTTCGATGTCGACGCGCAATGAGGACGGGCCCGGCGATGGGGCGGAGGATGCGGTCGACCCGCACGAAGCGAGCGCCGGGGACGCGGCCTCGGGGCGCGCCACGCGCTCGCGTCGACGTTGGCCGATCTCAACGCTCAATACGGTGCTCCTGGGGGTCGGCCTGGTCGGGGCCGTCGTCTTCTTCATTATCGATAGTCCGTTCAGCGGCGCGGTGATGCTCATCGCCACGGTCGCGGTGGCGGTCGGCGCACTGCTGGCGAGACGCCGGGGGTCCAGCGACCTCGAGCGCATCAACGCCCTGGAGTACGCCGACGAGCGCGATCGCGCGGCGGCCGTGAAGGGGCTCGCCGCCGTCGGCGTGGCGTCCCTCGTCCTGCTCGTCGTGCAGATCATCGTGGCCGTGGCGCTCGGGGAGGGCGTGTTTCTGGCGGCCTCGACCTTGCTGGTGCTGTCGATCGTGTGGCTCATCGCGAACTGGTATTTCGTGCGCCGCGGCTAGGGAGCGAAGCCAGAGGCCCGGGAGCGCGGTCGCGCGGGAGTGCCGCGTGCCGCTCACCGCTCCAACGTATGCTCCTGCGCGTCCTCGCTGGCTGGGCCGCTGGAAGTCTTCGTCTTCCCTCTTCGGGCGAGTCGCAAAATGACGTAGGTAATGACGCCGACCAGCACGATGATGCCGCCCCGCAGCCACACTTCGCCGCTCTGCTGCGTCAGCAGCACGAGGCAGGTGATGACGGCGAGCACGGGCAGCGCGGTCCAGGTGCGGAAGTGCTCGTGCTTGACGCGGTCTCGGCGCAGGACGAGGACGGCGATGTTGGTGCTCAGGAAGACCACGAGCAGCAGAATCACGACCGTCTCCGCCAGGACCTCGACGGTGCCCGTGAGCGCGAGAAGGATCGCGGCTCCGGTCGTGACCAGGATCGCCACCCACGGCGTTCGGCGGCGGGGGAGCACGCGGCCGAGTGCGCGAGGCAGCAGTCCCTGGTTCGACATGCCGTACGTGAGCCGGCTGGCCATGATCATTGTGAGGAGGGCCCCGTTCGCGACCGCGATCAGCGCGATCGCGCTGAAGAGCCAGGCTGGGACGGGGACCTCGGTCGCCTCGATCACGGTGAGGAGCGGGCCGCTCGACGCCGCGAGTTCGTCGGCCGGCACCGCGATGGACGCCGCCGTGCCCACGAGCACGTACAGGATGCCGGCGGCCAGGAGCGACGCGAACAGGGCGCGTGGGTAGGTGCGGGAGGGGTCGCGGAGCTCCTCGACCATGTTTGCGGAGGTCTCGAACCCGACATACGAATAGAAGGCGAGCAACGCCGCGCCCAGAACCGCGCTCCACGGCTCGACCCCGGGCGCGAACGAGACGGCTCGGGCGACGTCGCCGCCACCATTGCCGAGGAGAATCGCCACGAGCACCACGATGAGCAGGAGGCCGGAGAGCTCGATGCAGGTCATGACGAGGTTCGAACGGAGGGACTCCTTGACGCCTCGCAGGTTGATGGCGGCGATCAGCACGAGCAGGATGATGGCGCCGACGATGGGCGGCAGATCGATGAAGGTCGCCAGGTAGTCGCCGCTGAAGGCGAGCGCGAGGGCGGCGGCGCTCACGACGCCCGCGGCCAGCATGCAGAACCCGACCATGTACGAAACGAAGTCGGAGCGGAACGCCCGCTGCGCGAATACGGCCGACCCGCCCGCCCGCGGATACTTGGTGACGAGTTCCGCGTACGAGGCGGCGGTGAGTAGCGCCATGCCGAGCGCGACGAGCAGCGGCACCCAGGTCACACCACCGACCTCCCCGGCGATGCTGCCGACGAGGGCATACACCCCGGCGCCCAGCACATCGCCGAGGATGAACATAAACAGCAGCAGACCCGTGACGTCTCGTTTGAGCGTCGACGCTTCCGCGACGTCATCTCCCATGTCGATTCCTCGCTTCATCGTCGAGAGCACTCCAGGCTGCGGATACTGCTCCGTGCCCCGTGAACGTGCCGATGATGCCACGCTTCGCCGGGCATCGTGGCACATTCAGGGGTTCACCAGGCTTCGTGGCCGGCGATGACGGGGCTTCGCGCTGCTTGATCGCGGGGCTCCGCGCCGCGTGGTCGCGGGATTCCGCGCCGCGTGATCGCGGGGCTCCGCGCCATCTGATCGCGGGGCGTCCTGATCGGTGTATGTCAAAAGGGTGGCGGCTGATCATCGAGCGGCATCGGGCGGCCGCTTGAGTGCGCCGTCCGGGCGACGTGCGCGTCTCGGGCGACGTGCGCGTCTCGGGTGCCGTCCTGGCTCCCGGCGTCGAGCCGACGCGCGCGTTGACGGAGCCGATCCGCGCCCGCGCGAGTGAATGATGGACCCGGCGGTACCGGGCTGTCTGTCACTCGCCGGCCGGTCGGCGACGTCCATTCGAGTTTGCCGCGCTCCAACTGCCGCACGGTCCACGCGGAGACGTGCTTGCGCCGATGGTGTCGGGGGCACAAGCAGGCGAGGTTGCAGACGTCGGTTGTGCCGCCGTTCGCCCAGTCTTGCGTGTGATCGGTGTCGCAGCGCCTCGCCGGCCTTCGGCAGCCTGGGAACCGGCAATGCTGATCGCGAATGCTCAGGAACGCGCGCTGCTCGGCGCTCGGCCGGTAGGTGTCGACGGCCAGCGGGGAACCCGTCATCGGGCACGTGAGAACTCGGGTCCACGAGCGTGCATTCGCCGCGAGGAGCGCCGCATCGGCGAGTGAGATGGGAATCATGCCGTCGAGGGTGGCCGGCTCATCGTCGACACCGAGCAGGGAGAGCACAGGGACGACGATCATGACGCGTGCGTCGACCTGTCCAGGAACGAGCACGGAACCTTCTCCCGGCCGTGGTGGTCGAGCCACGGCGGGCGCTACGCCGGTAACGGGGGCATCCTTGCGGCGGGACTCGCCCCGGGCATCGTCGTGCCCGGGCGATACAGCAGCGAGGCTTTCCGTCCGGCGCGACGAGGCCACGTCGTGTTCACCACCACAGCCGATGTCGGGTAGTCGGGTCGTGAGCACGAGCGCGGCGAGCGTATCGGCGCGCAACTCGTCGAAGCACCGGGGCTCATCGGCATCCGTGAGCAGCTTGGCGGCCTGCGTGAGTCGATCGAACATACCGGCTGCCTGCACGCTCGGGAGAACGGCGATGAGCTCGCTCATGCCGTCGACCTGCTCGACGACGACGACGCTGCGGCGCTTCGCGGCACGACTGTGGCGTTCAGCTTGGGTCGACGCCATCGCGCGTTCCGCCATGCGCCGCGCTCGCGGGCGCAGCCTGGACGGCGTCATGACCTCGTCGGTGGCCAGCTCGAGCGCCTGTCGTTCGTAGGTGGCGCGTGACTCGGGGTCGTCGATGGCGGCGCCCGCCTCGCACACCGTCTTCGCGAGCGACAGCGTCGTGCGGCCGGCCGCCAACGCTTCGTAGACCGCGGGAAACGCTTCGACCAGCAACCTGGCCTCCTCGACGCGGCGCTCGCCCGTCACAGGAGCGACCCTCGCGACCAGGGACCATTCGGCGCCGACGTCGCTGCGCGCGTGGTCTTCGGCGACTCGCAGGTCTTCGCGCGTGAGGTCATCACGGGGACCGCCTTCGGCCGCGGCGCGCTCCAGCCGGACGGCGACCTCGAGATGACGGAGCGTCGCGAGCGCACGCGTCTCGGTCGCGTCGAGCTGCGATCGCAGCTCGTGCATGCGCGCAAGCTCGTCGTAGAGCGCGCGCCGAAGCGGGAGCAGCGTCGCAGGCGAGGCGCCCGGGGCAACGGCGGCGCCCGGGGCAACGGCGGCGCCCGGCCCGCCGGGGCCATGGTCGTCGGCGCGGGGGCTATCGGCGTCACCGGCGCGTTCACCGCCCGGCGTCGACTCGTTCTCGCTCATGCACCAACCACACCACCACCCTCCGACACTGCCGGCGGCGGCACGGGGCGGAATGCCGGCATTCTCCACAGCCACCTGGTCCACAGCCGCGGTGACGCCACGGTGCGCGGGTTGGGCGTGATTCCGGGGTGGCGCCTGGTCCGATCGGATGAGCCCCACCTCACTCTGCGGTGCCGTGACGCCCCGTGACTCGGGGGCTACGCTCGACGCGTATCAGGCTGGCGCTCCATCGGGCACGACCGCCCGGCCGCGCCTGGAGGTGATCGGACGCCGTGACGAACGTGCAAGCACTCGTCGACGACGCCGCGTTCCTGCACGCCGACGCAACCCTCGCGCTGCATGAGGCCGTCGGCGCGGCCGAGCCCGGCGTCGACCTCGCGAACGGGCGCGCCACCTACGCGACCGTCCCCGGAACCCCGATGTTCGGCATCCAGGTACTCGGGGCCGAGCGCCCCGCGCACGAGGGCGTCGGAGCCGACGGCTTTGCCGCCATGTTCGGCGTCGACCCGAGTGGCGTCTGGGAGTGGGCGTGGGCCGTGCCGTCGCTCGCGCCCGCCGAGCTGCTTCGGCTCTCGGCCTTCGTCCGCGACATCGGCATGCAGCGGGGGATACGCGAGCTCGCCGAGCCACGGGTCGAGCTCGGCGCCTACTCCGCCGCACACCTCGTGATGGCGGCGAAGACGATCCTCGGCCGGGCCGCGTCGGCGGTCGTCGCCGGTCCCGAGGGCACGCGCGTCCACCTCATCCTCGACATGCCCCCGCCGGTCCCGGGTGCACGGCGGGCGGCAGCCGCGATCAGGACCTCACTCGAGCAGGGCCTCGTCCTCGATCATCGCCGAGCTCTGCGGTCGTATACCGCGATCACCGGGCTTGTCCTTGAGCAGCACGGACCTGGCATCGTGACGATCTCCGCGCCGGACGGCAGGCTGGAGCTCGCGTTCGACGCGAATGACCGCATCGAGCGCATCACCACCCTCCCGGTCGGCGACCAGGGCACGGGCGACTCGCCTCCACCGTGGGTGATGGGAGCCGACGTGCCGCAGGAGGCACCGCAAACCATCGCGTCGCCGAAGCACGATACCTCGACGGCGCCAGGTGTGCCGGGGCCGGGTGCGGATGCCACCAGGGGTTCTGCGGCGGATCCTCGCCGAGTGTCGTGGGGCCCGGATGGGAGCGGGGACGGTGGCGGTGCCGTGTTCCCCGGAGCGACCCCGGCGATCGCCCACACGACCGCGATCTCGCCGGACGGCGACACGCCACCCGTCGTCATCCCCGCGTCCACGGATCCGCCGACCCCGCCGGCACCGACCGCAGCGCCGCAGGCGCCGATCGCGGCTCCGATGATGCCGAGCCCAGCTCCGGCGGTGCAGGCGTCGCCTTGGGCGCGACAGGAGCCCGCCGGGGCCGGAGCCACCTCGGAGGGCATGCGGCCGGTGCGGATGACCGACGGCCGGATCGACGTTCCGCCGTGGCTGATCGAGTCGGGCCACGCTCGGTCCGAGAACGCTCCCGCGGCCCCGGCAGTCGTGCCGGCCTCTCCCACCGACGGGGCCACCACGGCAGCCCCGACGGCGGAACGCCCCGCGCCGGAAGCCCAGGCGCCGGTAGCCCCGGCACCGCCTCCCGCGACCCACGGAGAGCCCGCGCCGCGAGCGGCAGAGATCAGGCTCGGATCCATGCCTCGGCTCGCCGCTCTACCGCCCGAGCCGCCAAACTCGGGCGGTTAGCTTCACCACCCAGGCCGCGTGCGCCGGCTTTGCCGCCCTCGTCGCCATTTGCGCCGCCGGCGCCGGACGCTCCTGCTGGGGCACGACCGGCACGAGTGAGCCGCTTCGCCTCAGTAGACTTGTGCGGTCCACCCACAATCACGGAGTCGCATGGCTGACATCACCGCCGCCGAGGTCGAGCACCTCGCCGAGCTCGCACGAATCGACCTGACGCCCGCCGAGGTCGACGACATGACCACTCAGCTCGTCGAGATCCAGCACCTCATCGCGCGGGTGCAGCAGGTCGCCACCCCGTCGGTGCCGACCACGAGCCATCCGGTGGTGATGCATAACGTCATGCGTCCCGACGTCGCCGAGCCCCCGCTCGACCGCGAGGCCGCGCTCGCCGGCGCGCCCGACAGCGACGGCGGTCAGTTCCGCGTCACCTCGATCCTGGGGGAGGAACAGTGATGGCCGGCGACACGACCAACACCGACCTCACCCGCCTGAGCGCCGCAGACCTCGCCGATCAACTCGCCACCGGCGCCATCACCTCGGTCGAGGCGACCCGGGCGCACCTGGACCGTATCGCCGCAGTCGATGGCGACCTCCACGCGTTCCTCGACGTGGACGCCGACGCCGTCCTCGCGACCGCGGCGGACGTCGACCGTCGCCGCGCGGCGGGCGAACGGCTCGGCGCCCTCGCCGGTGTCCCCATCGCCGTCAAGGACAACATCGCGACGAAGGGGCAGGTCACGACGGCCGGCTCGCGCATCCTGGAAGGCTGGGTGCCGCCGTACGACGCGACCGTGGTGGAGCGTCTCCGCGCCGCCGACCTCGTCATACTGGGCAAGACGAACCTCGACGAGTTCGCCATGGGCTCATCGACCGAGCACTCGGCCTACGGCCCGACGCGGAACCCGTGGGACCTCGACCGCGTGCCCGGCGGCTCAGGAGGCGGTTCCGCGGCCGCCGTCGCCGCCTACGAGGCGCCCTTCGCGCTCGGCACCGACACCGGTGGCTCGATCCGCCAGCCCGCGGCGCTCACCGGCACCGTCGGCGTCAAGCCGACCTACGGCGGCGTGAGCCGATACGGCGCCCTGGCGCTCGCCTCGTCGCTCGACCAGATCGGTCCCGCCGCTCGCACCGTGCTCGACGCGGCCCTACTGCACGACGTCATCGGCGGTCACGACCCCCGCGACGCGACGTCGATCGTCGGCGAGTGGCCGTCGTTCGCGGATGCTGCGCGTTCCGGTCGCGAGGACGGCGCCGTCGACGGGCTTCGCATCGGCGTCCCCCGCGAGATCACCGAGGGCTCCGGCTTCGAGGCCGGCGTGCTCGAGCGCTTCAACGAGTCGATCGAGCTGCTCACCCAGCGCGGTGCCGTCGTCGTGCCCATCGACACGCCACACTTCGAATACGCGGTCGCGGCCTACTACCTGATCATGCCCGCCGAGGCGTCGAGCAACCTCGCCCGCTACGACTCGGTGCGCTACGGCCTGCGCGTCGAGGCCGGCGGCAACGTCGAGCGCGTCATGGCGGCCACGCGCGCACAGGGGTTCGGCGACGAAGCGAAGCGCCGCATCCTGCTCGGCACCTACGCATTGAGCACCGGCTACTACGACGCCTACTACGGTTCCGCGCAGAAGGTGCGCACCCTGGTGCAGCGGGACTTCGGCGATGCGCTCGGGAAGGTCGACGTGTTGGCGGCGCCAACGTCGCCGACCGTCGCATTCCGGATCGGCGAACGCACCGACGACCCCACCTCGATGTACGTCGCCGACATCACGACGATTCCCGCGAACCTCGCGGGCGTGCCCGGCATCTCGGTGCCCGCCGGCCTCTCGGACGGTCTGCCCGTCGGCATGCAGTTCATGGCCGGGGTGCGCGAGGACGCCCGGCTGTACACCGTGGCGGCAGCACTCGAAGGCGCGCTCGAGGCGACCTGGGGCGGCCCGTTCCACGCGCAGGCGCCCGAGCTCCGTGCCGACGCTGCCGCGGCAGGGCATCTCTCGACCGAGCAGCAGACGGAGGCTTCGGCATGAGCAAGGCAGACCTGATGGACTTCGATGAGGCCCTCGAACGGTACGAGCCCGTCATCGGCCTCGAGGTGCACGTCGAACTCTCGACCCAGACCAAGATGTTCTCGCCGGCCCCGAACATGTCGGGCAACCTCGAGGGCGAAGCGCCCAACACGGCCATCGGTCCCGTCGACCTCGGCCTGCCGGGCACGCTGCCCGTCGTCAATGAACAGGCCGTGCTGTACTCGATCTCGCTCGGCCTCGCCCTCGGCTGCGAGATCGCCGAGGTCTCGGGCTTCGCGCGCAAGAACTACTTCTACCCCGACAACCCGAAGAACTACCAGATCTCGCAGTATGACGACCCCATCGCCCACGACGGCCGGGTCGAGGTCCAGCTCGAGGACGGCACGGTCTTCAATGTCGAGATCGAGCGGGCGCACATGGAGGAGGACGCCGGCAAACTGACGCACGTCGGCGGCTCGACCGGTCGCATCCAGGGTGCCGACGCTTCGCTCGTCGACTACAACCGCGCGGGCGTGCCCCTCGTTGAGATCGTCACACGTCCCATCTTCGGCGGTGAGGCGCGCACGCCCGAGCTCGCGGCCGCCTACGTCGCGACGATCCGCGACATCGTGCGCTCGCTCGGCATCTCGTATGCCCGGATGGAGCGCGGCAATCTCCGCTGTGACGCGAACGTCTCGCTTCGGCCGCGCGGCGAGCAGAAGCTCGGCACGCGGACGGAGACCAAGAACGTCAACTCGTTCCGCTCGATCGAGCGCGCCGTTCGCTACGAGATCCAGCGACAGGCCGCGCTCTTGGCGGCGGGCGGGACGATCACGCAGGAGACGCGCCACTGGCACGAGGACACTGGCCGCACCTCGGCCGGCCGCGTCAAGTCCGATGCCGACGACTACCGGTACTTCCCGGAGCCCGACCTCATGCCGCTGCGGCCCGACCGGGCGCTCGTCGAGCGACTGCGCGCCGAGCTGCCCGAGGCGCCGGTCGAGAAGCGTCGCCGCCTGCGCGAGGAATGGGGCTTCGGCCCCCAGGAGTTCCAGGACATCGTGAACTCCGACCTGCTCGAGGTCGTGGCCGAGACGATCGCGGCCGGGGCCCCGGCCGCCGGCGCGCGGAAATGGTGGATGGGCGAGCTGTCCCGTATCGCGAACGAGCGCCAGGTGGCCCTCACGTCGCTCGCGACCCCGCAGCAGGTCGCCGACCTCGAGGCGCTCATCGCCGCGGGCACCGTCAACGACCGCCTCGCCCGCCAGGTGCTCGAGGGGGTCATCGCGGGTGAGGGCACGCCGGCCGAGGTCGTGGATGCCCGTGGTCTCGCTGTCGTGTCCGACGACGGCGCGCTCGTCGCCGCCATCGACGAGGCCCTCGCCGCCCAGCCCGACGTGCTCGCCAAGATCAAGGACGGCAAGGTGCAGGCCGCCGGCGCCATCATCGGCGCCGTCATGAAGGCGATGAAGGGGCAGGCCGACGCGGCGCGCGTGCGCGAGCTCATCCTGGAGCGGGCCGCGCAGTAGCCGGCGCGCAACCAGCGGCGGCCCCGGTCGTCCGCGCGCGCGGTCTCGAGGGACAGGACGCTCACGCACCGTCGTCAGCGACCGTGCCCGCTCGTATGGTCCCTCGGGAGGGTCGGCCCCCGGGGTGTTGCGTGCGACAGCCCGCTGAGGCGAGCCGGGGCCCGGGCTCCCGCGGTAGCCTGCTCGGATGCTCGATGATTCCCCCGACGTCGACGCGCATCGAGGCGTGCCCGGTGTGTTGCTGCGGGCCGTCCAGTTGCTGCGCTGTTTCGACGCCGACACCGACACGCTGACCGCGAGGCAGCTCGTCGAGCGTTCTGAGCTGCCGCGCTCGACCGTCCACCGCATGACGGCCGATCTCGTGAATCTGGGTCTGCTGACACGATCGGGGAACGGGCGCTACGCGATCGGCTCGCTCGTGTGGGAGCTCGGGCACGTCTCGCACATCCACCTCCGCTTGCGGCAGGCCGCCCAGGTGCATTTGACGCGCCTCTACGACGCCTGTGGCGAGAACGTGTTCCTCACGGTCATGTCGACCGATGCGCCCGAGCTGGCCGAGGCGCTCACCGTCGGCCAGTTGCGCGGCCCGCGTTCGGTGCCTGTCGACGAACGCGAGGGCAAGCGCTCTCCGCTCTCCTCGACCTCCCTCGGCCACGCGCTTGTCTCGGTGCAGTCGGACGAATGGCTCGAGCGGTATATCGCCCGCGCGACCCGCGGGATCGGCGCCGGCCGCGACGAGTCGGCGGCCGACCTGCGCCGCCAGATCGCCGCCGCGCGCAACCTCGGCCATGCGACCATGCTCGACGACGAGCGCGCCGCCGTCGCGGTGCCGATCCCTTCGGGCGACGCCTTCCCCGATTCGTCGATGGGCATCGTCGCGGCCCGCGAACGATGGGACGAGCACCGGCTCGTTCCCCTGCTGAAGATGACGGCCCTCGCGATCGCGAAGGACCTCGCGCGTCCCCTCTCCCGGTGAGCTGGTGATGCCCCGACATTCGGGCACGCGCCCGTCCGGCGCATCCACCGTGCCGGCCCGCGCCGTCTGCGCAGGCGGCTGACCACACCGCGATACCCACCTGGTCGCCACGCGAACGGTGGTTGACCGCATCCGCACGCGCACCGGGATGGTACCGACGGCGCGGAGGCCGGTGACTAGCTTGGCCTGCGACGGACCCCAGCCGCGGCAACTTCGGAACGAAGCCGAAGTGCCGCGGCGCCGCCGCCGAGCCGAAGACGATCGTCAGGCCCCTGACCTGCCGGCTCAGCGCGCGCCGCGAGTCCGTCGTCGACGCACGCCGCAGATGACGTGCGCTGAGAGAACGGACCATTCAATGACCGAGAACACTGTCGTTCCGACGCCGGGCCGCTGGCGCACGAGGTTCCTCCCGCTTGTCGCCCTGCCCGCCCTCCTCGTGCTCTCCGCCTGCGGCGGCGGCGGCACCTCGAGCGCCGGCGGCGGCGCGAATGCCGATGCGCCCACCCTCGAGGGTCAGTGCGGCGACGTGCCGCAGCTTGCCCCGAACGACCCCGATGGGCTCATCGACGGCCTGTCCGACGACATCAAGACCGCGTTCAACGGGTGGCCCGACCTCGTCGAGGCCAGCGCGTGGTCCGACCTCGAATCGAAGGTCGCGGAAGGCCCCATCACTGTCGGCTACCTGCAGCAGGACAGCGGCAGCCCCGTCGCCGCGGCACTCGCGGCCGAGCTGAACGCGAAGTTCGCCGAGTCGCAGGCCGAGGGCGAGGTCGATGCGCTCATCGTCGAGACGCCCGGCGGCACGGGCGGCGAGGTCACCGCCGCCGATCAGGTGCGCGCCTTCGAGCAGCTCGTCAACAAGGGGGCCGACATCATCATCGCCCAGCCCCTCTCGGGTGAGGCGCTCGTGGGCGCCGTCAATTCGGCGGGCGAACAGGGTATCCCGACCGTCACCTTCACCGGCTACGTCGCCTCGCCGTACGCCATCAACATCACCCCGAACGCTTTCGACGGCGTCGCGCAGGCCGTCGCAAAGGGCGCCGAGATGATCGGCGAATCGGGCAACGCGGTCATCGTGCAGGGCACCGAGGGCATGTCGGTGAGCGTCGCCTCGGTCGAGGCCGCCGAGCAGACCCTCTCGCTGTGCGAGGACATCGACATCGTCGGCACTCCCGCCGGGAACTTCAACGATCCCGGCGCGAAGTCCGCCATGGTCAGCTTCCTCGCCTCGCACCCCGAGCAGATCGACCTCGTTTACCAGGTCGCCTCGATGGGTGCCGGCGTGTTCGCCGGCTTCGAGGACGCCGGCCGTGACGACATGCCCCTCATCGTCGACAACCTGCCGACCGCCGCCTCGCTCGCATGGTGGGACCAGAAGCGCGACGAGGGCTACGAGGGCCTCGCCGTCGTGGGGACCGGCGCCCAGTTCGCCGACGCACTGTGGGAGGTCGCGCTGCGCACGATGAAGGGCGAGCAGCCTGCCGTCAACCAGATCGCGCTGCAGGTGCAGTTCATCACGGAGGAGAACGTGGACGAGTACATCGTTCCCGGCGAGACCACGACGAGCAGCGCCGAGACACAGACCGTCGGCACCCTGTTGCCCGACGAGTACCTCGACGGCTACTTCGCCAACTCGGGGCAGTAGGCATGGCGACCGTCACGACACCGGCCGGCAGGTCCACAGCATCCGGCACCGGCGGCAGCGAGGACGACGGGGTGGTGCTGCGCGTCGAGGGCCTTGGAAAACGCTTCGGCCCGACCGTCGCGCTCCGCGACGCATCGATCGAGATCCGCGCCGGCGAGATCCACGCCCTCGTGGGCGAGAACGGCTCCGGCAAGTCGACGCTCGTGAAGATCCTCAGCGGGGTGCACACGCCGAACGAGGGCGCGATCACGATCGGCGGCGAGACGCACCAGCGCTTCGCCACGCCGCGCGTATCGCAGTCGGCCGGTATCGTGACGGTCTTCCAGGAGGTGCTGAGCGTCGGCTCGCGCACCGTGCTCGAGAACCTCTGGCTCGGGTCGGACGGTCTCTTCACCGCCAAGGTGCCGCGCAGCGAGAAGATCGACCGTGCCTCAGAGGTGCTCGCCGAACTGCTCGAGACGCCGCCCGCGCTCGACGCCCTGGTCGAAGACCTCTCGCTCAGCGACCGCCAGGTGTGCAGCATCGCTCGCGCTCTGCTCCGGAACCCGCGCATCCTAATCCTCGACGAGGCCACCTCCGCCCTCGACTTCGACAGCCGCACGAGGCTGTTCAACACGGTGCGGCGGATTCGGAGGGAAGGCGTCGGCATCGTGCTCATCACGCATCGCATGGACGAAATCGAAGAGATCGGCGACCGCATCACGGTGCTGCGATCGGGCGTCACCGTCGGCACAGTCGACGGCGACGACTGGACGACGCAACAGCTCGTCGAGCTCATGACGGGCGCCGGCCAGCTCGCGCCCACCTCGTCCCATGCCGAGCAACGGGAGCGGGCGGTTGACGCACCCGTCCTACTGCGCATCGACGGCGTCGTGCTGGCACCCGGCCGCGCCCCGATCGACCTCGAGATCCAGGCCGGCGAACTCGTCGGTCTGGCGGGGCTCGAGGGGCAGGGCCAGGACGCCTTCATCAAGGCGCTCGCGGGGTTCCCGGCTGCCTCCGGGCGCGTCGTGCGCGTCGACGGTGAGCGCGAGACCGTCATCTCGAGCCACGACGCCGCCCACGCGCAGCGCATCGCCTACGTGCCGCGCGAGCGGCGCGGCGAGTCGCTCTTCGAGTGGATGTCGATTCTCGACAACTTCGTCGTCCCAACCATCGGCAGGGATGCTCCGGGCGGCTTCATCCGCCCCGAGCGCACGGCGAAGCGGTTCGCGCACTACATCGACGCGCTGCGCATCAAGCTCGGCCGCACGTCCGACGCGATATCGACGCTCAGCGGCGGCAACCAGCAGAAGGTGATCATCGCACGCTGGCTCGCGACCGAGCCGCGCGTGCTGCTCCTGAACGATCCCACCCGGGGCATCGACATCAACGCGAAACGGGACCTGTACCGCCTGCTCGCCGAGCTGACCGCCGAGGGCCTCGCCGTGGTCATGCTCTCGACCGAGGTCGACGAGCACATCGAGCTCATGGATCGGGTGCTCGTGTTCAGCGAGTTCGAGTGCTCGAGCGAACTGCACCGCGATGAGCTCACGCGCGAGGCCCTCGTGTCGAGCTTCTTCCGAAAGGAGGCCGACCATGACGCGGCTGAATAATGCGAGCGCTCCAGCAGCATCCGCCACGGCCGTGCTCGCGGCCCCATCGCCCGCGTCCCTGCCGCCCGCGACCCGTCTGCGCGCGTGGCTTCGCCGCTATCCGGCGGCGTTCGCGATCGCGCTCGCCGTGGTGATGCTCGCGATCAGCTTCATCATGCAGCCGAACTTGAGCCCCATATCGCAGCTCGCTTCGTTCGCGCCGCTCGCGCTCGCCGCGATGGCGACCGCCGCATCCGTCATCGGCGGCGGCATCGACCTCTCCATCAGCGCGCAAATGACGCTCACGTCGATCCTCTTCGTCGGCTACCTCACACCGGCGGGCCTCGGCGGCTACGAGGCGATCGTGATTCTCGCCGTGCTCGGCGGCATCGTCGGCGGCCTCAACGGGGTCATCGTCGTGCTGCTTCGGCTGCCGGCGATCGTGGTGACCCTCGCGACGATGTTCATCATCACCGGCATCAACCTGCGCCTCGCCCCGCGACCGGTCATCCTCTTCGATGGCTGGGCCATGGACCTCGCGTCGTCGGTGTGGATCATTCCCGGTGGCCTGCTGACGATCGGCCTGCCGCTCCTACTGTGGCTGCTGCTCATGCGCACCGCGTTCGGCCGGAACCTCTACGCCGTCGGAGGCAGTGACGCCACGTCCTTCTCGGCCGGGATCAATGTGCCGATCATGCGCATCCTGTCGTACGTGGTCGGCGGCATCATCGCGTCGATCGGCGGCCTCGCCCTCACGGCGCTCGTGAGCTCCGTCGACGCGAGCGCGTCGAGCTCATACATCATCGGCGCCATCACGGCGATTGCGCTCGGCGGCATCACGCTCGCGGGCGGTCGCGGCGGCATGATCGGGGCCATCGCCGGTGCCGCCGTCATCTACCTCGTGCAGAACATGCTCACCATCTTCGGCGTCTCGCAGGTGTGGCTGAATCTCGTCTTCGGTGCCCTGCTGCTCTTCGCCGTCATCAGCAGCGCCATCATCAGCGCGCCCGTGAAGGAGAAGCAGGCATGACGACCACGGCATCCGCCCCCGGTACCTCGCCCGGAATCGAGACGGGCACCGCCCCGACCGCACCAGGCGACCGCGACGGCCTGCTCTCGCGGCTCGGTCGGCTGCAGTCGAGGTTCCCCGTCGCACAGCTGTTCATCACGATCGCCGCCTTCGTGTTCGGGGCCGCCACGCTCAACGGCTTCGCGTCGCCGAACAGCGTCAAGACCGTCCTGATCCTCTCGGCGCTCGTCGCGCTCGCGGGGCTCGGGCAGACGCTCGTGATCCTGGTCGGCGGCATCGACATGTCGGTCGCCAACTTCCTCGTGGTCGGCGCCGTCGTCGTGACCCAGCTCACGGTGACGTTCAACATGCCGTTCGGCGTCGCGGTGCTCGTGCTCATCCCCACGACCCTCATCCTCGGCGGACTCGTCGGGTGGGTCTGCCACCGGTTCGAGGTCGAGCCCCTCGTCGTCACCCTCGCGATGGGCACGTTCGCGCTCGGGCTCGTGCAGGTGCAGACCGAGGGGATGATCGCGGGCGGCGCCCCCGAGTGGCTCATGGCGCTGACCTCGCTGCAGTCGACGACCTTCGGCCTGCCGATCCCGCCAATCCTCGTGATCTGGGCACTCGCGATCGTCGTGATGGCCGTGTTCATCCACCGAACGACCGCCGGCCGGCGGCTGCTCGTGACGGGCGCCAACGCCCGCGCCGCCCAGTACTCGCTCGTAAAGGTGCGACGCATCTGGGTCGTCGTCTTCGCGCTCAGCGCCATGCTCGCGGCGCTCGCGGGCATCGCGCTCGCGGCCTTCTCCGGCACGGTCAATACGTCGATCGGCGGCCCGTATCTCTTTCAGAGCCTCGCGGCCGTCATCATCGGAGGCACGGCGCTCGGCGGTCCAGGCGACTACACGCGAACTGTCATCGGCGCCGTCATGCTCACCGTCATCACGACCGTCCTCATCGGCCACGGGCTCGGGGAGGGCGACCAGCAGATCCTCTCGGGCCTCATCATCCTCGTCGCGATGGTCATCTACGGCAGGGGACGAAAGCTCAGCGACCGCGTCTAGGCGCCGCGTCGAAGACCCGGGCGGCGCAACGAACGCGCCGCTGCTCCAACACGAAAGGAATCACCATGCCCAGCATCGACCCCATCGAGAACTGGCAGGTCTCGCACCTCGCCGCAATGACGCCGGAGGCGCTCCTCGAGCTCTTCGGCGAGCTCCAGCCCCCCGAGCCCGGCGAACTCGTCGGCGAGTACGCCGGTGTCGACTACCTGGGCCGCACGGAGGCGTCGTTCGCCGCGGCGCTCGGGCGCGTGCTGGGCGGCGGCGGCTGGTTCTGGCTCGGCAAGGCGTTCCCCGGCACCGAAGGCGATGGAGCATCCGGCTACAACCGCGTCGTCAACGACGACCGCGAGGTGGCTCGCCGCGACCGCTACGGCATCGCCTTCGGCGACTCACCCTTCGACGGCAAGCCGTCGCTGCTGCTGAAGTACAGCGACTTCGACAACGCCGCGGGTTCGATCGGGTTCCTCGACGAGGTCCGCAAGGTCAACGACCGTCTGTTCCTCTGCACCGGCCGCGCCGACGAGGGCAAGGGCGAGGTCGGCTTCTTCTTCCTCGTGGGTCCGGCGACACCGTTCGTCGGCGTCGACGACCCGAACAGCGAGTTGCTCGTCGGGAGCCCGGCGTAATGCGCGCCGCCGTCGTCAGTACCCCGGGTGGCGGCTTCCACCTCGAGGACGTCGAACTCGCCGCTCCCGCTGGGCGGGAGATCGTCGTCGAGGTCAAGGCCAGCGGCCTGTGCCACAGCGACATCTCTGTCGCCGAGGCGGGCATGGGGTTTCCCATGCCCGTGCTGCTCGGTCATGAGGTCGCCGGCATCGTGGCCGAGGTCGGGCCGGATGCTCACACCGTCAAGGTCGGTGACCGCATCGTCGTCTGCATGGTGTCTGGATGCGCGTCGTGCGTACAGTGCCGCAGCGGGAAGCCGTATCGGTGCCTGCAGGCCGAACCGCTGGAGCGCGGCGTCGATGACGCTCCCCGCGTCGCACGCGACGGCGAGGCGATCTCGCAGTTCATGGGCGTCGGGGGCTTCGCCGAGCGGGTGCTCATCCACGAGAGCCTCGCGGTGCCGATCGGCGAGGACATCCCGTTCGACGTGGCGTGCCTCCTCGGCTGCGGCGTCGTGACCGGGGCGGGAGCCGCCATCAACACGGCCGGCATCAGGCCGGGCGACACGGTCGCGGTGATCGGCTGCGGCGGCGTCGGCCTCAACACCATCCAGGGCGCGAGACTCGCGGGGGCGACCCGCGTGATCGCCGTCGACCTGCAGCCGGCCAAGCTCGAGATGGCGCGCAGCTTCGGCGCGACAGACGTCGTGGCCGCAGGCGAGGGCGACCCCGTCGAGGCCGTGCGCGCGCTGACCGGCGGGGGCGTCGACTACTCCTTCGAGGTCATCGGCCTGCAGCCCACCGCCGAGCAGGCGGTTCGCATGCTGAAGGTCGGCGGCACGGCACTCCTCATCGGGGTGCAGAAACCCGGGACCGTGCTCGACCTCGACATCTTCGCGGACGTCATCCTGCCGCAGCGCCACATCCTCGGTGTCTCGATGGGGTCGACGAACCCGCTCGTCGACATTCCCATGTACGCCGACCTGTACCGGCAGGGTCGGTTCGAGCTCGACGCGCTGGTGTCGGAGCGTATCTCGCTCGACGAGATCGGCGACGCTTACGCGCGCCTCGCGGGCGGGTCGGTCGCGCGCGCGGTCGTCACCTCGTTCTGAGCGCGGAGGAGTGATCGTGGCGGGTCTTTCGGGCGCGGGAGCGGTTCCCGCCGTCTCGGGGATCGTTGCGCAGCCGCGGGGTCGGTCTCACGGGATGGGATTCGCGCGAGCGGAGGCTATTCGGGGCGCCTACCTTCTTCATGACCGCTTTCGCAGGCAATGTTGCGAAGCCGAGAGTGGAGAAACCGAGGACACAGTGTGCGTGCATGAGATCGGCTCGACGCCGATAAGGGAATACGAGTTCGGGAGCCTCGAAGAATACAATCGGGTGATGGCGGACGCATTCGTCCCGCTCGTCGTATTCTCGCGGCAACCAACATTCCGTTGCCGTTTTCGAGCCGCCGGCCACGCCGATGTGTGGTGTTTCGACATCGCCGCGTCCGATCATGTCGTGCAGCGCACCGACGCGCACATCCAGGCCTCGCCCACCGGCGAGTACTACAAGGTCTGTGTCATGCTCCACGGCATCTGCACCGTGCTGCAGGACGGTCGCGAAGCCGTGCTGCGCGGCGGCGACCTCGCCGTCTGCGACACGACGCGCCCGTACACGCTCGTCATGTCCGAGGGTGCGCGCACCGCCGTGCTCATGTTCCCGCGTGCGCTCGTCACGATCCCGCCTTCGACCGCCAGTGAGGTGACGGCGACGCGCTTCGGCGGCGACCACGGTGTGGCTCCAATCGTCTCGGCGTTCCTGGCGTCGCTCGTCGACAACCTCGAGAGCTTCACCGGGGCTGCCGGGCATCGGCTGGGGCAGCACGTCGTCGACCTCGTCGCGACGATGCTGTTCGACGGCCTCGAGCTCGATGAGCCCGCTGCCAGGCGCAGCCCGCTCATGGCGCGGGTCTGCGAGTTCATCGACGAGCGGTTGCACGATCCCGAGCTCTCGCTCGGCACCATCGCCGCCGCCCACTTCGTGTCGACGAGGCATTTGCAGGCGCTGTTTCAGCGGGAGCGGACCACGGTCACGGCGTGGATCCGGGAACGGCGCCTTGAAATGTGCCGGCGGGACCTCGGCGACCCATATCTCGCGGGCGAATCGGTGGCATCCATCGCGACGAAATGGGGATTCGTCGAGCCGTCGCATTTCAGCCGTGCATTCAAGGCGCAGTACGGCCGGAGCCCGCGGGCGTTCCGCGATCAGCTCGAGGCCGCGGCCTAGACACGATTCGCGCCGCAGCATCTTTGTCGTGCTGCCCGCATTCTCGATTCGAACAACGATCGGGCCACGTATGCCCGAAGAAGAGGACGAACCCATGGTGAAAGCGCTGCTGCTCGAAGAAGTCGGCGGACCGTTCCACGTCGCCGAGATCCAGGTGGACGACCCGATCGGCCGCGAAGTGCTCGTCGACGTCAAGGCGAGCGGTCTGTGCCAGAGCGACCGCACCGCGAGCGACCTCGGAGGATTCCCGCTGCCGGCGATCCTCGGCCACGAGGTCTCGGGCGTCGTCGCGGCCGTCGGGCCCGACACATCCGGCTTCTCGGTCGGCGATCACGTCGTCGCCTCCCTGCAATCCCACTGCGGCTCGTGCGGGCCGTGCCTGCGGGATGACATCAACATGTGCGAGCGCCCCGAATTCGTCCGCAGGGCCGAGGGTGAGGCACCGCGCGTCACCCGCGACGGGGCACCCGTCACGCCGGTCGTCGAGCTCGGCGGCTTCGCCGAGCGCATGCTCGTGCACGAGAACAACCTTGTGCGCATCGAACAGCCCATCGACCACGAGATCGCATGCATTCTCGGCTGCGGCATCCTCGCGGGCGCCGGCGCCGTGCTCAACGCGTCCAAGGTGCCTGAAGGCGCGACCGTCGCGGTGTTCGGCTGCGGCGGGCTGGGGCTCGCCGCCGTGCAGGCCGCGGTCATCGCCGGTGCGAGCCGCATCGTCGCCGTCGACGTCACGACCGACAAGCTCGCTTCGGCCGTCGAGCTCGGGGCGACCGACACCGTGAACTCGGCCGAGACCGACCCGGTCGCCGCGATCCGGGACCTCCTCGGCGGCGCCGATTACGTATTCGACTTCGTCGGCCGCCCCGAGGTCACCAAGCAGGCCTACGAATCGGTCGGGCGCGCCGGTGAGCTCGGAATCGTCGGTCTCACGAAGCCGGGCGCGACCCTCGAGATCGGAATCGATGCGCCGGCCGTGTGGAATCAGGTGCGAATTCGGCCGATCTTCAACGGTTCGGCGAACTTCCTGCGCGACATTCCGTACTTCGTCGATCTCTACCGGCAGGGCCGATTCCGGCTCGACAAATTCGTCTCGCGCACGATCCGGCTCGACGAGGTCAACGACGCCTACGCGACGATGCGCGACCACACGGGCCGCACCGTCGTCACGTTCCCCTAGGGGCAGCGGAGGCCGGGCGGAGCGCGGCCAGGCCTTCGTACGCCCGGCTGTCGGCGACCCGTGTGGCGTGCCGGCGCGCCGGGCGGCGGCAACTAAGCTCGCCGCGACGAAAGGGGCCGCTCGTGGGCAAGAAGCGTGACAAGGCCGCGCCGACCGACGGTGCGGTGGCGACCAGGACGTCGATGCGAAAAGCCGCTCGCGACGCGGCGCGCGAGGCCATCGCCGCCGAGAGTCGGGCGATCATCGACCTCGTCGAGGCGCAGGCGCTCGAGGCCGCAGCGGCGGCCGGCGGAGACGCAGACGCGAAGGCGCCGGGGAAGGGCAAGGGCGGAACGGACGATTCGCCCGAGAAGCCCGCCAAGGCGAAAGGGAAGGCCGGCAAGAAGGGCAAGGGCCGGAAGAAGGACAAGGACACGAAAGACGCGGCGTCGGAGGCGGACAGTGAGCATCCGGCCGCGACGAGCGGCCGTGCCGATGCGGCGCACGATCACGATCGCGTCGACGATGACGACGGCACCGTCGACTTCCGCCGGCTGACGACCGAGATCGAGGGGCTCGTGCGGCTGGTGGAGCGCCACCGACCCGAGGTCCGCCGTGCGGTGTTCGACTCGTACGTGACGGCCGTCATCGAGTTCGGCGCAACGGCGAAGGACCTCGGCCTCATCGATGTGCACGACCGGATGCTCGGGGCCGAAGACGTCGACGCAGACGGAGGCGAGAGTGGCGCGGAGGCGGGCGACGGCGACCTCGTCCGCGACATCGTCACCGGCCCTCGCAGGCGCTCGTTCGAGACCCCGGCCGCAGCCGCATCGCGAGGGCCAGTGCGCGAGGCGGACGGCCTCGACCGCTCGGCCGCGGCACCGAAGCGGGCGCGTGCGAGCGTGCACCGCGGGCGCTCCGGGGTGTCCCCGGTGCACGCCGTCGCCGATTCGTCCTCGGCGGACGGCCCGACGGCGGACGGCCCGTCGGCGGATGTCCCCGCTGCCGACGACGCGCGCCGGGACGCCGGGGCGCCGTCGAGCATCCGTCGCCGTCGCGGTCGCACCACTGGCGCGCCCACCCTTGGCGACCTCGCGGCGGCAGATCCGCCCCGCAACAACGACCAGCGCAACCTCGTCATCGTGCAGTCGCACGAGCTCGCGGGAACGTCCGCGACGCTCGACGCCGTCCGGGCGGACTACGAGCGCATGGGGTGGCGAGTGCCGGCCAACCTGCGGGCATCGCTGCGACAGTCGATCCGCAAGGGGCTGCTGCTGCTCGGCGACGACGGCGACTCGTACCGGCCGGCGTGAGGGCGGAGGCGGTCGCCGACCACCATCGCCTTACGTGGAGGACGGCTCGGGCGCGCTCGTCGCCTTGGGATCGGCCTGCAGGGCGTCGCGCACCTTCTTGCGCAGCACCTTGCCGATGAGCGACTTCGGCAGCGCGTCCCACACGAGATAGGCGCGGGGGACCTTGTACTCGGCGAGGTGCTCTCGGGCGTGTTCGCGAGCCGTCCGCTCGTCGAACGTGGCGCCGTCGTCGAGCACGATCACCGCCGTGACGACCTCGGCCCCGCCGCCGCGCTTGATGCCGACGACCGCGACCTCGGCGACGCCGGGAACCTCGGCGACGACCCGCTCGACCTCGCTCGGCGAGACGTTGAGCCCGCCGGTGATGATGAGTTCCTTCTTCCGGTCGACCACCGTCACGAAGCCGTCCTCGTCCTGCTGCACGAGGTCGCCCGTACGCAACCAGCCGCCCGCAAGCAGGGTCTGCGCGGTCTCGTCGGGACGGTTCCAATACCCCGAGAAGACCTGCGGCCCGCGGATCAACAGCTCGCCCGTCTCGCCAAGCTCGACGTCACGGTCGGGCTCGTTCGAGTCGACGACCCTGATGTCGGTCGAGGGGAACGGAATGCCGATCGTGCCGGTCTTCCGCTGGGGCGTGAACGGGTTGCCGAGCGCGACGGGGCTGCACTCGGTGAGGCCGAAGCCCTCGACGAGTCGGCCTCCCGCGACGGTCTCCCACCGGTCGACGACGGCGTCGTTCAGCGTCATCGCGCCCGAGATGGCGTACGTCACGGTCGTGAGATCGAGCCGCCCGTCGCGTGCGACGCGCGCGAGGCGGTCGTACATGGGCGGGACCGCAGGAATGAACGTCGCCGGATGCCGTTTGGCGGCATCCACCACGAGGTCCGGGTCGAAGGTTGGGAAGAGCACGGTACGGGCCCCGACCGAGAGCGAGTAGATGACGCTGAGCAGCACGCCGAAGGCGTGAAACATCGGCAGCACGCCGTAGATCGTCTCTTCGCCGCGACGGAAGTCGGGCATCCACGCGGCGCCCTGTCGCGCGTTCGACCACAGGTTGCGGTGCGTGATCATGGCGCCCTTCGGGGTGCCCGTCGTGCCGGATGTGTACTGCAGGCAGGCGATGTCGTCGGCGTCGGGGCCGGGCGTGCGCTCGTCGAGGGTGCCGGCGGTAAGCAGTGAGCGGAAGGGGGTCGTGCCCGGTGCCTCGGCCGAGAGCTTGGCCCGCGACTCGCGCGCCTTCTCGATGGGCAGTCGCAGCGCGAGTCGCAGCTTGAGCGGCATCGCGGTGGTGACATCGACCGAGATCACTTCGCGGATGCCGACCTCGCTGGCGATGGACTGCACGGTCGGGGCGGCCTTGTCCCAGGCGATGACGACCTCGGCGCGGTGGTCCTGGAACTGCGCGCGCAGCTCGTCACGCGTGTAGAGCGGGTTGTGCTCGACGACGATGGCACCGAGGCGGAGCACCGCGTAGAAGGCGATGACATGCTGCGGGGCGTTCGGCATGACGAGGGCGACACGGTCGCCCTTCCGGATGCCGCGCGCGCGAAGCCCGGCCGCGGCGCGCATGACCTGCTCCCGCAGTTTCCCGTACGACGTCACGGCGCCGAAGAACACGAGCGCGTCACGAGCGCGGTACGCCGCGGCCGCCTCATCGAGCAGGTCGGCGAGCGAGCCGTTCGGGACGTCGATGTCCTTCGGGGTGCCGGGGGCGTAGAACCGATTCCAGGCGCGCGACTCGTTCAGTTGCATGCGCAGCAGTCTACGGGCGCGGTGGTGTGGCGGGCGGGGTGCGCGGCGGTCAGGTGGTGCCTCGGCCGAGGGCGCGGAGTGTCCAGCCGGCCGCGCGCCAGGCGGTGGCGTCGAGGCAGTTGCGGGCGTCGATGATGCGGGCGGATGCGACGGTATCGCGGAGTTCGGGGGATGCGGGGTCGAGGTCGCGGAATTCTTGCCATTCGGTTGCCACGATCGCGATGTCGGCTCCGCGCAGCGCCTCGGCGGGGGAGTCGGTGAGGGCGAGTTCTGGTACGACGCGGGCGGCGTTCGCTGACGCTTCGGGGTCGTAGCCGCGCACGGTCGCGCCGAGGTCGAGCAGTTGTCGCGCGACGTCGAGGGCGGGGGAGTCGCGCGTGTCGTCGCTGTTGGGTTTGAACGCGAGCCCGAGCACGCCGACCGTGATGCCGTCGAGGCGTTCGTGGCCGCCGGTGAGCTCTCGGGTGAGCTCGACGACGCGTGCGCGGCGGCGTTGGTTGACGCCGTCGACCTCGCGGAGGAAGTGGAGCGATTCGCCGACGCCCAGTTCGTTCGCGCGTGCCTGGAATGCGCGGATGTCTTTGGGGAGGCAGCCGCCGCCGAAGCCGAGCCCGGAGTTGAGGAAGCGGCGTCCGATGCGTGGGTCGAGGCCGATCGCGTCGGCGAGCATGGTCACGTCGGCGCCGGTCTGCTCGCAGATTTCGGCCATCGCGTTGATGAACGAGATCTTGGTGGCGAGGAAGGCGTTGGCGCTCACCTTCACGAGCTCGGCGGTCGCGAGGTCGGTCAGGAGGCGAGGGGTGTCGGCTTCGAGCAGGTCGGCGTAGACCTCGTCGAGCAGGGCCGCGTCGCGTTCGCCGGCCTCGCGCTCGGCGTCATCGCCTCCGCGCACGCCGTACACGAGCCGGTCGGGCCGCAGCGTGTCGGTGACGGCGAAGCCCTCGCGCAGGAATTCGGGGTTCCAGGCGAGCGACGCGTCGGGCTGGGCGTCGAGGATGCACTCGAGCAGCCGGCTCGCGGTGCCCACGGGGACCGTCGACTTGCCGACGACGACTTCGCCCGGCCCGACGATGCGAGCGAGCCCCGCGATCGCGGCGTCGACGTACGTCAGGTCGGCGGCATCCGAGTCGCGCTGCTGCGGCGTGCCAACGCCCAGGAAGTGCACCCGCGCCCCGCGCGCGAGCTCGAGATCGGTCGAGAACCGCAGCCGGCCCGAGTCGACCTGCTCGCGCAGCAGCTCCGGCAGGCCCGGCTCAAAGAACGGGGCCTCGCCGCGCGTGAGCGCCTCGACCTTGCGGGCGTCGATGTCGATTCCGATGACGTCGTGGCCGAGGGAGGCCATGCCGGCCGCGTGAACGGCTCCGAGATACCCGCAGCCGATGACCGAAATCCGCATGTGTTGATGCTCCTCGCTCCGGCCATGACTCGTAACCGGACTCCCCAGTGTTCCACCGCACAGTGAACCACTCCTTGCGCACACACGCGCACCCGCAACACCGGGTCGTGGGTCGCAGCAGAGTGGAGGCCGCGCGCGATTGTCGGCGGCGTCGCCGACAATTGGGGTCATGACGCGCAAAGACTTCGGCGAGCGCCGCACCGGCATGACGCCGGCGGGGCTCGACGACGCGTCCGCGATGATCCTGCACGTCGACATGGACGCGTTCTTCGTGGCGGTCGAGTTGCTCGAGCGGCCGGAGCTGCTCGGCACGCCCGTCATCGTCGGCGGCGCTTCGGGACGGGGTGTCGTGTCGAGCGCGAGCTACGAGGCGCGGCGCTACGGCGTGCGCAGCGCCATGCCGATGGCGCGTGCACTGCAGCTCTGCCCGTCCGCGGTGGTGCTCGAGGGACACATGCACAAGTATCGCGAGGCCTCCGAGCGGATCATGCGCGTCTTCGGCGAGATCACGCCCCTCGTCGAGCCGCTCTCGATCGATGAGGCCTTCCTCGATGTATCGGGGGCGGGGCGGATGTTCGGCTCGCCGACCGAGATCGCGAGACTCATCCGCCGGCGGGTGAAGCACGAGACCGGATTGACGTGCTCGGTCGGCGCTGCATCGACGAAGTTCGTGGCGAAGCTCGCCTCAAGCACGTGCAAGCCCGACGGTTTGCTCGTGATCCCCGCCGAGGAGACGGTGCCGTACCTGCACACGCTGCCCGTCGGCGCGCTGTGGGGCGTTGGGCAGGCGACGGGCGACGCGCTGAAGCGACGCGGCATCGACACCGTCTTCGAGCTCGCCCACACCCCCGTCGAAACGCTCGTGCGCATTCTGGGGCGGGCGTCCGGCGAACGCCTGCACGAGCTCGCGTGGGGCCGCGACGACCGGCGGGTGGTTACCGAGCGCCGCGAGAAGTCGGTGAGCCACGAGCAGACGTTCGCGCACGACGAGCCGAGCCACGCGGCGCTCGAGCGCGAGGTGCGGGCGCAGGCGGATGCCGTTGCCCAGCGCCTGCGGAGGGCCGGACTCGTGGCCCGCACCGTTTCGATCAAGCTCCGGTGGGCCGACTTCACGACGCTGCAGCGCTCTCGCACGCTCAGCGACGCGAGCGACACGGGGCGCACCATTTTCCGGGTCGCGCGCGAACTGCTCGACGAGGCGCACGAGGACGGCCGGCCAGTGCGGCTCATCGGGGTGCGCGCGAGCGATCTCGTCGAGACGGGAACGGCGACGAGCGCGACCCTGTGGGACGAACACCACGACGACGAGTGGGAGGCCGCGGAACGCGCCGTCGACCGGGCTACCGAGCGCTTCGGCCGCGAAGCCGTGCGCCCGGCGTCGCTGCTGGGCCGGCGCGAGCGGCGCGACGGCCGCCAGGGACTCACCGAGCGGCCGAACGCGCCGGACCGAGGGTGAGCGCCCGTGGGCGCGCGTCTGGCACGGCTGACGGATACGGTAGGCGACCGTGACGGAAGCTGTCTGGATCGCGCAGCACGACGACTCGCCCCACAACACGATCCTCGGCGTGTTTGCAAGCCCGCGCGAAGCGGACGACTTCGCGGAGTCGATCCCAGGCCCCTCTCCCGCTCGCTGCACGTGAAGTGTTCTCATACTCGCTGAGCATCTTGGGGGCAGAAAGGTCGTGGCTCGCTACCCGAGTCCAGGTATCCGATGACTGACAAGATCGACTTCAAGAAGGCTCTCGACAGCTACCGAGCCCCGCGCGATAAGTTCCGCATCGTTGATGTTCCCGACATGCAGTACCTCATGATCGATGGGCACGGCGACCCCAACACCTCCCCGACCTACGCTGAAGCCCTCGCCTCGCTGTACCCCGTCGCCTACAAGCTCAAGTTCATCAGCAAGCGAGAGCTTGAGCGCGACTACGTCGTTCCACCGCTGGAGGGACTGTGGTGGGCGGAGGACATGGACGCCTTCACCGTCTCGCGCGACAAATCCCAGTGGGACTGGACGATGATGCTCATGGTTCCTGACTGGATTGGCCGCGCTTCGTTTCTAAGCGCGGTTGATCGAGCCGGAGCGAAGAACAGCCCCATGCGCTTGGATGATGTTCGCCTTGAAACGCTATCGGAGGGACGTTGCGTGCAGACGCTCCACCTCGGTTCGTTCGATGACGAGGGGCCTGTGCTGGACCGCATGCACCGCGAGTTCATCCCGCAGAACGGCCTGCGCGTGGACGGCAAGCACCACGAGGTCTACTTCAGCGACTTCCGCAAGGTGACCCCCGACAAGCTACGCACGATACTCCGCCAACCCGTTCTGGCCTCCTCGGCAACTGAGATCCCTCACTGTCGACGTTCCCACTCGCTCCAAGCCTGACGTTCCTCGTTTTTCCTGAACGGACGTGGACGTAGATGGGCCGTGTCACAGGCGGCGTGTTGGCCCATCGCGGCCCAGATCAGGACGGTGAACCCGCCGTGCAGCTTCGCGTCAATCAGACCTTTCACGTCCCTGGGGTCACGTACCGCCCGGCTCGATCCAGGTCATACGCGATCATCACCTGCGCGTGCCCGTCGCCGCTCCCTGTTCTTGATCGTTGTGGCCCACGCTCCGGCCTCACCTTCTTGCTCGTGCGAGAGGTAGGTGCGTTTACAGAACCTCGGCTACGCCGTGACGACCGCCGCCGACCACGCCGGCAGCGCGAGCGTGCGCGCGGCGGGGCCCCGCGCATCCCGCCCATCCGCGCCGGTGATCCGCACCGCGCCCGTGCTTTGCCAGGCGAGTGACAGGCCGCTGGGCCCGTCGGCGTCGCCGGGCCCATCGGCGCCGTCAGCACCGCCGGCCTCCAGCGCGACCTCCCGCGGCTCGTCGCTCAGGTTGAACGCCGCCCGCACCTGGCCGGCCGCCAGCACGAGCGTGCGGGCCTGCTCGTCGACGACCGCGCGCCGGGCGGAGAGGCGCGGATCGACGAGGTCTGGCAGCTCCCGCCGCAGCCGGATGAGATCTCGGTAGGCGTGCAGCACGCGGGCGCCGCGGGCGGTCGACCGCTCCGACCAGTCGAGCCTGGCGCTCTCGAAGGTCGCGCGGGCCTGCGGGTCGGGCACGGCGTCGTGGTCCCAGCCCATGCGCTCGAACTCGCGCGCGCGGCCCGCTGAGACCGCCTCGCCGAGCTCGGGCTCCGGATGCGACGAGAAGAACGGGAACGGCGTCGCTGCTCCCCACTCTTCACCCATGAACAGCATGGGCGTGAACGGGGCCGTGAGCAGCAGCGCGGCTGCGACGATGAGCTGGTCATCACTGAGCGTCTGCCCGAAGCGATCACCCGCCGCCCGATTGCCGACCTGGTCGTGGTTCTGGATGCACGTGACCAGTCGCCAGGTCGCGGTCGCGTCGGGGAGCGGCCGCCCGTGGTGGCGCTCGCGGAAGGTGGAGAGGGTGCCGTCGTGGAAGAACCCGCGCTCGAGCACCTTCGCGACCGAGGCCAAGCCGTGCTCGGCGAAGTCCTCGTAGTAGCCGCTGCGCTCGCCCGTAATGGCGGCGTGCACGGCATGGTGGAAGTCGTCGGCCCACTGGGCGTCAATGCCGAGGCCGCCGGCCGTCACGGGCGTGATCATGCGCGGGTCGTTGAGATCCGACTCGGCGATGAGCGAGAGCGGGCGGCCGAGCCCGACCGAGCGCACCTCGGTCTCGCGCGCGAGCTCTTCGAGCACGTGCGTCGCGCGCGTGTCGCGGAGCGCGTGGACGGCGTCGAGCCGAAGCGCGTCGACGTGATAGTCGTCGAACCACATCGCGGCGTTGTCGAGGATGTAGCGGCGCACCTCGTCGGAATCGGGCCCGTCGAGATTGACGAGCTCACCCCACCCCGTCGACGTGCCCGACTGCAGGTAGGGCCCGAACTGGCCGAGATAGTTGCCCGACGGACCCAAGTGGTTATAGACGACGTCTTGCACGACGCCGAGCCCGCGCTCGTGGCACGCGTTCACGAAGCGCTGGTAGGCGCGCGGCCCGCCGTAGGCCTCGTGCACGGCATACCAGGCGACGCCGTCATAGCCCCAGCCCTCAGCACCGTTGAAGGCGTTCACGGGCATCAGCTCGACGAAGTCGACACCGAGGTCGACGAGCTCGCCGAGCCGCTGCGCCGCCGCGTCGAGGGTGCCCTCCTGCGTGAACGTTCCGATGTGCAGCTCGTAGATCACGCCGCCCGCGAGCCGGCGTCCCCGCCAGTCGCGGTCGGTCCACTCGAACGACGTCGCATCGAAGGTGCGGGATGGGCCGTGCACCCCGTGCGGGAGCCGGCGCGACGTCGGCGACGGGACCAGGGCATCCGACCCGTCGATGCGGTAGCCGAAGTCGAGCTCGGGCTCGTCGAGCGCCGCGTGCCGCTCGGGCGAGAACCAGCCACCGCCCGCGGCACGCATCGGAACGACGATGTTTCGGTCCCCGGGGTCGAGCACGAGCTCGACGCTCGAGGCACGCGGTGCCCAGACGTCGAACGGGATCTCGCGCCGCATCACTCGGCCCTCGCGAGGAGCGCCACGGGGTACGTGCCGAGCAGCGCCGCGATCGACACCGGGGAGCCGCCGCGATAGGGGCGCGCCGTCAGCTGGTCGATCCATTCACCTTCAGGCAGGTGCAGCATCGTGTCGCCCCAGCCCCCTCCATCGTCGAGTGTGAGCGGCAGCCTCGTGGCGACCGTGATGGCGCCGCCGCGGCTGAACGCGACGGCGTGCTGCGCCGCCGGCCCGGTCGCGACGACGGGTTCGTACGAGTCGAACAGCTGCGGACGATCGCGCCGCAGCAGGAGGGCGGCGGCGGTCACCAGCAGCTTCACCGCGCCCGTGTGATCGATCGGTGGCAGGACTCCGGAGAGGATGCCCTGCAGTGCCGATGCGCGCGCCCCGTAGTCGACGGGTCGCCGGTTGTCGGGGTCGACGAGCGTGTTCCGCCACAGCTCCGACCCCTGGTACACGTCGGGCACGCCGGGCATCGTCAACTGAATCAGCTTGGCCGTCAGCGCGTTCGAGTTGCGGGCCTCGCGAATCTGCTCGGCAAAGTTCTGCACGAGCGAGGCGACGACCGCATCGTCGAACACGGCGTCGACCGCGGCGCGCAGCTCGCCTTCGAACCCGTCATCCGGCATCGTCCAACTCGTTCGGTCTCCGGCCTCGCGCGCCGCCTTCAGCGCGTAGTCCTTGAGGCGCTGACGCGTGGCCGGCCAAGCGCCGACCACTGCCTGCCAGAGCAGGTTCGCGAAGCCGGGATGCGAGATGGGCGCCGCCTCCATCAGCTGCACGAGCGTGTCCTCCCACAGCTCCGGCACCTCGCTCAGCACCGTGATCGCGGCGCGGACGTCTTCGCCGCGTTTCGTGTCGTGCGTTGACAGCGTCGTCATCGTGAGGGGACACGTCGCTTGCCGCTCGCGCTGCAGCTCGTGGAACTGTTCGAGCGAGATCGAGAAGACCGACGGGTCGCCGCCGACCTCGTTGAGCGAGGTGAGGCGGGAGTACCGGTAGAACGCGCGGTCTTCGACGGCCTTGGCCATGACCATTCCGCTCGTCATCTGCAGGCGCTGGGCGGCGGGATGCTCCGGGTCTCGCAGGGCGGGCAGGACCGCGTCGATCGCCTCGTCGAGGTCGGGACGGGCGGCGCGCGCCCCTCGCACGGCCTCGTCGAGGTGCTCGCCGCCATCGGGCAGGTAGGTGCGGTAAACGGGGAACCAGGCGAGCAGCTCGCTGACAGCGTCGACGATGTCCGGGTGGTCGACGCCGGCGCTCGTGAGCTCGCGCGTGATCCGGTTCACCTCTGCGTGCAAGGGTCCGTCAGTCATGTCGCGCTTCATCTCGTGCACGAGAGCGTGCCAGTCGCGCGGGTCGCTGCCAGTCCGGGCGCTCGTCAGTTCGTCGAGGGCACCCTCGCTTTCGGGGTCGGTGAGGATGCGGTCGATCTCGCCGAGCGCGTCGTAGCCGGTCGTGCCGGTCGTCGCCCACGAGGCCTCGAGGCGCTCGCCCGGCTCGAGGATCTTCTCGACCACGACGTAGACGCCGCCCGTGCGTTCGGCGAGTCGTTCGAGGTAGCCGGCGGGATCGCGTAACCCGTCTGGGTGGTCGACGCGCAGGCCGTCGACGAGCCCCTCCCGCACCCAGCGCAGGATCTCGGCGTGCGTCGCCTCGAACACGTCCGGGTCTTCGACGCGCACCCCTGCGAGGCCCGTGACCGTGAAGAAACGCCGGTAGTTGAGCGTGAAGTCGCCCTGGCGCCAGTGGATGAGCCGGTAGTGCTGCATGGCGTGCACGCGCATGGCCGCATCGCCCGTCAGGAGCTGCTCGGCCGCGGCATCCGGCGCGTCGCTCGGCGGCTCGCCCTCCGCGCTGCCTGGCGCGAGCGGGAACTCGTTGTCGTGGTACCGGAGGACGCCCGCCGCGGGGTCGACGACGAGGTTGCCGATCGGCGCACCCGGGACGGTCGGCATGTCGTCATCGCCGATGACCGGCAGCAGCACGCGACCGTCGCCCGCGGCCCAGTCGATGTCGAAGACGCGCGCGTGCTCCGAGGCCTCGCCGTGACGCAGCACGTCCCACCACCACGCATTCTCGCGCGGCACCTGCACGCCGAGGTGGTTCGGCACGATGTCGACGAGCACGCCCATGCCCGCCTCGTGGGCCGCGTCGGTGAGCGCGCGGAACCGCTCCGGCCCGCCGAGGGCGTCGCTCACGCGCGTCGGGTCGACCACGTCGTAGCCGTGGGTCGAACCGGATGCGGCCTGCAGGACAGGGGAGAGGTAGATCCAGTCGGCGCCGATCCCGCGAAGGTACGGCAAGACGGCGCGGGCCTTGTCGAAACCGAACTCAGGCGTCAGTTGCAGGCGGTAGGTGCTCGTCGGGGTGTCCATTGCGCTTCCTGATTGCCGTCATTGCCGGTGGCGGTGCCGGATGCTGCCGTGCGCTCGCGCCCGGCACGTCGACCCCGTGCATCCATCATCGTGCAGACGCCGTCATTCCGCAGCGACGCGCGGGCGCTACTTCGGGGCGGTGACGATCGAGATCGGTTGCGTGAGCGTTGCGACCGAGGCAGCGACCGAGTGGTCGGGCTCGGGCTCGGGCTCGTCGAACTCCCGCAGCACCACGAGCGAGCGGGCCTGCAGGTCGAACGTCGCGCCCGGTTTGAAGACCTCGCCGTCGGCGCGGATGCCCGCCGTGTCGATGATCGACGACCATCGCTGCTGGATCTGGTGTACCGGCAGGGTGACGGGCACGACCGAGTCGCTCGCGTTGAAGTACACGATGAAGTCGTCGTCGACGATCTCCTGCCCCCGGTCGTCTCGGCCCGCGATGGCGTTTCCGTTGAGGAACATGCCCATGCACTTGACGTACTCGCTGTTCCAGTCGGACGTGCGCATCTGCGTCCCGTCCGTGTTGAGCCACACGATGTCGGGCAGCGCGTCGCCCTCGCCGCGGTCGATGACGCGGCCGTTGAAGAACCGGCGACGTCGGAACGTGGGGTGGTCGTTCCGCAGCTTGGCGATGGCCCTCGTGAACTCGGCGAGCGGTTCGTCGGCCGACTCCCAGTGCACCCAGCTGAGCTCGTTGTCCTGGGCGTACACGTTGTTGTTGCCCTGTTGCGTGCGCCCGAACTCGTCGCCGTGCAGCAGCATCGGCACGCCCTGGCTGAGCAGCATGGTCGCGATGAAGTTTCGCTGCTGACGGGAGCGCATCGCGTTGATCTCGGGGTCGTCGGCGGGGCCCTCGACGCCGAGGTTGTAGCTGCGGTTGTGGCTCTCGCCGTCGCGGCCGTCCTCGCCGTTCGCGTCGTTGTGCTTCTCGTTGTACGAGACGAGATCGCGCAGCGTGAACCCGTCGTGCGCGGTGACGAAGTTGATCGACGCGAAGGGGCGGCGGCCGGAGTGCTCGTAGAGGTCGGCCGAGCCCGAGATGCGGCTCGCGAACTCGCCCAGCGTTGACGGCTCGCCCCGCCAGAAGTCGCGGACGGTGTCGCGGTACTGGCCGTTCCACTCGGTCCACTGCGGGGGGAAGTTCCCCACCTGGTAGCCACCAGGCCCCACATCCCAGGGCTCGGCGATGAGCTTCACCTGCGAGACCACCGGGTCCTGCTGCACGAGGTCGAAGAACGCCGAGAGCTTGTCGACGTCGTGCAGCTCGCGCGCGAGCGTCGAGGCGAGGTCGAAACGGAAGCCGTCGACGTGCATCTCGGTGACCCAGTAGCGCAGTGAATCCATGATGAGCTGCAGCGAGTGCGGGTGGCGCATGTTGAACGAATTGCCCGTGCCCGTGTAGTCGGTGTAGTAGCGGAGGTCGTTCGGCTCGAGCCGGTAGTACGCGGCGTTGTCGATGCCGCGGAAGCTCAGCGTCGGGCCGAGGTGGTTGCCCTCCGCGGTGTGGTTGTAGACGACGTCGAGGATGACCTCGATGTCGTTGGCGTGCAGGGCCTTCACCATTCCCTTGAACTCCTGCACTTGCTGGCCGAGGGAGCCCGAGGAGCTGTACTCGTCGTGGGGGGCAAGGAAGCCGATGGTGTTGTAGCCCCAGTAGTTGCGCAGCCCCTTCTCGAGCAGCGTGGCGTCGTGCACGAACTGGTGTACCGGCATGAGCTCGATGGCGGTGACGCCGAGCCGCTTGAGATGCTCGATGATCGCGGGATGCGCGATGCCGGCGTACGTGCCGCGCTGCTCCTCCGGGATGTCGGGGTGGAGGGCCGTGAGGCCCTTGACATGCGCCTCGTAGATAAAGCTGTCCTGATACGGGGTGCGCGGGGCGCGGTCGCCCGACCAGTCGAAGAACGGGTTGACGACGACCGACCGCTTCATGTGGGGAGCCGAGTCTTCGTCGTTGTAGCTGTCCGGAGCGCCGAAGTCGTAGCTGAACAGCGAGTGGTCCCAGACGAGTTCTCCGGTGATCGCCTTCGAATACGGGTCGAGCAGCAGCTTTGACGGGTTGTTGCGCTGACCGCTCGGAGGGTCGTAGTCGCCGTGCACGCGGTAGCCGTACTGCTGCCCTGGCTGCACCTGCGGCAGGTAGCAGTGCCACACGTACGCGTCCTGCTCGTGCAGCTTCACTCGCGTCTCGGTGCCCTCGGTGTCGAAGAGGCAGAGTTCAACTTTCGTCGCGGCTTCACTGAAGAGGGCGAAGTTGGTGCCGGTGCCGTCGAACGTTGCTCCCAGGGGATAAGCCGATCCGGGCCAGCTCTGCATGAAACCTCCAGTGATTGGGATGCGGTGGTGGGGCGACCGACGCACTAAAGCTACCCGACGGGTTGCCGCCGGGGCGCAGCGGGCCCGCAAGACGCGAAACGGGCGCGCATGGGCCGTAGATGCACAGGCACCGTTCGCGCCACCTGCCTAGCATGGTGCCCATGGCAGGCATCAACGAGCAGCTTCTCGACAATCTCAAGCGCATGGGCGTGCCCATGGCCTACGGCGACAAGGTTCAACTCGGCAGCGCCGAGGTCATTCCGGTCGCGATGGCCACTCTCGGCTTCGGCGGCGGCGAAGGTCAGGGCGACTTCGGCGGCAAGTCCGGCGGCTCGGGCGGCAGTGGCCAGGGTGCCGACGACTCGGGCAGCGACGCGTCCCACCGGGGCGGCAACGGTGCCGGGATGGGCGGCGGTGGTATGAGCGTGCCGATCGGCGCGTACATCAACGACGAGTTCGGCACCCGCTTCCAGCCGAATGTGATCGCCCTGCTCGTCGCGGTGTTGCCACTTGCGCTGGTCGCAGGCTGCACGCTGCCGCGGCTCGTCAAGGCGCTGAAGAAGTAGCACCGTCAGGCGGGCCGTCGCGACGACGCGGAGTCGGCTAGCATTGCGGCAACACGGGAGTCCGGCGTACCGGGCTGAGAGGAAGGCTGCGGCCTTCGACCGTCGAACCTGATCCGGGTCATGCCGGCGCAGGGAGGCACTTCTCCGGGCTTCGCGCCGCGAGGCTCGACCCGTGCACTTTCACAGAGAAAGAGCACGCCATGCGCACCGATGACTCATCGACGAATCCGTCCAACCACGGCGACGCGACCGCATCCGCCGCCGCGCCATCCGCATCTCCGGGCCCCCGGCCAGGCGCGGGCACCGCGCACGCCGCTGCCCCGCGTCGGCGGTGGCGCACCGTTGACATCGTCGTCGCGGCGGTGCTCGCGGTCGCGTGCGGCCTCCTGTTCTGGCTTTGGGGCCAGCTGTATCGCGGTGTCGGCGCACCCGTCGAGGCGATCCTGCCCGGCTTCCAGGGCATTCTCGGCGGGCCGTGGTTCATCGGCGGCGTCCTCGCGGGCCTCATCATCCGCAAGCCGGGCGCGGCCTTCTTCGTCGAGGTGGTCGCCGCGTCGGTCAGCGCCCTCGTCGGCACCGAGTGGGGCGCGCTGACACTGGTCAGCGGTATCGTGCAGGGTCTCGGCGCGGAGCTGGCATTCGCCGCCTTCCGGTACCGCCGCTTCACGCTGCCCGTCGCCATGCTCGCCGGTGCGGGCGCAGGCGTGGCCGCCGCGATCACCGACAACATCGTCTGGTACGTGGGCGCCGGTCCCGCGTTCATGGCGATCTACTCGGTCTCCGTCATCACGTCCGGTGCTCTGCTCGCGGGCATCGTCAGCTGGCTGCTGTTCAGGGCCATCGCCGCGACGGGGGCGCTCAGGCGTTTCGCCTCCGGTCGTGAGGGTCGCTCCTGACCGGCGCGCGCATCCGTGCCGTTGATTGGGGCTGGCGGCATGCCGGTGGGGATGCACCGGCGGTCGCCGGCCTCAGCCTGACGATCGAGCCGGGCGAGCGCGTACTTGTCGTCGGCGCCTCCGGTGCCGGCAAGTCGACACTGCTCGCCGGGATCGCCGGCGTGCTCGGCGACGACGAGGACGGCGACGAGACCGGCATGCTCACGATCGACGATGTTCCGGCCCGCGAGGCTCGCGGCGCGTGCGGGCTCGTGCTGCAAGATCCCGACTCGCAGGTGATGCTCGCCCGCGTCGGCGACGACATCGCCTTCGGCTGCGAGAACCTCGCCGTCCCCCGAGACGAGATCTGGCAGCGGGTCGCCGTGGCGAAAGCCGCCGTGGGGCTCGATGTGCCGGACGAGCATCCGACGAACGCCCTGTCGGGCGGGCAGCAGCAGCGACTCGCGCTCGCGGGAGTGCTCGCGATGCGGCCCGGGGCGCTGCTGCTCGACGAACCGACCGCGAACCTCGACCCGTCAGGCACCCGCGACGTCGTGGCTTCCGTCCGGCGCATCGCCGACGACGGCGGGCTCACGGTCGTCGTCGTCGAGCACCGTGTCGACGTGTGGGCGCCCCACGTCGACCGGCTCGTCGTGGTCGGACCAAGCGGCATCGTGCACGACGGCCCCCTCGAGCGCGTGGTCGCCGAGCACGGCGACGAGCTGGTTGCCGCCGGCGTGTGGCTGCCCGGGCGGCCCGTCGAGATCGCGCCTCGGGCCCGCGCGGAATCGCGGGCCCAGGGTACGGACGGCCAGGCGCCGGAGACCCCGTCGTCTCCGGGCGAAGCCCTGCTCGAGGCGCGTGATCTCGAGATCGGCTGGCGCGGCGCGGCCCCGTTGCAGCGCGACCTTAACGTGACGGTCAGGTCGGGGCACCTGCTCGCGATCGTGGGCCCGAACGGCTCTGGCAAGTCGACGCTCGCGATGACGCTCGGCGGGCTTCACCCACCCCTCGCCGGCGAGGTGCTCGCCACGCCCGCGCTCGCCGAAGGTCTCGGTGCCGACGTGCGGTCGTGGCGGTCGAAGCACCTCATCACGCGAATCGGAACCGTGTTCCAGCAGCCGGAGCACCAGTTCGTCGCCCGCACGGTGCGCGACGAGATCGCCGTCGGGCTCCGAGCTCTGCGCCGCGACCGCGATGATGTCGACGCGCGCGTCGACGACATGCTGCGCGGCCTCGGGTTGGTGGAGCTGGCCGACGCCAGCCCATTCGAGCTGTCGGGCGGTCAGCAGCGTCGGCTGAGCGTCGCCACCGTGCTCGCAACGCGGCCGCGGGTCATCGTGCTCGACGAGCCCACCTTCGGGCAGGACCGGCGCACCTGGCGCCACATGGTCGACCGGTGCGCGGCGTTGCTCGACGACGGGTGTGCGATCGTGGCGGTCTCGCACGACTCGCGGTTCGTCGCGGCCCTCGCGAGCGAGACACTCGAGCTGGCACGCATCATGGATGCAGGGGGCCAGGCGGCCCTGAGTGTCGCGTGACCGGGCCTGCTCACGCGCGCTCCCCTGAGCCGGCGCCGGCGCCGGTGCCCCGGACCGGGGATGACCAGGGTGACACGGACGCGAGCTCGCACGTCGTCCCGCCCCGCGCATCCGGCATCGGCGGTGCGAACCCCGTCGCGAAGCTGGGCGCGGCGCTGTTCCTCGCGGCCGTCCTCCTGCTGTCGATCGACTGGGTTTCGGCGACGATCGCGCTCGCACTCGAGCTCGTGCTGTTCTGCTTCGCAGGGCTCACGCTGCGGCGGTTCTTCCTGCGCACGTGGCCCGTGCTCGTCGCGGCGCCGCTCACGGGCGTCACGACGCTGCTCTACGGTCGGGCGTCGGGCGAGATGCATCTGCAGTGGGGGCTCGTGCAGATCTCCGACGGGTCGATCGATCTCGCGATCGCCACGTGCATCCGCGTGCTCGCGATCGCGCTGCCGGCCGTCGTGCTCTTCATCACGATCGATCCGACCGATCTCGCCGACGGGCTCGCTCAGGTGGTCCGCCTCCCGCACCGATTCGTGATCGGCGCGCTCGCGGCGTTCCGGCTCGTCGGTCTCTTCGTCGACGACTGGCGAGCCATGTCGCTCGCGAGGCGCGCGAGAGGGCTCGGCGACCAGCACGTGCTGCGTCGGTTCCTCGGAATGGGCTTCGCCATGCTCGTGCTGTCGATCCGTCGTGGAACCAAGCTCGCGACCGCGATGGAGGCGCGCGGCTTCGGGGCCCTTCCGCACCGCACCTGGGCGCGCGAATCGCGCTTCGGTCGGCGCGACGCGGCGCTGGTCGTGGCGGTGTGCCTCATCGCCATCGCCGCCATCGTGACCTCGGTCGCGACCGGCAACTGGAACTTCATCATCGGTGGCGGACGCGAAAGCGTGACGGCATGAGCGACGCGCGGGCGCACACGCGCATCCTGCTGATCGACGGGCGCTCGGGCTCGGGCAAGACGACCCTCGCCGACCGCATCGCGCCACTGCTCGGGGCAACGGTCGTGCACCTCGACGACCTGTACCCGGGGTGGGGCGGTCTCGAGGCCGGCAGCGAGGCCTCGACCCGCGACGTGCTCGAGCCGCTCGCGCGGGGACGAGACGCGATCTATCGCCGCTGGGACTGGTTCGCCGACCGCTACGGCGACGAGGCGCTGATCGAGCCAGGAGGAGCCGTCATCGTCGAGGGATGCGGCGCCCTCTCGCGTGCCAACCGAGCGCTGGCCGACGTCTCGATCTGGATCGAGCTCGATGAAACGAAGCGTCGCCAGCGCGCCTTGACGCGCGGCGGCGACGACTGGTGGTGGGGCCTCTGGAGCGATCAAGAGCGCGCCTTCTACGCGCGCGAGCGGTCGCCCGAACTCGCCCACCTCGTGTGGTGCCAGGCCGACTGACGCGGTGTCACGCCCACCCGAGGCGATGGAGCTCGGCATCATCGATGCCATAGAAGTGGGCGATCTCGTGCACGAGCGTCGTGTGCACCTCGTCGCGGAGTTCGTCCTCGTCGTCGCAGATGGAAAGCAGCGGCTCGCGGAACAACACGATGCGGTCGGGTAGCTCACCGAAGCCGTACTGGCCGCGCTCCGTGAGGGCGAACCCCTCGTAGACGCCGAGGATCAGCGAGCCGTCTGCCGGCCGGTCCTCGACCTGGAACACGACATTCTCGAGCCCGTCGACCATCTCGTCGGGCAGTTCGTCGAGCTCGTCGACCACGAGCCGCTCGAACTCGTCGGCGTCCATCTGCATCGGCATGGGGGCAATTGTCGCGCATGCGAGCGCGCCTCTCGGCTCCGTCGGCGCCGCCCTATTCGGCTTCGCCGACGTAGAAGGCCGTCGTGCGGTCCCGCGCGGCGCGCGCGTCGGACGGTTCCGTGCCCGCCGCGATCGACGCGTCGGCCCAGCGACCGCTGCTCGCCGCGACGAACGCGAGCCCCTCATCGCTCGTCGCCCACTCGGTGGTCTCGGGCGGAGCATCCGCACCGGTCGTCAGGTGCTGGCGAAGCCCGAAGAACGCCAGGTCCCAGCCGACGCCCGTCGCGCCGGGACCGAACTCCCGCCAGAAGTCCTCGGGCACCTCGCCGTCGTGCTCGAGCGTGAGCCGCGTGCCGCCCTCGCTCTCGGCGATGCCGACAGTCACGATCGACGCGCCGTCGCCGAACTCCCACGTCACCGCGAAGCCCTCGAGCGGCGTGCACGTTTCGATGCTTCCGCCCGCGTTCCCCTCGACCTGGAAGTGGCCGCCGAGGCGAAGCTCGCCCGAAACGGGGGCGAACCACTGCGCGAGGCGATCCGCCCGCGTCAGCGCGTCCCAGAGCTCGGTCACCTGCACGGGGAAGCGGTGCGTCAGTCGCACCGCGACGTTCGGGCCGGTGGCGCCGGGGCGTGCCGCCGTGACGAACACGCGCCGCTCGATCGAGTCGCACTCGCCGAGAGGATCTGGGGTGCCGGGTGCATCCGTCGCCTCGACTGGACCGGTCTCGGTCTCGGCGGCATCCTGTCGGGTGTCGTTGCTCCCTGGCACGGTCATGGCGACTCCTCACTGGCGAAAGGGCGTGGCCATCCTCCGACACCAACCCGAGCGATGCCCGACGAATCGTCACAATTCGAGATGCGAGAAGCCCGGCGGGCGGCGGGGATCGGCGCCCTCTGCGCTCATGCTGGGTGAGGAGTGCCGTGCCTCGCCACGTCGTCGCGCAGGATCGTCGGCCAGCGCAGGACGTCTTCCCGGGTCGCGGCGACGTGCAACTCTGCGTCAGGGAGCAGTTCCGCGAGCAATTCCGCGGTCGACACCGGATGCGCCGGATCGTCGACCCATGCCAGGATCGTGGCGCGTGCGGTCACGTCTCGCAGCGCGTCAGGTTTCGGATAGTCGCTCATGGCGGCGCCGCGAAGCAACGACGGCAGGATGCGCTCGGCCACGTCAGGAACGGTATGCGGCGTTCCGACCGTGGCCGGAGGCGGCGGGGCTCCCTCGCCCGCCTCGACGAAGGCGGCGAAGCCCTCGCGCTCGATGAGGTCGGCGTCGCTTCGGTAGGCCTCCGCCTTGGGCCCGCGCGTCACCCACGCCGTCGACGGGCACAGCAGCGTCAGCCCGTCGAATCGCTCGGGGTCGCGCACGGCGGCGTGCAGGAGTGTCGCGGTACCCATGGACGGCCCGACCCCGTGCACCTGTTCGCCGGGGAACCAGGCGTCGAGCAGCCGCAGTAAGTCGTCGGCGAGCACCTGCCACCGGTAGTCGCTCGGCTCCGCGCGGCCTGTCGAGCGGCCGTGCCCGCGGGCGTCGTATCGCAGGAGGCGCGTGCCGCTGAGCCCCCGCCCGAGGTCAAGGTCGAGCACGCGGTCGCGGCGACGGCTCGACGTCAGGCCATGGAGCTGGACGACGGGGTGGCCGCCCTCGTCGCTCAGTTCGACGTCGAGCACGGCACCTGGAACAACAAAGGTCGTCATGGTGGCTCCGTGCGCGAAGATGGGGTGCCTTAGAGTACCGCCATGCGGCTCACCAACGTGGCGCATCTTCGGCTCCCCTTCGGCCGCCTCGTGGGCTACAACGTGACGGTGACGCCGACCGACCGGATGCTGCCCATCTCGTTCGACCAGCACCGACACGTCAGCGTTGGCGACCGTGCGGGCTCGTGGATGGCCGTTTCACTGCGCCTGCCCAAGCCGGTTCCTCGCGCGGCCCTCGCGGCGGCGTGGCTCGCGGTGGTGCGCCGGCACGGGACCCTGCGGTCGGTGTTCGAGCGCGGCGACGACGGCGGGCTCGTACTGCGGGAGGTTGAGATCGGCGAGGGGGAGTGGGCGCCGCACGAGATCGCGCCGGGGCAGACGGTGAGCGACGCCCTGCGTGAGGTCATCGACGCCACGTGCACGCCGTTCAGCCGACCATCGCACCGGCTGTGCGTGCTCGAGACGGCCGATGGGCCGACGATCGTGATCGCGGCCGACCACTCGCACGTCGACATGTGGTCGATGCTGGTCCTCGGCCGCGACCTGCTCGCCGCACTCGCGGCCGCGGGCGAGGGGCGGCACCCCGAGTTGGACCCGGCGCCCGCGTTCGCCGAGCACACGCGCGCACTCGAAGACCGGCCGACCGCCCCCGAGGACGTGCGCCGGCGCTGGGCCGAGGTGCTCGCCGCGAGCGGAGACGCCATGCCGAGGTTCCCGCTGTCTCTCGGTGAACCGAGCCCGCAGCGGGAGCGGGTCGAGGTGCGCGATGTGCTCGGGGTCGATGACGTCGCCGCGTTCTCGGCGCAGGCGCGCGACTACGGCGTCTCGACGCTCGCGCTCGTCGTGTCGGCCATGACGCACGTGACCCACGAGCTTGCCGGCAGCCCGCTGCGCGCCGTCTTCCCGGTGCACAGCCGCTATGACGCGACGTGGCTCGACTCGGTCGGCTGGTTCATCACCAACTCGGTCATTGAGTCCGTCGATCCCGACCCGGTCGCATGCGCCGCCGCCGTGAAAGAGGCCGTGCAACTCGGCGCCTGGCCGCTCGCCGACGTGCTCCAACCCTGGGGCGGCATGCCCGAGGCGCCCCGCATGTTCGCCATCTCGTGGCTCGACCTGCGCCGGCTGCCCGTTCGCATCGACTCCCTCGGCCTCGAGGCCCAGTACGTCGGCGCCACGATCCTCACCGACGGCGTCATGCTCTGGTTCATCCTCGACGCCCAGGGGCTGCACCTGCGATGCCGATACCCCGACACGGCCCAGGGCCGCGAGCACGTCGGCGCGTGGCTGGACGCCCTCGTGACGCATCTGCGTTCGGAGGCGCGAGCATCCGTCGGGGGTCTCCTCACGCTCGGCAATCGGCACTTCCGCGTGCAGCGCGCAGCGCGCGGTGACGTGCCCGCCATCGTGGGGCTCCTGGCCGACGACGAGCTCGGCCGCGACCGCGAGGTGGCGGAGCTCGCGCACTACGAGGCCGCGTTCGATGCGATCGCCCACGACTCGTCGCACTACCTCGTCGCCGTGCGCGACGAGGGCGACCGCATCGTCGGAACGATGCAGCTCACGGTCATCCCCGGCCTCTCGCGGGCCGGTGCCACGCGTCTGCAGATCGAGGGCGTGCGCGTCGCCGCCCACGAACGCTCGCGCGGGCTCGGCACCGCCATGCTCGAGTGGGCGCACGGCCATGGGCGAGCCAGGGGGGCGACCGTCGCGCAGCTCACGACCGACCTGTCGCGCTCGCGCGCGCACGACTTCTTCCGAGCGCTCGGCTACGCGTCCACACAGGCCGGGCTGACCCGTGATCTCTGAGGAGCGAGACGGGGAGGAACGGTCGCACCGGCGGCCCGCGTCACCTGCCTCGCAAAAGTGAGAAGGGGATGAGTTATGCCCCCGCCGCCAGCCGGTCGGCGTTGACGGCATCGTCGCCCGCACATCGTTTACCGAATGATGATGCAGTGACCGAGGGCGGTGCGAGCGGGATTCCAGCGGCAACGCCGACCGGGGGAGGGAAGGGCATGTACCAGCGATTCGTCAGAGCGAAGGTGCGATCGACGTTCGAGAAGATCAACAGCGGCGACTACATGGCGATGGTCGACGGGCTGGCCCCGTCCTTTGAGTACCGCTTTCATGGTGACCATGCGCTCGGAGGCCGACGGACGAGTCGAGACGCGATGATCCGTTGGTGGCAGCGCGTGATGAAGCTCCTGCCGGGAGTCCGGTTCGACGTCCACGACGTTCTGGTCTCCGGCGGCCCGTGGCGGACGATGGTCGCGGTACGGTCCTCCGTCTCCGGCGACCTGCCGGGCGGCATCCGCTACGAGAACACGGTCTTTCAGCTCATGACGCTGGTCTGGGGCAAGGTCACGTCGGTCGAAACCATCGAAGACCTCCAGATCCTCGAACGGGCGTTGCGCGCCGTCGCCGAGACCGGAGAGGCCGAGGCGGTCGCGGGCCCCATCGACGGGTGAATCTCTCGCCACGCGGTGGTGCGGTTCGTGGCTTCGGTGAGCAGATCGTGCGGAATGTCAGCCGATAATCATCGTTTCTGGCGTGAGACCGCGCGGCAGCCTGAGGCGGCTGCCGCTAACGTGAACCCCTTTCGGCGGGGGCTTTCGGCCTACGTGTTCATGCGTCGTTCTGGTCTTCTGCAGAGCGGAGTTCGTTCAAGATCGTTGCGTGGCGAACGAGGAAGGTTCGCTCGTCCAGCTTCTTTCGACGAAGCCACGCAGTGACCTCGCCAGTGTGTTTGCTCGCGTTGCACGACGCACAAGCCGGGACCACGTTCTCCAGGGTGTACCGGCCACCGCGAGAAATCGGCATGATGCAATCGCGCTGCATGGCAACATCCGTTACTTGGCAGTAAGCGCAGCCGCCCCACGCATCGCGGATGCCGGCCCATTGCTCGGGTGTGAGGTCGTTATCCACGCGTGCCAGCCGCTGCTTTCTCCGTTTGGCATACCTTGCGTGAGCCGCAACTGACCTCGAAGCAGGGGGGAACTTGCGACCGGGAGGCACGTGTTCACCGTACTCTCAACACCGCTCCTGTCGTGATCGATGCTGCCGGGTGGCGGGTCCTCGTCATACGCGTTCCAGGCATCGGCCTTGCGCGGGTTTGAGAACCACTCAGCAAGGTGCACCTGACTCCGCTCGAGTGCGCGAGCACGCGCCGTCGTCGCACGCGATCAGTCCCCCGCGAGCGCCGTTCGTATGGTGTCGAGGAACCAGGCGTGGGCCGCGGATGCGGCGGTGTCGCGGTGCGAGATCAGGTGCACGCCCGTGCGCGGCGACTCGAACGGCAACTCGAGCAGCTTCGTCCCCTCCAGCCCCGGGATCAGCCGAGTGAACGCATCGACCGGCACGATCGCGAAGAAGCCGCACAGTGCCACGATGCGGGGCAACGACGTGAAGCGGTTCACTTCCACGTGCGGGGTATCCGAGAGGATGCCTGCGCCGAGCGTCGCGACGGCCTCCGTGATCTTGCGGTGCCCCGCCGACGGACCCACCCGCACCTCGGGCAGGCGGCGGAGATCGTCCACGGTGACGACACCGTCGGGAGCATCGAGGTCCTCGGGCACCAGACACCCGTAGCGGTCGTGGAACAGGATCTCCTGGTTGACAGGCCCCGGCACGGCGGAGCTGCCGATCGCGGCGTCGACGTCGCTGGAGAGCACGTACTGCGCGACCGTCTCGATGTCGAGCGGCACGGTCTCGATCTGGATGCCCGATCCGGCGCTGCCCGTCGCTTCGAGAATGCGCGGCAGCAGCCCGGCCTCGCCGAGATCGGTCAGCGCGAGCCGGAACCGACGCGTCGACGTGGCGGGATCAAAGCGCCTGCCCTCACGCGTGCTCACCATGAGCTGCGAGACCGCGCCGTTGACGTCGGCGTAGATGGTGGCGGCCAGCCGCGTGGGTGTCACTCCCGCGCGGGTGCGGACGAATAGCGGATCGTCGAAGTGCTCTCGCAGGCGCCGGATCGCGTGGCTCACGGCCGGTTGCGACAGGTGAAGTGTCTCGGCGGCGCGCGTGATGTTGCGCGCGCGGTACACGACGACGAACGTGCGCAACAGGTTGAGATCGACGGTGGTCTCCATCCAAGATATTTAGCACGTGCATGACGGGGATGCCGACTATCTATTGGACGCACCTGACGCGCGGGCTTAGCGTGACAGGACCGGTCGACGAGGACCGGCGGTGACGGAGACCGGTCGAGGACGCCCGGTGGAGGGTGCGAAGACGCGATGGCGACAGTTTCTGGACCGGGCGCGATGAGCGTGGCGGACGCGGTGGGGCAGGTACTCGCTGAGCTGGGCATGGCCCAGGTCTTCGGGGTCGTGGGGAGCGGCAACTTCCGGGTGACGAATGCGCTGCTGCGCGGCGGAGCGCGGTTCACGGCGGCCAGGCACGAGATGGGTGCGGCCGCGATGGCGGATGCGTACGCCCGCGTCACCGGCGACGTCGCCGGAGTCTCGCTGCACCAGGGCTGCGGCTTGACGAACGCCCTGACCGGCATCGCCGAGGCAGCCAAGTGTCACACGCCCGTGCTCGTGCTCGCCGCCGACACCGCGCAGGGCGACGTCACCTCGAACTTCCACATCGACCAGGACGCCGCCGTCGCGGCCGTCGGCGCGACGCCCATGCGTCTCCACAGCGCCCGATCCGCCATCGCGGACGCGGCGCGGGCCTACCGCGCGGCACAGCTCGAGCGGAAGACCGTCGTCCTTTCGATGCCCCTCGACATCCAGGCCGAGCTGATCGCCTACCCGGCCGCCCGCCCCGCCACGGAGCTGACCGCGCCCCCGGTCGCCATCGACCCCGCCGAGGTTGCGTCCCTCGCGGAGCTGCTGGCCAGCGCCGAGCGACCCGTCATCATCGGCGGGCGCGGCTCGCGCGCCGCGAAGCACGACATCCGCGCGCTCGCCGAGGCCGCGGGCGCTCTCCTGATCGCCTCGGGCGGCGCGCGGGGGGTCTTCGAGGGTGACCCGTGGGCGCTCGACGTCATGGGCGGGTTCGCCACCGACGGCGCGGCCGCCCTCGTGCGCGAGGCCGACCTCATCGTGGCGTTCGGCGCCGCCCTGAACACGTGGACCACCCGAGCCGGATCGCTCACCGACGGCACCCGGCTCGTGCAGGTCGACGACCGCGCCGAGGCGATCGGCCTCCACCGGCTCGTCGATCTCGGCCTCGTCGGCGACGCCGGCGCGGTGGCGCGTGCCGCCCGCGACGCGCTCCTCGCCTCCGCGCCCAGCCGCACGGGGTACCGCACCCCCGACGTCCGCGAGCGGGTCGACGCGTCGCGCTACTGGAAAGACCAACCCGTCGAGCGCATCGACGAGCCGGGCTACGTGGACCCCGCCGAGCTGACGAACGCGATCGACGCGCTGGCGCCGATCGAACGGACGGTCGTGGTCGACGGCGGCAACGTCAACTGCTACCCGGGCGCCCACCTCCGCGTGCCCGACGACGCGGGGTTCGTTCTACCGCTGTCGTTCCAGGCGATCGGCATGGGGCTCGCCAGCGCCGTGGGGGCCGCGATCGCGCGACCGGACCGCCTGACCATCCTGGGTGTGGGCGACGGATCGCTGCTCATGGCGGCCGCCGAGCTGGAGACGGCTGCGCGACTCGGGCTCGGCATGCTCATCCTCGTCTACAACGACGGCGCGTACGGCGCGGAGGTGCACCTCTTCCCCGACTCCACCGCGCAGGAGCAGGAGATCGTGCGCTTTCCCGACACCGACATCACGGCGATCGCGCGCGGGTATGGCTGCGACGGCGTCACGGTGCGTTCGATGGACGACCTCGGCCCCGTGCGCGCCTGGCTCGAGTCCCCGCGCGAGCGCCCCCTGCTCGTCGACGCCAAGATCACCGGCCGCCCCTCCTGGCTGATGGCCGCCGGCCACGGCCCCGATCACACCTAGGTCCCGCCCACTGGGACGACCACCCCCGCAGAAACGAAGGAGTTTCCGCATGAACAGCACAGCATCCCGTTCACCGGTCTCGCGCACCTCTCGGCCGCGACGCCTGGCGCTCACCGCCCTCGCCGCGGCCGCCACCCTGGTTCTCGCCGGGTGCGTCCAGGGCGACGGCCTCGGCGACGGCGCCCCGCCGGAAGGCGACGGCGACGGGGGCGGCGGCACGATCCGCATCGCCTACCTGGCGACCGGCTCGTCCCTTCCCCTGTTCCTCATGGCCGAGAAGTACGCGGACGAGGTCGGCATCGACGTCGAGATGCTGGAGGTCAGCAGCGGTAACGACTCGATCACCGGAGTGGCGACCGGGCAGTATGAGGCAGGTTTCGCCGGCATCGGCTCCGCCTCGTACAACGCATTCGCCGAGGGTCTGCCCGTGCGATACGTGGCCCCCATGCACATGGGGTACGTCGAGGACTACTTCATCCTGTCGTCACAGGTCGCGGGATCCTTCGAGGAGGCCGCCACGGTCGCGGAGGACTTGTCGGACTACGCGGGCGAGACGTTCGCTGTGAACGGCCCCGGCGTCGTCACGGAGGCGGTGCTGGCCTTCGCGCTGGAGCGCGGCGGCCTCTCGATCGACGATGTCAACGTCGAGCACATTCCGTTCCCCGACCAGGTGCCGGCGCTCGCGAACGGAGGGATCGTGGGCGGTGTGCTCTCGGAGCCGTTCCCGACGCAGGCCGAGAACAACGGCGCCGGCTACCGTCCCTGGGAGACGCCCGACACCCCGCCGATTCCGTTCACCGGCATCCTGTTCAACACGGACTGGGCCGATGACAACCCGGAGCTGGCGACCGACTTCATGCGCGCCTACGCCATGGCGGCCGAGGAGCTCGACACGGGAGGCTGGGACACTCCGGAGATGCTCGAGCTGATCGAGGAGTACACGGGAGCCGACCCCGAGATCGTCGCGCAGACCCGGCAGCACCACATCCACGCTGACCTCTCCATCGACCTCGAGCAGGTGCTGGAGCTGCAGAACTTCTACATGGAGCGAGGCTCGCTGAACTATGACGAGATCATCCCCGAAGAGGACATCTGGGACTTCACCTGGCGCGACGCCGCGCTCGGAAGTTGACCGGCCGCGAATGCGGACGACGAGCGGGGGGTCTCACGGATGAACGATGCCAAGGTGCGGCTGAGCGGGGTCACCAAGCGCTTCGCCGGCGCACAGGACGTGACAGCGCTCGAGGACATCTCGCTGGAGATCGCCGAGTCGGAGTTCGTCGCGATCGTCGGGCCCTCGGGATGCGGGAAGTCGACCCTCCTGCGGCTGGTCGCCGGCCTGCAGGACCCGACCTCCGGATCGGTGGAGATCCAGGCGTCGAGACCGGGTCGGCCCAAGACGGCCATGGTGTTCCAGGAGCACGCGCTGTTCCCCTGGCTGTCGGTGCGCGACAACGTCGCCTTCGGCCCGCGCAACCGTGAGGTGCCGCGGAAGGAGGCAGCGCAGATCGCCGATGAGCAGCTCGCTCGGCTCGGGCTCGGGCGCTTCGGCGACTTCTACCCGCATCAACTGTCCGGCGGGATGAAGCAGCGCGTCGGCATCGCTCGGGCCCTTGCGCAGGACGCCGAGATCCTCCTGATGGACGAACCGCTCGGGGCACTGGACGCGCAGACCCGTACGTTGCTGCAGGAGCAGATCTTGGAGCTGCGACAGGAGTCCCGCCCGACGGTGATGTACGTCACGCACGCGATTGACGAGGCCGTCTTCCTCTCGGATCGCGTGGTGCTGATGTCGGCGCGGCCCGGGCGGGTGCGAGACATCGTCGAGCTCGACTTCCCCGTCGACCGCGGTCCCGATTTGAGGGGAACGGAGGAGTTCGCGAAGGTGTCGCAGGGCATCTGGAACCACCTCCGCGACGAGGTGCAGGCGGCCATGACCGGCGGGGAGCAATGAACGCACTCGCGCGTTTCCTCCGGGAGCGCTGGGCGCTCGCCGTCGGCCCGCTCGTCCTGCTCGGGCTGTGGGAGGCGCTGTCGCGGATCGGAGCGATCCCGATGACGTTCTTCCCGCCGCCGACGCGGATCATTGCGAACGCGGGCATCATCCTCGATCTCGAGACGGGATTGGGTGGCGACATCCTCGCGACCATCGGGCGCCTCGTCGGCACCGTGGCCCTCGCCGTGCTGATCGGCGTGGGCCTGGGGATCGCGATCACGGCCTCACAGTGGACGGAGCGGGGCGTGGGCACGCTGCTGTCGTTCGTCTACCCGATCCCCGGCGTGCTGTTCTTCCCTTTCCTCACGTTCGTGCTCGGCCGCAGCGAGACAGCCGTGCTGCTGACGGCCCTCGTGACGCCGCTGATCGTGATGATCCTGTACACCGTGGCAGGCGTGCACAGCATCAACCGGACGCTGATCGAGGTGGCCGACAATTACGACTGCCGCGGCGCGCGACGGTTCTTCCGGGTGTTCCTGCCCGGCGCGCTGCCGTCGATCGTGACGGGCATCCGGATCTCACTGGGCTTCGGGCTCATCGCCGTCATCGCGATCGAGATGGTCGGGGCGCCCTCCGGGCTCGGCAACTTCCTGTGGGAGAACTGGCAGACCCTGCGCGTGACCGACATGTACGTGGCGCTGCTGTGCATCGCGGTGCTCGGTCTGCTCACGACCGTCGGGTTCGATGCGCTCGCCGATCGGCTCCTGCCCTGGCGTGCGGATGCGAGGAAGACATCATGACCCCGGCCATGAGACGAGCGCTGCAGACCTGGTGCATCCCGGTCGTCGTCATCCTCCTGTGGGAGGTCGCGACCCGCGCGGGTGTGCTGGATCGGCGCTTCTTCGTACCGCTGAGCGACGTCGTCGTGACGATCGTGGAGCAGTTCGCGACCGGGCGGCTGGGCGGCGACATGGCGATCACCGTCCAGCGCCTCGTGATCTCGTTCGCGGTCGCCGCGGTCCTGGGCGTCGCGATCGGCGTCGCCTCGGGGGTCTGGCGCACCGTGGAGCTCATGATCCGGCCGGTTACTGACACGCTCTACCCGCTGCCGAAGATCGCGCTGCTGCCGTTGTTCATCATCATCGTGGGGCGCGGAGAGATCGCCTACATCCTCACGGCGTTCGCGACCGCCTTCTTCCAGATCGTCATCAGCACCCGCGGCAGTGTGCGGGACATCGACAGCGAGGTCATCGAGGCCGGGCGCAACTTCGGCGCGACGGGCTGGCGCTACGTGACGCGACTGCTGTTCCCGGCAATCTCGGGCCCGCTATTCGACGGGCTGCGATTGGGCATGGCGACGTGCCTGATCACCCTGATCGCAGCGGAGTTCGTCGGCGCCGAGACCGGGGTGGGTGCGATGATCCGCAGGGCGGGCCAGCAGTTCGCCGTGGAACAGATGTACGCGGGCCTCGTGTTGGTCGGCGTGCTCGGCCTGCTGATCGACCTCGTGTTCCGGGTGCTCCGGCCGGCGTTGCTTCCGTGGGAGCGCGGAACGCGCCGTCGGGGCGCGCGCACGGTCGCCGCAGGAGGATGACGGCCGCACCTGCGTTGCGCTCCACGGCACGAGACGCGACGATCGAGGCGCTGCGACTCATAGTGATCGAGACAATCCACATCTTCTCGGCCAGAGGCTCATGCCAGACATGACCGCACCACCGCGTCAAGATCTCGCTCGACTCCGGCGACGTCGCCGAAGACGAGTCCTTGGAGGATCGCTCCGTCGACGTAGGCCAAAACTCGCTGTGCCGCTTCGAAAGGTCTCGACACACCCAATAACTCGAGGATCTGTGCCGCCGAGGTGTGGACACGGTCACGGGCCTGCTCCAGCGGCCCTCGAATCTCGGGGTCATGGAAGGCTTCGGTGAAGAACACCAGTCGAGCGGCGGCCAGTGTGCGGCCGGGCCCGGTGGCCTCGCGCACGAATCCTGTGAGGGCTTTCACCAGTTCCTCGACTGTCTGTGGTTGGACACCACCGGCGAAGGTCACAAGCTCCGTCGTCGCCAGATGGTCGACGACGCCGTGCAACAGGGAAGCACGCGTACGAAAGTAATTGGATGTTGAACCGCGGGGCAGCTCGGCGAAGACATCGACACGACTGTGCGTGAGCCCGCGGATACCTTGGGTGCCGACGATCATCAGAGCCGCGCGAAGCGCGCGAGCTCGATTGGTATCAGCAGCAGTGGCAATCTCATTCATGTTCCTGCCTTCTTGCGTCGGGATCGTATACGTTCATATCAAGCGCGCAACGGCACCCATCGCAACGTTCCGGGCTCGCGTGAAACGGCGGGCGGTGGAGAGTCGGTTCATCTGTCGCGACATACGAACGACGCGCTGGGCAGCCAGTCGTCGTCTGGCGTCAAAGTCGCGCAACCCCTCGGCTACGGAGTCCGCCGACCCCAAGGAGTTCGCGAGTTCGACGGCGTCGACTAATGCTTCGCAGGCTCCACGTCCAGCACTGGGTGCCATGGCATGGGCGGCATCTCCGAGGACGACAGTACGGTCGCGAACGAAGGATCGCAGGGGCGCCAAGTCGTACAGGGGCCGCCTATCCACCTGGTCGGGATCCACTTTTGCGAGGACGTTGGTCACGGCCGGATGCCAACCTCCGTAGAGTCGTTCTAGAAGGTTGCGGATGTCTATCTTGAGATCGTGTTCGGCCAATACGTCGTCGCGGACGCAGGCGAACCAGTTGGTTGTCCCCGAGTCTTGCGGCGTGATGCCGAAGAGCAGCCCGCTTCCCCATGTTTCAGTTACGGACCTAACGGATCCGGGAACGGTGCCCCGGTAGGCCACCGTGCCGAGTGGCCGAGGTGGGGAGAATCGACGTGCCACGAAGTGACGAACTTGACTATTTATCCCGTCAGCACCCACAACCAGATCTGCGGCGGGAAGTGTATCGAGGTCAACCACTGGCGAGTTCCAGGCGACAGCACTCTCGAGAGTGCCATCGTGCAGCAGCTCGTGCAGCGCGGGGCGGGAGATCAGGTAAGCGGCCTCTTGTGGCGTGACCCGGGCAAACGTTCGTCCGTCGGGGCGCAGGAACTCCGCTCCACGTTGGAGCACGGCGCGGCGCCGCACCTGCTCACCTAAGCCCAGAGCGTCGAGCGCGGCGATGGCCTCCGGCCACATTCCAAGCGCTGTGCCAGTGCGAGGCAGCCCTTCTGCGCGCTCGAGAATGTCGACCTGCCAGCCGACTGCACGCAAAGCCCGCCCGGCGGCCAGACCACCGATGCCTGCTCCAACAATTACTGCTGATCCCTTCACGAGATGTATCGTACTACAGTTACCGCATGAAAACACTACAGGCATAGTGTCCCTGCATCGGTCGCGCTAGTGGTGCAGGGGCCGGGTCGACCACCATGAGTAATCAGGCGAGTGTCACATCGAGCCCTCCCCAAGATGCCGATGCGAGCTCTCACTGTCACGCCGACTATGAGGGTCGGTGTCGGTCCCGACCCTCAGAGAGTGGCTGGAAGCCGGCGGAGATGTAGGTGGCGACGGCGCCGACGTTGTGCTCGGGGTGTAGACGATGGCGCTCGAGGCGCACAAGGTCAGGGCCATGGTCATCGACAACGGCGTGGGGCCGTCGAGCAGCCCGACGGCAAGGATTCGCCCGTCACAGCTCCAGGTCCTGACCGCCGCCTCTTCGCCGAATCTCTAGAACCAATCCGGGTCGCTCGAGTAAAGCTGCCATGGTGCTCCGTCGGACTGCCACTCCCGCAGCGCGCCCACAACCTCGCCTAGCCCGCAAACTGTCGGCGTGCTCATCAGAAGTGCCGCCACGGTGACCAGGTCGCACCTCAGTCGATGAAGCCGATTGGGAGCTCGTGCGCGCTTGCCTCTCGGGCGACCGCAGCGGCGGAGACGCCGAGCCCTGCGTAGAGCTCGACGATGCCCGCGCCTCGAGAATGCGCTTCGCGAACCCGCTCCCTGAGATCATTCTCGTTCGCGACGCCTGCGACGAGAACGTCGTCGTGTTTGGTCAGTGGAGTTGATTGCGCAGCGGAGTAGAAGAATGCCGCATCACCCGCTCCGCCAGTGGCATAGGCCGCCTTGTAGGCGGCTACCTGTTCGAGCGACTCGAAGCCATAACGGTTCACCCGCACTTCGACATCGGCGCGGATGGCCTCACGGACCTTAGCGGCAACGTCGACCGGCATGGCGCCGCACAGCTCAATCCGATCGGCCGACGCTGCGGCGCGGACAGCAGCGTGCACGACATTATCCAGGTCGGCGCCCTCGATGACGACGCCATCGCTTCGTACGATCACGCCCGGCACACCCTCGAACAGCACATGTATCTCCATGCCCAGTGAAACTCCGTAGGCGTCCAACTCATTCCCCCAGCGAACTCTGATCGCGATCCTCAGGCGCTCGGTCCAGGAGTGTGCGAGGTCTATCTGGGCACTCGTCGCGTCGAGAACTGAATCCGCAATCGCACACATGGTTCTTCACGCCGCGATCCTCGTCGAAAATGCATGAATGAGCGAGCCGGGGCCGGGGGACGAGGTTCCTGTCCGAAATGGAGGACGAGCTTGGAGCCCGATGCTCTGAGACCACCATCACCAAGGGGGCCATTTTGAGTCGACGTTGAGAGGGTTTTGGTGACCCACGTCTTTTTCACCACCAACAACAACTGAGCAACCGTCCTTGCCTTTCACTGCCGTGGCGGCCGAGTACGTCCAGTGCCTAGAAGCGGTCATCCAGAACCGCCGGCATGATGATTTCACTGACGAACGATGACGGCGACAAGCCTAGGATCATTCGCACCACACTGACGACGTCGTGCACGGGTATCAGTCGGCCGTCGCCTCTGACTGTGGCCTGGTCGATCGGCACGTGGAGGTCGTCGTCGGTGTTGAGGTAGCCGAGTTGTAGCGTTGTCACGGCCAGTCTCCGATCGCGGTATCCCTCGCGCAAGGCGGCGGCAATGCCGTTTAATGCGAATTTCGACGCTCCGAACGCCACCTCAGGGCGACCGGAGCGAGCCAATCCTGAGGTGGATCCCGTGAGAATCACTCGTGGCTGAGCGTTGTTGAGAATCACTGGAATGAGGCGGCGCAGTACGAGTATCGCCGCGGTGGTGTTGACGGAAATCAGCGATTCGATCTCGTCCTCGTCGCTGACCGCGAAGTCATATGCGGAGGAGAAAGCAGTTTGCTCCCACGCTCCTACGTTGTAGATCACGGTACTCAGGCCACTGGGCGCGCCCTCGGCAATGAGCTCGGCCGCTTCTCGAGGGCGGGAAAGGTCTGCCTGGATCCAGTGCCGCGACGCGTCCGGCGCTGTCCGCGCAACGCCCACCACGTTGCGGCCGTCCTGTTCGAGCCCGCGGAGCAGGGCTCTTCCCAGTCCGCGGCTCGCGCCAATCACCATGACAGCCACGGTGTCATCCTCCTTCGTAGTACGGCACCGCCGACCGGTCCGAGCCGATGTCCTGTCATGGCTCGATCGGCTCGTCGGCGATGGCGATTGCTCAGCCCGCTAACGAGACAGGTCGCGGCGTCGCAGGCCGAGTATTCCGAGCACAGTCGTGAGCGCCGCGATCGCGAGCAGCACCATCCAGGAGTAGGCCGTGGTGTAGTAGGGATTGACGTGGCCGATCGGTGATGTGGCGAGGTAGACGATATCGGGGAGTCCGGTCTTGACGAGGATTTCGCCGGCTATCCCGGCTCCGAGGGCGATCCAGGCGAGCGCCACCGCCGCACGGGGAACGAGCCCGATGGCCAAAACGACGATCCCGACGAATACCCACACCGCTGGGATAAGGGAGAACGTCAGAGTGAATAGGCCGCCCACGCCGGGGGAGCTCACGGTGAGAGCGAGGCCGAAGATCACCACGAGCGCGGCCGAGCCCAGCAGCGTGGTGAGTATGGTCGCAGTCGCCCAGCGGCTGCGGGTCAAGGGAGCGGAGAGCAGCAACTCGGCGTTGCCGGAGGTCTCGTCCGAGCGCAGCCGAAGAACGTTGAGGGTCGCGTAGGCGGTAATGGGGAACACGAACACGAACACCGTATAGACGAAGAATGCCTGTCCGGGGTCCTCGATCCTCATCGCGGCCGCATATTCGAGCATCCAGGTGGTATCCCCGTACTCAGCCGCGGCCTCCGTGCCGACGCTGCCGAATGCCACGCCGATCAGCGCGATGGCCACGGCCCAAGTGAGGAACGAGGCGGCGTTCTGACGCAACGAGAGACCGAACACGTCCCGCAGATAGGGCGCACCGGAAGCGCGCCCGTGGCGTGTGGCGATGAGCCCTTCCCCGAGGTCGCGCCGGGAGGAGATCGCGAGTGAAGTCAGGAGCAGCAGTGCGACAACCCCAGCGACGGGCAAGAGCATCCACCAGCGGTCACCGGCGTAGGGCTGTACACCCTCTAGCCAGCCGGCGGGAGAGAGCATCGTGATCCACTCCAGCCTGCCGTCGGCGAGATGACCGAGCCCGCGGACGTAGTGCAGCAGCATGACGAGCACGAAGCCGGCGACAGCTGCCGCGCGAGCGTTCTCGGTGACCTGAGCAAGGAGCGCGCCGAGTGCTACGCCGATCCACGTTGCCCCGGTGGCGACCAGCCCGAACAGCAGCGATCCGGGCATCGAGAAGCCGAGCCCGAGGAGACCGGCAGCGCCGACGAGTCCAATAACGAGTCCGGTTGCCATGACGGTGAGCACGGAGGCCACCAGCTGCGCGTTGCGACCGATCGCGGTGGAGCCGAGTAGTTCGCGTCGCCCGTGCTGTTCCTCGGTCCGGGTGTGCCGGACTACGAGCAGTAGGGCACCGATGGCGGAGAACAGTGTCGTGGCGCCAAAGGCTTGCTGGGTCGCCAGCGCGGCCAGGCTGTCGTCGAACGCGGCGCTCTGGAACAGCAGGAAGATCGGCAGTTCCTGCAGTTGCTGAAACCGTTCCATCCGCGATTGTGCCGTGGGATAGGTGCTCTCGGCCCCAGCAACGGCGCCGAGGAGTACTGCCACGGTGAGCAAACCCCATATGGGCAGCAGGATACGGTCGCGGCGCAGCAGGAACGGCACGACCCGAAATGTGCCAGTGCCTGCACCTTCCCGTGCTGGGGGAGCGATGGTGGCGGCGGTCATCGCGTTTCTCCGGTGCCCGCCACGTTTCGGGCGTGGTAGTGGCGCATGAACAGCTCTTCCAGCGTCGGAGGCTGAGCGACGAGGCCGGCGAGGCCGGCCGCGCCAAGTGCTGTGACGACGCCGCCGAGCTGGTCAGGATCGACGTTCATCCGCACTCGGGTGCCGTCCACGTTCACGTCATGCACGCCGTTCCACCCCGCGATGTCCGACGGAATCGACGCCATCTCCGCGGTCAGCGACGTGCGGGTCAGCGATCGCAGCGACGCCAGATTTCCGGACTCCACGGTGCGGCCGGACCGGACAATCGTGACGTGATCGCACAACTCCTCGACCTCGGAGAGGATGTGGCTGGATAGCAGCACCGTACGCCCGGATTCCGTGGCCTCTCGTACGCATGCCTTGAACACGGCCTCCATGAGCGGGTCGAGGCCCGAGGTGGGTTCGTCCAGGATCAGCAGCTCGACATCGCTGGCGAACGCGGCAACGAGAGCGACTTTCTGACGGTTTCCTGTGGAGTAGGTACGTGCCCTTTTTCGGGGGTCGAGCTCGAACCGGTCGATCAGCTCGGCACGGCGCGCGGGATCGGCCTTCCCGCGCATCCGGGTCAGCAGGTCGATGATCTCGCCGCCGCTGAGGTTCGGCCACAGCGTCACATCACCGGGGACGTACGCGAGCCGCTTGTGTAGTGCCGCCGGTGTCGCCCACGGGTCGCCGTCCAGCAGTCGAACGGTCCCCGCGGTGGCTCTCATCAACCCGAGTACGATCCGGATCGTCGTGGACTTTCCCGCCCCATTCGGCCCCAGGAACCCATGCACCTGCCCCGACTCGACGGTGAGATCGAGTCCGTCCAGCGCACGATTACGGCCGAATGTCTTCACCAGGCTGGTGACCTCTATCGCGATGGTCACTCGTTCTCCTTCGTTCTCATGTCTGTCGTCGTCTCCTGCTCCGCGGCTGTTTCCTCGCGGAGGGTTTGCATCGCTGCTTGGATGCCTTCACCTGTTGCGGACGCTGTGAACTGGCCCATCACGCCGTAGAGGTTCATGACGGCCGCGCCAATCCGCATGGAGTCCTGAGCTGTTGCCGTGTCGACGCCCATCCGATGAGCGATCGGACCCAGCAGGATCGCGATCCCGCTATGCATCGCAGTCATAACCGCAGCCGTATCGCGCGTCTGTTCGGCGTCGGGCGGGAACCGATCAGGCCATGTCGAGGAAAGAAACTCCTCCGCACCTTCGGCGAGAAGTGCGAACACGTCCCGAGCCGCATCGGAATCATCCACCGCCGAACGCGCCAGATACCGCAGCAACAGCGGCGCCTGAACGGCCAGGTCGGCGAGCGCATTCGGGTTCGCCAACTGCCCTTTGTCGTTCAGGACGAGCAAGCGATGACGGAACACTTCAATCACGAACTCATCGCATGCGGCGCGCAGCCCGTCCTTGGAGCCGAAGTGATGCTGCACCAGCCCCAGCGAGACCTCCGCCGCGTCGCCGATTGCGCGCATAGTGGCGGACGCGAAGCCGTGCTCGGCAAACTGCTCCAGCGCGGTGTCCCGGATGCGGGCACGCGCCGTCAGGTCACGAGGTTCGTAGGTGTGAGAAGGCACGCAAGCGACTATACCTGTGACTGGTTTACAAGTCGAACGTATTGCCGCGACTTGGTGGGTGTCTGTGAGTTGCTCGGCGGTCGGTGCTCATCGAACCTGCCGTCGGGATGCTCTGGCCACGGATGGAGGACGGGACGATCGGTGGTGGGAGAGCGCAGTAGCACGATCCCGGTCTCGAACGGGAGCCGGCGGATGCGGTCGGATCGTTGGCGGTTGGTGCGCACAGGTCCTGTCTGAGAGGTGTGAGCGGTTCGACGGGGTGGGCTCAGCGGTGCCGGTGGATGAGCGGGCCCACGCGGGAGACCGACAGAGATTGAGGCCGACAGAGATTGGGCCTCGGCGCTCCCAGAGCGCTGTATCCACCGTTTGGTGGATGCATGAATCAACCCGGTCTCAGATGCTGCGGTCGATGTGGCGGGGTGCGCTGCGCCCGTAGCTTCACAGCATGATTGCCCTGGAAGTACAACATCTGCACAAGCGTTACGGGCACCACGTTGCCGTCGAAGACGTCTCTTTCACTGTTGAGGAGGGGGAGATTTTCGGCATCATCGGGCCTAACGGTGCTGGCAAGACGACAACCGTCGAGTGCATCGCAGGGCTTCGAACACCCGACTCGGGCACGATCTCCGTGTTGGGACTCGACCCGATCAAGGACCGGGCGGAGGTGCGGGAACAGCTCGGCGTGCAACTGCAGGAGAGCAGCTTTCCGGACGCGATCAAAGTCGCGGAAGCGCTCGAGCTCTACAGTTCCTTCTACCGGGCCCCCGTAGATTGGCGCGAGCTCATGGAGCTCCTCAGGCTCGCCGAGAAGCGAAACACGCGGTACAAGGCTCTTTCCGGCGGGCAGAAGCAGCGACTGTCGATCGCGCTCGCTCTGGTTGGCAACCCGAAGGTCGCGATTCTCGACGAGCTCACGACGGGACTAGACCCGCAGGCCAGGCGCGACACCTGGAGCCTCATCGAGCGGGTGCGTGACACGGGCGTCACGATTCTCCTCGTCACGCACTTCATGGATGAAGCCAAGCGCCTCAGCGACCGGATTGCCGTCATCAATGGTGGCCGGGTTGCCGCAGTGGACACGCCCGAAGGGCTGATCACGCAGGCGAGCGCGGTGCAACAAGTCCGGTTCCGCGTGAGTCAGCCGCTGGACAAGAGTGTGTTGACGGGGCTTACCGAGGTGACCGATGTTGAGATCACCGAGGGCCGCTGGCTGGTCACTGGCAGGGGGCAACTGCTGAGCGGCATCGCGGGGGCGCTCGCCAGGGCGCAGGTTGTAGCGGAGGATCTCCGCGTCGACCAGCCCAACCTCGACGACGCGTTCTTGGCATTCACGGGACGCGCACCGGAGTCCTCCGAACCCGTCGAGAGGAAGGCTGACTGATGCGCGCACTCGGGAACATGATCAGGGTCGAGACGAACCTGTTCCTTCGGGATCCTGCCACTGTCATGTTCGGTGTGCTGTTCCCGTCGGCACTCCTGCTCGGGCTGGGCGCCGTCCCGGCGCTCAGGGAGTCGACGCCGGAGACCGGTGAACTTCGGTCCATCGATGTCTGGGCGCCGACGGCACTGGTGTTCGGGATGGTGATGATCGCCGTGCAGCACGTCCCGGCGGTGATCGCGACGTATCGTGAGCGAGGCATCCTGCGCAGGCTGTCGACCACGCCTGCGCATCCGCGGAACGTGCTGATCGCGCAGATGATCGTCGCGTTCGCCTCCGTGGTCGTCTCCGCGGCACTCATGATCGTCCTCGCGTGGGCGGTGCTGGGCATCGCGCCGCCCGAGCGGCCTGTGGAGTTCATCGTTGCTTTCGTGGTCGGCTATGCGGCGCTACTTGGACTCGGCCTGATCTCAGCGGCCTTGGTTCGCACGAGCGGCACCGCCAACCAGATCGGCACCCTACTGTTCGTTGCGCTGATGTTCTTCGGCGGGGCCTTCCTGCCCCGTGTCGTCATGCCCGACGTGCTGCGCATGGCCGGCGAGTTCGTCCCGCCCGGGCTGCAGGCTCTCACTGCGGCGTGGTCCGCCGAAGCGGGCGAGATCACCGCCACCGCCGGCGGGCAGCCCTTTTGGCTGCAGATTGCCATAATGGCGAGTATCGCGGTGGTCGCGAGCGCGGTCGCCGCCAAGATCTTCCGCTGGGAGTAGGTGTGGATGATGCGAGATGCCGGCGCGGTTGCACAACCGAGCTCCGGGATGCACGAGCTCGCCATCGCGGAAGAGGCGGAGATCGCAAATCGTTCTCGGTTGGCCTGGAAGAAGGAGCAGCTGCGGGTCTGGGATCTTCTGCAGCTGCTCACACCGTGGCTGCTGCTGACGACCTCGACGGCGATCTACTTCTCGTGGGTGCTTCCGACCTCGGGTGATCGCTTCTGGCCTCAGGGCGCATCCGTCCTGGGGTTGGTCGCGGTCTCGGTGCTGTGGGTGCTATTCGGGCACACGCTGCCCCTCAGGAGGAGGACGCTCCGGCCCGTGTGGGCCGGCATCTACTTCGTCGGGCTGCTGGCGCTGTGCGTCACCCTGATGACCTACGCCGACATCTTCCTCGTCTTCACCGTCGCGGGTTTCTTCCACGCGTACCTGCTCAGGCCGTGGCCGCTGGGGGTGCTCGGGGTCTTGGCCACCTCCGTGGTCCTCAACGGCACGGCGATGCGTGTATGGGCGGACGCGACCCCCGACATGCTGGCGGAGTCCATCCTGATCGTCGTCCTGCAGACTGCGGCTATCGGGGTGGGCATCCTGCTGACGGCGCGCAGCGAACCGGAGGAACGCAAGCGTGAGGAACTCGTCGAGCGACTCGAGGAGGCATTGCACGAGAACGCTGGGCTCCATGCGCAGCTGGTTGCCCAAGCCCGTGAGTCCGGGACGCAGGACGAGCGGCAGCGATTGGCTGGCGAGATCCACGACACGCTGGCCCAGGGTCTCGCCGGCATCATCACGCAACTCCAGGCAGCGGAGCGTTCCGCGGGGCTGCACGGTGATACGGACGAGCACATCTCGCGCGCACTTCGGCTTGCGCGCAGCAGTCTGACGGAGGCCAGACGGTCCGTCCGGGCGCTCGCTCCCCAGGAACTTGGGAGAGCGCACCTCCCCGACGCGCTCCGTACGCTGACCGAGCGATGGTCGCGGGACGAAGGGACGCGAGCTCAGGTTGAGGTCACAGGTGCTCGAGTGCCACTGAGCCCGGCGATCGAGGTGTCGCTGTTCCGGGCAGCACAGGAATCGCTGACCAATGTGGCGAAACACGCTGGGGCCTCGCGCGTCGGAGTCACACTGTCGTATACAGGCCCCGAGGTGTTGTTGGACGTGCGGGATGATGGACGCGGGTTCGCGACAGGAGTCGGCGTCGGCTTCGGGTTGACGAGCATGCGCCAGCGCATCAGAGGAGTCGGCGGTCAGGTGGAGGTACAGAGCACACCGGGCGAAGGAACATCCGTCAGTGCGCGCGTTCCCGCGATCGCCCCCGGAGGAACGAGCCCAAAGGCGGCGCCCGACCGATGATTCGACTAGTGATCGTCGACGACCACCCGATCGTGAGGGGCGGCCTTCGCGACACCTTCGCGGACGTGGAGGACATCGTCGTGGTTGGCGAAGCCGGTGATGGAGCTGAGGTCATCGAACGTGCGAGGACGCTTGCACCGGATGTTGTGCTCATGGACCTTCGGATGCCCCGAATGGACGGCGCCGCTGCCACTGCTGCCCTGCGCGAGCAAGCCCCGGATGCGCGCGTGTTGATCCTCACTACCTTCGACAGTGAGCGCGACGTACTGCCGGCGATCGAGGCGGGTGCGATCGGCTATCTCCTGAAAGATGCTCTGCCTCAAGAATTGATGCGAGCCGTCCGTGCAGCTGCGCGCGGGGAGTCGGTGCTCGCGCCGTCCGCGACGCAGCACCTTATGGGGCAGGTTCGGAGGCCCAGTGCCGGCGCACTGACCGATCGAGAGAAGGAGGTACTGCAGTTGGTCGCGAACGGCAGTTCGAATCGAGAGGCCGCTACGGCCTTGTTCATCGGCGAAGCAAGCATCAAGACTCATCTGCAGCACATTTACGACAAACTCGGCGTTCGTGATCGCGCCTCGGCGGTGGCCGAGGGTTACCGTCGTCGCCTGCTCACGTGACCTCGCTATTGGCCAGCGCACGGCAAGACCGCTACCGGGAACTGCCTCAGACTATTTCCCGACCCGTGACAACCCCATTCCCGCTCTACTCGAGCACGATGGAGAGAGGCATGCGCCCGATCCCGGAGGGGGCGACCCGCTCAAGCGCCGTTCGCTTGACCGGGCCCTGTTTGCTGAGCATGTGCGCGACCTCGTACAACGGCTCGGTGCTGACCTGCACGTACCCCTCTCCCTGAGCTCCTCGGCCTCCAGCATCCAGATCGCCTCGCGCATCGGAACGGGGCTGACGCCCAGCTCGCGCGCGAGCTGGGCGAGGACGAGCCGGAACGACTGGTGGTGACCAACGCGAAGAACAAGCAGGGCAAGATCTCCCCCTCCTTCGTGTGCGCCGGCAGGCGCAGAGGAAACGCAGACCGTACCCGCCAGGCGATGCTCATCGAAGAAGTCGAGCACCTGATCGAGCAGGACTACCAGCACATCCAGGTCTCCCCGGTCATGCGGCAGAGCATCGCGGGCAGGCTGCACGCGGAGTTCGACCGGCTGATGGCCACCGAGACCGCAGAACTGGGCCACACCTAACCCGCGAACGGGAGCGAGTAGCGACGCGGAGGTCCAGGCGCCGACGCGTTGACATTGGCGCAGAACGCCCGCAACGAGAACGAGGCCCGAACCCTGTCCAAGGGTGGTCCCTTGGTCGAAGGTTCGAACCTTGTCCGCTTGGGGTGAGTAACGGGGCTTGAACCCGCGGCCTCCTAGACCACAACCAGGCGCTCTACCAGCTGAGCTATACCCACCACGTCGGTTGCGCTCCGAGACGAACACCTCGGCGGCTGCAACCACGACAGTGTATTACAAGTGCGGGGTGAATTGCGACACCACGCGCTCGGCCACGGCCTTGACGTCATCCGTCGAGGGACCAGGCTTCGAGACGAACACCGCCTCGCGGTAGTACCGCAGCTCGCGGATCGACTCGAGGATGTCGGCCGTTGCCCGGTGGCCGCCGTGCTTCTCGGGCGAGTTGAAGTAGGCGCGAGGGAACCAGTGGCGCGACAGCTCCTTGATCGTCGAGACGTCCACGCTGCGGTAGTGCAGGTGATCGTCGACGAGCGGCATGTATTTGGCGAGGAACGTGCGGTCCGTTCCGATCGAGTTCCCGGCGATGGGAGCCGCTTTCGCGGTCGGCACGTGCTCGCGGATGTAGGCGAGGACCTGCGTCTGCGCCTCATCGAGCGTGATGCCGTTCGGGAGCTCTTCCAGCAGCCCCGACACGCTGTGCATGTTGCGTACGAACTCGCCCATGTTGTCGAGCGCCTCCTGCGATGGCGCGATCACCACGTCGAATCCGGGGCCGATGAGGTTCAGCTCGAAATCGGTGATGACCACGGCGACCTCGACGAGCTCATCGCGTGCGATGTCGAGCCCCGTCATCTCACAGTCGATCCAGACGAGCCGATCCCTACCGTTTCCCATAACGGCCCATGTTAGGGCTCTCGAAGCCGCGATACGCTTGCCGCGCACGCCCTCGTAGCTCAGGGGATAGAGCAGCGGCCTTCTAATCCGCGTGTCGCAGGTTCGAATCCTGCCGGGGGCACCAGAGCGTCGTCCTTCAAACCAGCGACGTTCCCGGCTTGATCCGCGTAGTGGGCCTGGAGCAGCGTGGTGCGCTCGTCGTAGAGGCGGTCGCGTTCGGTGACCTGTGCTTTGGGCTCGCGGCCTAGACGCCCTGTCTCGCAGGAGCGGGGCGGAATCGCCAGACTCTGACCAGGAGGAGCAGCGCGACGGCCAACCAGGCGATGATGCTCGCGACGAGCCCGAGAGCAGCATCGGGGGTCCAGGTACTGATGACGTGCCAGGGAGTTCCCATCAGCATGGGCGCGATGGTGAGTGCGAGAGCGACGAGCACGGAGCCGACCATGAGAGACGCCGTGACTGTTCGTGTTCTCGGGTGGCGCAGGGTCCCCGCGATGAATGCGAGGATCGCGAGGCCCGCGAGCGCGAGCGCCATCCAGGGGAGCATGGTCAAGACGGCATCGCCCGCTCGTGGTGCAGCGGCATCGCCTTGACTGAGGCGGTCGATGTCCGCGGCGGCGGCGGCGAGACTCGACGCACCTGCTTCGGAGTATGCGTTGGCAAGCACGATGACCGCGCGGTCCTCTTCAGGCATGAGCATGACGTGCGCGAAGTAGCCGGGAGTCGCGCCGGTGTGGTGGATGCGGAGCGTGCCGTCGCTGACGTCGATGCGCCAGCCGAGACCGTAGCCTTGCCCGCTGTCCGTTCCGGACTGATCGCTCCAGGCGGCTGCGCGCAGCTCGTCGGGGATCAGCCCTGCGTCGAGTTGGGCACGGGAATAGGCCATGAGGTCATCGAGTGTTGAGACGAGGTAGCCGTAGGGAGCACCGGAAGGCTCCGATCCGGGGTCATAGGCGACCGGGCTGCCCCACCACAGCCGATGGCCGGGAGGGAGTCCGGGCACCACGCCGTCGACGCCACTGTCGTCCATGCCGACGTGCCTGGTGATGCGCTGGTGCAGTTCATCGGCGAATGAGTTTCCGGTGACCTGTTCGATGAGTGCACCGAGCACCAGGTAGTTTGCACTGCTGTAGGAGTAGCTGCCGATCTCGCCGGAGTGATCGAGTTCGCGCGCGGCACCCGTGACCGTCAGCTGCTCCCGATAGCGTTCTGAGACGGCGAGGCCATCCTGCGCAGAGTATCCGGCGGTATGGTCGAGCAATTGCCGGATCGTGGCGTCATGTTCGAGCCAGGTCAGATGCGTCCGCGCGGTGTCATCGAGCGCGACCCGCCCGTCGTCGACGAGCTGCAGCACGATTGTGCCGGTGATCGTCTTGGCCACGCTCCCGATTAGGAACGGCGTGCTCGACGTGATCGGATCGGCATGCCCATCGTTGCCGAGCAGCCAGACATCCTCATCGTCCCCGTCCAGGACCGCGACGGCGACCCCCGGGATCGAGTTGCTCTGCTGCCATTCGTCCAAATATGCATCCGTCGGCGACCCGCCCGCGAAAGCAGGGGCGGGAGTGAACGTCAGCGCGCAGACGGCGAGGGCCACGGCTCCACAACGACTTCCGGCAATGCGCATCATGATAGCAATATGATCATACTTTTATTAGGCTGCACTTCGTGCCCCGTACCGCCGACCACGAAGCCCGCCGCAGCCAGATATGTGGCGGGGTCCGGAGATCAGTGCTCGAGGTCGGCCTCGTGTCGGTGACCATGTCCAGCGCCGCGAGGGCCGCTGGGGTTTCCGTCGGTCTGGTGCAGCACTATTACGACTCGAAGGAAGCGCTGATCGTGGACACGCTCGAGCGCGTACTCGCGAGTATTCTCGGCAGGGTGGAGCGCGCTACCGCGCTCGCCGAAACGCGCCACTCCCGCATTGAAGACATGCTGCGCGCCGGCATCGAGCAGCTCCTGCCCCTCGACACAGCGCGACGTGAAGAAGCGCGTCTGCGTATGGCATTCGCCGGTCTTGCCCTCGATAACGAAGAGCTTCGCGAGCACCAGACGCGCTTCGCTCGGATACTGAGAGACCGAGCGGCTCGAGCGATCGAGAACGCAGGCAGATGTGGCGAGATCCCGGACCTCGGCTCCGTCGACCCGGAGCTGGAGGCTTATGTACTCCTCTCGTTGACGGAGGGCCTCTGCCACCAGTTGCTCACTAGCCCTACCGGTGACGAGGGCAATCAGGCCCGCAGGGCGATAGCGACACGCATGAGCGCACTTTTCTCAAGTGCTTGTGCACATCGAACATTGAGTTGGTAGGGAAGAAGAATCATCGAACCGGCGAACGTTTGACGCACGGTCGTAGCAGGTGCCGGGCAGCGTGCTGGGTGCCATCAAGCGTTGGAGACGCACTGGTGGCCTTCGGTGGTGGCCTTGCGGTCTCGGCCCTGTCTCGGCGTTAGGAGGGTCGACCAGGCCCCAGGCCAGGAGTGGCCATTGCCACCCATCGCACGATGCCAATCGCGGCGACCCATCGACGAATGCCCTTCGCCACGGCGGGTGCGCGTCGCTACGCTGGAGACACCCGAGTCGAGCGCGAAGCCACGACCTTCGACCCCGAGACGGGCCGCCCGAATTCTCTTTCCGGAGGTGCACGTATGCGAGCACTGCAGTCGCAGATCATGAGTGAGCTCGGCGTCAACCCGAGCATCGACCCGCGACGTGAGGTCGACTCGCGCATCGCATTCCTGGCCGACTATCTCACGGTCACGGGAGCCGCCGGCTACGTGCTTGGCATCTCCGGCGGGCAGGATTCGACGCTCGCGGGCAAGCTGGCCCAGCTCGCCGTCGAACGCGTCCGCGCCGACGGCGGCGATGCGACGTTCGTCGCCGTCCGGCTTCCACACGGCGTGCAGGCCGACGAGGACGATGCGCAGCTCGCCCTCGACTTCATCGCCCCGGATGAGCGGGTGACGTTCAACATCAAGCCCGCGACCGACGGCATCGAGCAGGAGTTCGAGACGGCAACGGGCGTATCGATCACCGACTTCACGAAGGGCAACGTGAAGGCACGGCAGCGCGCGGTGGCGCAGTACGCGCTCGCGGGCGACCGGCGCCTGCTTGTGGTCGGCACCGACCACGCAGCCGAGGCCGTGACCGGGTTCTTCACGAAGTACGGCGACGGGGCCGCCGACCTCATGCCGCTGACCGGGCTCACGAAGCGGCAGGGACGCGCCCTGCTCGAGGCCCTTGAGGCGCCGTCGGCGCTGTACACGAAGACCCCGACCGCCGACCTGCTCGACGACGCCCCCGGGCAGTCCGACGAAGAAGACCTCGGTCTTCAGTACGTCGACATCGATACCTATCTCGAGGGCGGCGAGGTCGCCGACGAGGTCGCCGAGAGGATCGCGCGCATGTACTGGGCGACGCGCCACAAGCGCACCGTTCCTGCCACGCCGTTCGACACGTGGTGGCGCGAGGCACTTCCGGGCACGTAAGCGCGCAGACTGGCAGGAACCGCCCGCAGTGCTCAGTGCCGCAACGCCTCGACGGCCTCGCCGAGGTCGTCGAAGTCGCCGAAGCCCATGAAGCCGCGGCGGTCGGGCAGCATGCGCTTGGCGCGGTAGGGATGGCCGACCTCGCCGAGGTGTTCGACGTAGCCCAGCACTTCACCGCTCTGGCGGGTGATGCGCCAGAGTGTGGCGTTGAGCTGCTGGCGCACGACCCCGCGCACGGTTTCGCGCACGGCAGCGGGACGCGGAATGAGCAGATTGACGTTCATCGGTGGTCCTCTCTCTCGTGCCGCCGGCCCGGCGTTTCGTGGTGCTGTGCACGCTATGGGCACCCACCGACATTCACGGTCTCGCGTCGTACGCTGGGCCCATGACTTCCTTTGTGCTCGCAGGTGGATGCTTCTGGTGCCTCGACGCGGCGTACCGCGCCCTGCGCGGGGTCACCGACGTCGTCTCGGTCTATACGGGCGGCAGCCATCCCGCTCCCGACTATGAGGTCGTGTGTACCGGCACGACCGGGCACGCCGAGGCCGTGCGCGTCGAGTTCGACGAGGAGGTCATTCCGGCGGACGTGATCCTCGACGCGTTCTTCACGATGCACGACCCGCGGCAGCTCAACCGGCAGGGGAACGACGTCGGCACGCAATACCGCTCCGCGATGTTCTACGAGGGCGACGAACAACGTGAACGCTTCGAGGCCGCCCGGGCGCGCGCCGACGAGGCGTGGGGCGGCGGCGTCGTGACCACCGTTGAACCGCTCGGCGAGGTCTTCGAAGCCGAGGACTATCACCAGGACTTCTTCGCGAAGAACCCCGGTCAGGGATATTGCCTTGCGGTGGCCGTCCCCAAGGTGAACAAGATCCGGCAGCGCTTCACCGAGTATCTGAAGGCGTAGAGCGAAGGCGCCCAGGTCGCCGCTCTCGCCGCGTTTCCTCGTCGCCCGCCGCCTGTGGAGTTCCGCTCGTCCACAGGTGACGGAGCACTTCGCGCGGCGCCGTGCTCCGCTCTCGCACACTAGCTGCGACCCGGCGCGGAGCGATCCGGCACGAGCGCCGCGCCGGGTCGCCAGCCGGCGCCGCGGCGCCCCTTCGAGTGGAGACCACGTGCAGAATCACATCACCCTCATCGGCCGCGTCGGCGGCCAACCGGACACGCGCACCACACCGTGGGGCGACCTGGAAGCCACCTTCAGATTGGCGACCACCGAGCGGTGGCGAAAGAAGTCGGGGGAGTGGGAGGACGGCCCGACGAGCTGGTTCACGGTGCGCGCCCTCCGCGGCATGGCCGAGAGCGTCCGCGACAGCGTCGACAAGGGCCAGCAGCTCATCGTGACGGGCCGAGTGCGAGTGCGCCCATGGGAGAACGATCGCGGCAGCGGCGTTGCCGTCGAAATCGACGCCGATCACATCGGCCCCGACCTGCTCGTCGCGACCGCCGCCGTCACGCGGCGGCCACCGTCGAACCCACCGGCGCAGCCGGGCCACCCGGACAACGCCGACCGCCATGCTTCCACGGGAGCGTCGACGCCCGGTCCAACGCCGGGGTCGGCGCCGCTCGGCGCCACCGAGCCCCAGACCGCCGCGATCGGCGCGGCGACCGTGCCGTCCGGCGACTGGGGCGCGCCCGGTGCCGGTGCCTCGAGGACGGCCGAAGAGCCGCCCTTTTGATCGCACTGGTCGCCCTCCCGCCCGCCCGTCGACGCGACCGTCCCCCCACTCGCTGATCGCGGTGTCAGCGCGTGCCACCGGGCGCCAATAGACTGTGGCGCATCATGGCTGAGTACATCTATTCAATGGTTCGCGCCCGCAAGGCGGTGGGCGACAAGCTCATCCTCGACGACGTCACCATGTCGTTTCTCCCCGGAGCGAAGATCGGCATGGTCGGCCCGAACGGCGCTGGCAAGTCGACGATCCTCAAGATCATGGCGGGTCTCGACACCCCCTCGAACGGCGAGGCCTCGCTGAGCCCCGGCTACACGGTCGGCATTCTCATGCAGGAGCCGGAGCTCGACGAGACGAAGAACGTCCGCGAGAACGTCGAACTCGGGGTCGGCGAGATCAAGGGCAAGATCGACCGCTTCAACGAGATCTCGGCAGAGATGGCCGAGCCCGACGCCGACTTCGACGCCCTCATGGACGAGATGGGCAAACTGCAGGAGGCGATCGACGCGGCCGATGCGTGGGATCTCGACTCGCAGCTCGAACAGGCCATGGACGCCCTCCGACTGCCTCCCCCCGACGCCGAAATCGCCGTGCTCTCCGGCGGCGAGAAGCGACGCGTGGCGCTGTGCCGGCTCCTGCTGGAGAAGCCCGACCTGCTGCTGCTCGACGAGCCCACGAACCACCTCGACGCTGAAAGCGTGCAGTGGCTCGAGCAGTTCCTGCAGAAGTACCCGGGCGCCGTCATCGCCATCACGCACGACAGGTACTTCCTCGACAACCTCGCCGAATGGATCGCCGAGGTCGACCGCGGCCGCCTCTATCCGTACGAGGGCAACTACTCGACGTACCTCGAGAAGAAGGGAGAGCGCCTGAAGGTCCAGGGCCAGAAGGACGTCAAGCTCGCCAAGCGGCTCGCGGAAGAACTCGAGTGGGTTCGTTCGAGCGCCAAGGGGCGCCAGGCGAAGTCGAAGGCGCGTCTCGCCCGGTACGAAGAGATGGCCACAGAGGCCGAGCGCACCCGCAAGCTCGACTTCGAGGAGATTCAGATTCCGCCGGGCCCGCGGCTCGGGCAGGTGGTCATCGAGGCCAAAGACCTCAAGAAGGGCTTCGACGACCGGGTGCTGTTCGAGGGGCTCTCGTTCTCGCTGCCCCGCAACGGCATCGTCGGCATCATCGGGCCCAACGGTGTCGGCAAGACCACGCTCTTCAAATCGATCGTCGGCCTCGAGGAGCTCGACGACGGCGACCTCAAGATCGGTGAGACCGTGCGGCTGTCGTACGTCGATCAGTCGCGAGGCGGCATCGACCCCAACAAGTCGCTCTGGGAGGTCGTGAGCGATGGCCTCGACTACATCCAGGTCGGCAATGTCGAGATCCCCTCCCGCGCGTACGTGTCGAAGTTCGGGTTCAAGGGGCCCGACCAGCAGAAGAAGGCCGGTGTGCTCTCGGGCGGGGAACGCAACCGCCTCAACCTCGCGCTCACCCTCAAACAGGGTGGCAACGTGCTGCTGCTCGACGAGCCGACGAACGACCTTGACGTCGAGACCCTGTCGAGCCTTGAGAAGGCCCTGCTCGACTTTCCCGGCTGCGGCGTGGTCATCACGCACGACCGGTGGTTCCTCGACCGCGTCGCGACGCACATCCTGGCCTACGAGGGCACCGACGAGAACCCGAGCGAGTGGCACTGGTTCGAGGGCAACTTCGAGGGCTACGAAGAAGACAAGGTACGCCGTCTGGGCCCCGAGGCCGCCAAGCCCTCACGCGTCACCTACCGCAAGCTCACGCGCGACTAGGGCGGAGTATGCGGTATCACGTGCCGATCCGGCTGCGCTGGAGCGATCTCGACGCGTACAACCACGTCAACAATTCGCGTGTGCTCTCACTGCTCGAAGAAGCACGCGTGCGAACCTTCTGGACCAGCGATGACGGCGAGGCGAGCCCGCTCGCCGTCATCGAAGGCCACCAGGGGGCGTCGACGCAAACGCTCATCGCGCGCCACGAGATCGAATACCTCGCGGCGATTCCTTACCAGGCGCAGCCGATCGACATCCACCTGTGGGTGGGGAGGCTTGGCGCTGCCAGCTGCGAGGTGGGCTACGAGGTGTGGAGCCCGCCGCTCGAGGCGGGACCGGACCACACCGAGGGACGCACGAAGTACGTGGTGGCGGCATCCACGATCGTGTTCATCGACACGGCGTCGCAGCGCCCTCGCCGCATCAGCGACGCCGAGCGGCATGCCTGGGCCCCCTACGTCGAGGAACCGGCGAAGTTCAGGGGCACACGGTAGGGGAGCCCGATGCCCTGCACCCGGAGGGGCTCCGGGCCCTCGGACATACGCTGCGACTACTGCTTGAGCCGCATCATGCCCTCCTGTGCGACGCTCGCGATGTGCCGTCCGTCACGCGTGAAGAAGCGGCCAAACGAAAGTCCGCGCCCGCTCTGCGCATTGGTCGCCTCGGCGACGTACAGCAGCCATTCGTCGACCCGCGCGAACCGGTGCCACCACATCGCGTGGTCGAGGCTCGCGACGCGAAGGCGCGGGTCGATCCATGACAGACCGTGCATGCGCAACATCGGTTCGAGCAGCACGTAGTCGCTCACGTACGCGAGTGCCGCCGCGTGCAGCGAAGGATCGTCGGGCATCTCGCCGACGGTCTTGACCCACACGGCCTGCGACGGCGAACGTTCGTCGTCCGGCGTGAGGTAGATGGGATGCCCGACGTGCCGTATGGCGAAGGGGCGGCGGTGCACCCAGTAATTGGCGAGTGCCTCGCCGGCCGCTTCGACGTGCTCCGCCTCGCTCGGAAGCGACTCGGGTTCGGGCACGCCCGCCGGCATCGTGGCCGCATGCTCGAGGCCGGGCTCCTCGATCTGAAACGAGCCGATCATCGAGAAGATCGTCTTCCCGCCCTGGTACGCGCGCACCGAGCGCGTCGTGAAGGAGTTGCCGTCGTGCGTGCGGTCGACCGAGAACGTGATCGGCTGATGGATGTCGCCCGGGCGCAAGAAGTAGCCGTGCATCGAATGGATCGGCCGATCGTCGTCGATCGTGCGCATCGCGGCCATGATCGACTGCGCGACGACCTGACCGCCGAAGACGCGCCCGTGCGGCATCCACTGACTCGGACCCGTGAAGATGTCGAGCGTCGTGCGGGCCCCGGTGTCACTGAGGTTCAGGGTCGAGAGGAACGCCTGCAGGGGCGGCATCGACTCGAGCTCTGCATCGGTCGGCGGATTGGACGCCTGGTATCCGTTGAGGTTCCAGCTCGCGGAAGAACCGATGGGCGACGTGGGTGATGGTCGCTGCGACATCTGGCTAGTTTAGGAGACGATGACTGCCGTACTGAGACTCCCCAACGACCGCGCGCGAGACGACCTTGCGACCTATCTGGGCCGCGCCGCCCGCATCGAGGGCGGTGCCGTGCGCCTCCAGGCGGTGACGGGCGCGGGAGGCGACGCTGTCGCGGTCTGGGTGCCGGTGCTGCGACCCCAGACGATCCTCGACGATTCGCCGATCGTGCTTGGCATGCGCGCAATCGGCGCCGTCATCGAATCACCTGAGCCGGTCGATCTGCGGGACGGCAGCTTCGACGCCGCCGTGCCCCTGCGCGGCATGCTCGACCGGCTCGCGAGCGATCGGGAGCAGCACCGGCTCGAACTGCCCCTCCCCGTCGAGCGCCCCCTCGAGTCCTGGGCCGCGGTGTCGCCGCCCCGCGGCCAATGGGAGCGGCTGGGCGCGATCGCCGGCGCCGAACTCGCCGCGGCGGCCGATCGAGGCATCGCCGACGTCGCCCGCGCCGTCCCGGGCAACCTCGGCACGCTGCTCGTCGAGCGGGCCAGGACCGAGGTGTGGACCGCGCCGCTCGACGTGCCGGGAGCGTCCGGCCACGGACTCGTCGCCGGCGCCGCGTTCGCGGCGCACGCGCTCGGGTTCATTACCGATGCCCCCGCCGTGCTGAGCCGATCGGGTGTCTGGCTTCGCGTGTCGACCACCGCGGGTCACGTGCTCACGAAGGCGCGACTTGCCACCGCCTGAACCGCCGGCCGCGGAGACGCCCGCCCGGCGGGGCCCTCCCGGCGCGGCCCGGCTGCGCCGTCCCGGTCGGCATGGCATGGCCCCGTCCCCTACGCTCGTGGCGTGCGTGATTCGCACACGAAAGGATGCCAAATGACGACACCCCGGTCGATTGACGACCTGAAAGCCCTCATCTCCGACCGCAACCCGGGCGAGCCCGAGTTCCATCAGGCCGTCGGCGAGGTCCTCGACACCCTCGATCCCGTACTGGTGCGCCACCCGGAACATCTCGATCTGGCGATCGTGCGACGCATCGCCGAGCCGGAACGACAAATCATCTTTCGCGTGCCGTGGATCGATGACAGCGGCAACGTGCAGGTCAACCGGGGCTTCCGCGTCGAGTTCAACTCGGCGCTCGGTCCGTACAAGGGCGGCCTGCGGTTCCACCCGTCGGTCAATCTCGGCATCATCAAGTTCCTCGGCTTCGAGCAGATCTTCAAGAACGCGTTGACGGGCATGCCCATCGGCGGCGGGAAGGGCGGCAGCGACTTCGATCCGCGCGGCAAGAGCCAGCGCGAGGTCATGGCGTTCTGCCAGTCGTTCATGACCGAGCTCTTCCGTCACATCGGCGAGCACACCGACGTGCCCGCGGGCGACATCGGCGTCGGCAGGCGAGAGATCGGGTACCTCTTCGGCCAGTACAAGCGCCTCACGAACCGCTTCGAAGCTGGGGTGCTGACCGGCAAGGGAATGTCATGGGGCGGGTCGCTCGTCCGCACCGAGGCGACGGGCTACGGCACCGTCTACTTCGCCGAGGAGATGCTCCGCACGCAGGGCGAGTCGATGGATGGCAAGACCGTCGTGGTGTCGGGTTCGGGCAACGTGGCGCTGTACGCGATCGAGAAGGCGCATCAGCTCGGTGCGCGCGTCGTCACCGCCTCCGATTCCTCCGGTGCCGTGTACGACCCCGATGGCATCGACCTCGAGCTGCTCAAGCAGCTGAAGGAGGTCGAGCGCGGCCGTATCAGCGAGTACGCCGAACGAAAAGGCGGCGCGGCTGAGTTCCGGTCGGGGCGCAATGCCGTCTGGGAGGTGCCGGCGGACGTCGCGCTGCCGTGCGCGACGCAGAACGAACTCGACGAGGATGCGGCGATCACGCTCGTCAAGCACGGGGTGAGGGTGGTGGCCGAGGGCGCGAACATGCCGTGCACCTCGGCGGCCATCAACGTGCTGCAGCGGGCCGAGGGCACGCTCTTCGGGCCGGGCAAGGCGGCGAACGCTGGTGGTGTGGCGACAAGTGCGCTCGAGATGCAGCAGAACGCCTCACGCGACTCGTGGTCGTTCGAATACACCGAGGAGCGGCTTCGGACGATCATGGTCGACATCCATGCCCGCTGCCGCGAGACCGCCAGCGAATACGACAGGCCAGACGACTACGTGCTCGGCGCCAACATCGCGGGCTTCTCGAAGGTCGTCGAGGCGATGCTCGCGCAGGGCGTCATCTAGGCGCGTTCCGGTGGCTGCGGCGACGCATCGAATGTGTTGACCATCGCGTGCGCCGCTCGGTCGAAGTACTCGAGCATCGTGAGCCGGTGCATGGGCGAGATGCGCGAGTCGGGCGCGGCGCACAGCTCGTTGAGCGCATCCGTCATGTGCCGCAGCCACCGGTCGCGAGCATCCGGGTTCACCCGGAACGCGTGGTGACGCATGCGGAGCCGCGGATGCCCGCGCTCCTGGGAGTAGGTGCTCGGGCCCTCGAAGTACTGCGCCAGGAAGTGGGAGAGCCGCCAGATCGCGCCGTCGAGGTCGTCCTGCGGATACATGGGCCACAACACCTCGTCGCGCCGCACGCGCTCGTAGAACGCGCTCGTCAGCCGATCGAATGTGGCCTGTCCGCCCACCTCGTCGAAAAACGTCGGGAGCGCCTCGGGGTTGCCGCCGAGCTGAACCGACGATTTCATGCGCGCTCCTCGCTGCCGGGATCGGTTGCGGCCGGATTCTGAGGGTTGAACCGTTGGACCCGGTTCGCTATTCCGTTGACCCCGTCGAACACGATCGTGTTGAGCGGCGGCAGCGCGATGCCGTTGCGCTTGAAGGCCTCCTGGATGCGCGCCCGCAGTTCGCGCTGGACCTCCCATCGGGTGCCCGCCTTCGTCTTCGCGACGAGACGCACGACGACGGCCTCGGCCGAGATGGTCTCGAGCCCCCAGATCTGCGGTGCCTCGAAGAACTTCACGCCCCACGCCGGATCCTGGTACAGGCCCATCGCCGCGCCGAGCATGGTTTCTTCGACGAGCCTGCGATCGACGAGGTACGGGACCGCGAGATCGATGATCGCTCGGTTCCACCCCTGCGAATTGCTGCCGACGCGCACGACCTCGCCGTTGCGCACGAACCAGAGGGTGCCGTTGACGTCACGCACCTGCGTAACACGCACCCCCACCTTCTCCACGATGCCGACCGCCTCGCCCATGTCGACCTCGTCGCCCACCCCGAGTTGGTCCTCCATGACCATGAACAGGCCGTTGAGCACGTCGCCGACGATCTTCTGCGCTCCGAAACCGAGGCCCGCACCGACGGCGGCAGACAGCAGCGAGAGGGAGGCCAGCACGTTCGGCGCCGCCCTGCCGATGCACAGCATCACGACGACGACGACGATGGTGACCGTGACCACATTCGACAGCACCGAGCCGATCGTGCGCGTGCGCTGCACCGTCCGCACCGCCGCCAGCGGCGACTTGACCATGAGCTCTTGCGTGTCGTCGGCGCCCTTGCGCTTCTTGACGCCGCTGACGACCTGGTTGACGAACCTGCGGATCAGGAACTGCAGGCCCCAGCGCAGCAGGAGGCCGCCGAGGATATAGGCGAGGATCCACAGCGGGACCTGGAACGTGTCGACGAGTTCGAAGAAGGTGATCTGGGGAAGCATATCGGGCACAAGCGTACGGCGCGGTTTCCCTCAGTCCGCCCAATGCCCGTTCGCCCGTCGTGCACCTCCCGGCGACCGCGGCGCCGCGTCGGGAGGCGACGCGCGCTCAGCCGGCGTCGCGCTGCTGCGCGCGCAACGACCGCTCGACGGCCGCACGCCCCTCGATCACGATGCGCCGGAGCGCGTCTGGTGCGTCGGTGTTCGCATCGAGCCACGCGGTCGCCGCAGCCAGCACCTGCTCGGTCGGCAGGTACGAGGGGAAGAAGCCTTCGATCAGCTCCTCGGCGATGTGGAAACTGCGGGAGTCCCACACGCCACGGATGGCCTCGAAGTAGCGGTCGACGAACGCCTCGAGGACGGCATCGTCGCCCCGCGAGAAGCCCGCGGCTGTGGCGCGGACGATCGAGTTCGGAGCATCCGACGACACCATGACGCGCTGCCACGCGGCGTCTTTGTCGTCGTTCGCGGGGCCGGCCGCCGCTGCGTGGGCGGCAGCCCGCTGCCCGTCGGCGGTGTTGTCCTCGGCCAGGCGGGCGTCGATGTCGGCGCGGGTCCGGCGGCCCCCGGCGACGAGCGCGATGAGGAGCTCCCACCCCAGATCGGTGTCGATCTCGAGTCCCTCGAGCGAGCGTTGCTGCGTGAACAGTGCGTCGATGACGTCGAGATGCGCGGTCGTGTGCGCCAGGCCGGCGAACGACTTCACGAAGGCGAACTGGGCATCGGAACCAGGCTCGGCCGCCTCTGCGAGCGCCCACAATTCGTCGGTCACGACCTCGAGGATCTCCTCCCGGTCTTCCGCGTCCGTGTAGTACTTGGATGCGGTGGCGAGCTGGCCGAGAACAGTGCGCCGTGTCGTCGACTCGGTTTCCGTGCCGATCGTGCCCAGCACGAGGCGGATGAAATCACGCGGACGGGTCTCGGCGTCGCGCGTGGAATCCCACACGCTGCTGAGGACGAGGGAGCGGGCGAGTGGCGACTCGATCGACGCGAGGTGATCGACCGCGACCCGCAGCGAGTCGTCGTCGAGGCGGATCTTCGCGTAGGCGAGGTCGTCGTCGTTGAGCAGGATCATGGCCGGACGCGGGCGCCCTGCGAGCGCGGGAACCTCGGTGAGCGGGCCGTCGACATCGAGCTCGAGCCGGTCGGCGCGGCGCAGCACGCGCTGCTCGCCCTCGCCACCGTCGTGGAGCTCGAAGAGGCCGATCGCCAGGCGGTGGGGGCGGAGGGTCGGATGCTCCTCCACGGCGGTCTGTTCGACGGCGAACGAGGTGATGACGCCCCGCTCGTCGACCTCGAGCCGAGGCCGCAGCGTGTTGACGCCCGCGGTCTCGAGCCAGAGCCGCGACCACGCCGACAGATCGCGGCCGGACGCAATCTCGAGCTCGGCGAGCAGGTCACGCAGCTCGGTGTTGCCCCATCCGTGCTTGCGGAAGTACGTCGAGACGCCCTGGAAGAAGGCCTCGCGCCCGACCCAGAAGAACAGCTGCTTGAGCACCGAGCCGCCCTTGGCGTACGTGATGCCGTCGAAGTTGACGAGCACGTCGTCGAGATCGCGGATCTCCGCCACGATGGGATGCGTCGACGGCAGCTGGTCTTGCCGGTAGGCCCAACTCTTCTCCATCGCGTTGAAGGTGGTCCATGCTTCCGACCACCCGGTCGCCTCCGCGCACGCGATCGTCGAGATGAACTCGGCGAACGACTCGTTCAGCCACAGGTCGTTCCACCAGCGCATCGTGACGAGGTCGCCGAACCACATGTGGGCAAGCTCGTGGAGGATGGTGACGTCGCGACGCTCGCGCACCGCGTCTTGCACTTTCGACCGGAACACGTAGGTCTCGGTGAACGTGACGCAGCCCGCATTCTCCATCGCCCCGGCGTTGAACTCGGGCACAAACAGCTGGTCGTACTTCTCGAAGGGGTACGGGCCGTTGAAGTTCTTCTCGTAGTACTCGAAGCCGCGCTTCGTGGTGGTGAAGATGTTCTCCGCATCGAGATACTCGGCGACTGACGCGCGGCAGTAGACGCCGAGCGGGATGGTGCGGCCGTCCATCGAGACGAGGGAGTCGTGCTGCGAGACGTACGGGCCGGCGACGATCGCCGTGATGTAGCTGGAGATGCGTGGTGTCGGCGCGAAGTGCCACGTCGAGGTGGCCTCGGTGGCGGGGACGGGCTGCGGGCTCGGCTGGTTCGAGATGACCTGCCAGTGGCTCGGCGCCGTCACGTGGAACACGAACTGGGCCTTGAGGTCGGGCTGCTCGAACACGGCGAACACGCGGCGCGAGTCCGGTACCTCGAACTGCGTGTAGAGGTAGACCTCGCCGTCGACGGGGTCGACGAAGCGGTGGAGCCCTTCGCCGGTGTTCATGTACACCGCGTCGGCGACCACGACGAGGCGGTTGTGCGCCTCGAGGCCGTCGAGGCGGATGCGCACGCCGTCACTCACGTCGGCGGGGTCGAGCACGCGACCATTGAGCTCGACGTGGTGCACCTGGCGGGTGATCGCGTCGATGAACGTCGATGCCCCCGGGACCGCGTCGAACGTGACCACCGTCGTGGACCGAAACGCCTCGTCACCCGTCGTTAGGTCGAGCGCGATGTCGTACAGATGCACGTTGACGGTCGCACGGCGCTCCTGCGCTTCGGCGCGGGTCAGGTTCTCACCGGGCATGCCACTCCTTCGTCGGACTTCGGTCCTGGGCCGTACGTAGAGCACGCCTCAGTTGCGAAAAGCCTAGTCGCCCAGCGATTCCCCGCCGCGCAGCCGCGCGCGCGGCGCGCCGAATCCGCGAAGCCCGCGGGGCATCTGCGTCCGCGAGATGGCACTCGGATGCTCGAATTCGGAATCGGGTCCGGCGCGTTCCCGGCCCCCCGCGCCCACGGTCAGATGGTGAAGAGCATCGCGACCACACCGCCGAGCGTGAGGAGGATCGCGGCGAACGGCACGCACAGGATCCCGATGTACCAGCCGAGGCCATGGCGCTTCTGCGGCACGACGCCGAGCGCACCAGGCGACCAGGTGATCCACGGCGGTCCGTAGAAGACGGGCACGGTCTGCCCGGGATGCACCTGGACCTGCAACGCGGCGTGGCCGAAATTCCAGAGGTACCTGATCTGCGCCTCGATCACGTAGGTGCCGGGCTGGACGGGGATCAGGGCGGTGCCGTGATTCACGATCGACACCTGGTAACCGTTCAAGGTGACGGTGGGCGGGATCATCGTCGATGTCCAGATATTGCCCTGCACCGTGAACTGGACGTATCCGGGCTGAGCCACCGCCTGTCGGTGCTGGGCCGCAGCTGCGGGCACCTGAGCCGGCGGTGGCGGTCCATGGGTGGCCTGCGGGGCCTGCGGACCCAGTGGCGGCTGCGAAGGGCGCCAGCCCGCGGGTGCCGGCGGTGCCTGGTGGGGAGTATGCCCGCCCGCGGGCGCCGGCGGTGGTGCAGCGAAGTTCATGCCTCCGAATCTAGGACGTGTGCGACGGTCCGTGCGTCGCCCTGGCGAACGACCGGTGGACGCCCGGCCGGCTGACCGCGCGGATGCGCCGAGCGTGACCGCGAGGGTGCGACGTGAGCGTGAACCGTCGCGGAGCCGTCGTCATGGGCCAGGCAGCTGTCGCTGCCGAGCGGTACCCTGCTGGCATGGCTGACAAGACCGCTGTTGACTTCTGGTTCGACCCCGTATGCCCCTGGGCGTGGATGACGTCTCGGTGGATCGACGAGGTGGCACGCCACCGGGACATCGACGTCACCTGGCACATCATGAGCCTTGCGATTCTCAACGAGAACAACGACATGGATGAGGCGCACCGGGCGTCCCACAAAGCCGGCTTCGCCTTCGGCCAGCTCGTGACCGCGATCCGCGATGAGCTCGGGCAGGACAAGGTCAAGGCCGCCTACGACGCGCTCGGCCAGCGCATCCACCTCGACGGGCGCGGCGCCACCGACGCGGCGATCTTCGACGAGGTCGTCGCCGAGCTCGAGATCCCGCAGGACCTCGTCGAGCGCGCCAAGGCGGGCGAGTTCGATGACGCCTACCGGGCGAGCCACGTCGACGGCATCGAGCGCGTCGGCCAAGACGTCGGAACTCCGGTCGTCGCCGTCAACGGCGTCGCATTCTTCGGGCCGGTCATCTCCCCGGCGCCCAAGGGCGACGACGCCCTGCGGCTCTTCGATGGGGTCGTCATGGCGGCCGGCGTCGACGGGTTCTTCGAGCTCAAGCGCACGCGGACGCGCGGTCCGCAGTTCGACTAGTGCGCATCCACGTCGCGACCGATCACGCCGGTCTCGACTTCTCCCAGCAGCTGCAGCGGCACCTGGCGGGCCAGGGGCACGACGTGGTCGATCACGGCCCCGCCGAGTACGACGCGCTCGATGATTATCCGTCGTTCTGCATCAACGCGGCCCAGGCGGTCGCCGACGATTGGGCGGCGGGCGTCGAGGCGCTCGGTGTGGTGTTCGGCGGCTCCGGGAACGGCGAGCAGATCGCGGCCAACAAGGTGCCGGGAGTTCGGGCCGCGCTCGTATGGAACCTGGCGACCGCGACGCTCGCGCGCGAGCACAACAACGCCAACGTGATCTCGATCGGGGCGCGCCAGCACACGTTCGACGAGGCCGTCGCCTTCATCGACGCGTTCATCGCCGAGCCGTTCCCGGGCGACGACCGCCATGTCCGGCGCATCTCGCAGATCGCCGAGTACGAGCAGACCGGCGACATCGCCGATAAGGACGTGCTGCCCCGGTCGGGTTCCGCGGTTCCCGTGCTGCTGCAGCCGGGCGAGGTGCCGCCGACGCCGAGCACCCCGCCGGCGTCTCGGCCCGTCGGCTTCTCTGCGGAGTCGTAGGGGTGCCCGAGGGACATTCCGTCCACCGCATCGCGCGCCAGTTCGAGGCCAACTTCGCCGGAAGAACCGTCAGCGCCTCATCGCCGCAGGGCCGCTTCACCGTGGGGGCGGCCGAGATCGATGGGCGGCGGATGCTTCGCACCTTTGCGGTGGGCAAGCAGATGTTCGCGGAGTTCGAGGGCGACGCCTGGCTGCGAGTGCACCTCGGCATGTACGGCGCCTGGGATTTCGCGGGCGACGTTTCGACGACGCTCGGTCAGACGGGCGAGTACTCGACGCGGCGTCCGCAGGTGCGCATCGAGGACTCGCGGGGCGAGACCTCCTTGTCGTCGATCGGTGCGCCGCGTCGTACCCGCCTTCGAATGGCCGAGGGGGAGCAGGAGTCCGAGCTGACGGCCTGGCCCCCGGAGCCTGTCGGCGCGGTGCGTCTGCGCTTGTTGACCGATGCGACGTGTGCTGACTTGCGCGGGCCGACGGCGTGCGAGCTGCTCGACGCCGCAGCTGTCGAGCGGCACCTCGCGAAGCTCGGCCCGGATCCGCTCGTCGACCGGGGCCGGGCCGCTGAGGAGCGTTTCGTGTCGCGCGTGGCGGGGAAGCGCACGCCGATCGGCATCCTGCTCATGGACCAGTCGGTCGTGGCCGGCATCGGCAACGTCTACCGGGCCGAGATTCTCTTTCGAGCCGGCATCGACCCGCACCGGCCCGGATCGTCGCTCTCGGAGGACACGGCGCGAGGCCTCTGGCGCGACTGGGCGAAGCTGCTGAAGATCGGTGTCGAGGTCGGGCAGATGATGACGATCGACGGGCTCCGCGGCAAGCGCAAGGCGGACGCGCTGCGCAACCGGGATGACCGGCACTGGGTCTACGGACGCGCCGGACTGCCCTGCCGCGTTTGCGGCACGACCGTCGCACTCGAGGAGATGCAGGCCCGCAAGCTGTACTGGTGCCCCGGCTGTCAGCACTAGGCGGCGATCGGCGTGCCGGCGGTCGGGGCCGGCGCCCCCGACGCCGCCGCTAGCGCATCGCTCTGATCGTCGCTGCTGACTTCCGTGCGTCGCGAAGGCTGGCTTCGAACCGGATCGCGAGGGCCAGGAGCACAACGCCGGCGACGGCCAGCCAGATCCACCACGGGACGTCGCGGTTCGCGCTGTCGAGGGCGATCCAGAACGCCGTGATCGCCTGCGCGATCGTGAGAACGAGGCCGAGCAGGAACGGCGCCTGGAGCCGCCCAGTCAACCCCCACACGAGCGCCGCCAGCGCCGCGAGGCCCACGCCGACGATGCGCCACAGGGGTGCATCATCGGTGAACTGCGCGAAGAAGCTGGGCAGGATGAGCACGGCAACGCCGGGTGCGATCATGGCCCAGCTGCTCGACCTCTGCCGGCGCGCCAGCACGATCGCACCGAAGACGACGGCGGCGATGCCGAGCGGCACGGTGAGCTGTTCGACGTGTCGGTTCCCGTCGGTCGCGAGTGAGGCGATAGTCACGAGGCCGACGCCGACGGCACTCGCGATCAGCGCCGAGCGGTCGAACGGCGCGCGGTCGAGGGTGTGCGCCGTCAGGGCGATGACGGCGAGCACGCAGATCCATGCCGTGCCGCGCCACCACTGCGTGCCGTCGATCGCGATCACGCACGAAAGGGTGACCGACGTGACGGCCGCGACGGTGAGCGCGCGCGCGAGCCACGATCGCAGACGGTCTGCCGGCGCGCCGTCGCTGGACGTCCGGAGGGTCGCGAGCCAGGCGGTGCCGACGAGGGCGACGAGCACGGGAGCCCCCGAGAGCTCCGGTGCCAGAGCGCTGATGGTGGTCGTGTTGGCCGTCGCGGACGCGGCGGATCGCACCACGGGGAGGAGCGCGAGCGCCAGGCCTGCGGGAGCGGCGAGGCAGACGCCGTACGCGGCGAGATTCCTCGGCAGGATGCCGGAGGCCCAGATCGTGAGGGAGAGTGCGGCGACGACCGCGACGACGAGGTGCGTCACCAGCCCAGACGGGGCGAAGGCGTCGACGAGCACGCTGCCGACGAGCCCGACCAGGGCGCCGGCCCCGATCTCGACGAGCCCTTCGACGGACGCGCGGGGCCGCACCGCGTTCGTCGCCGGTGTCGACGTGGCGGCCGGTACCGCGGAGCGGTGCGCGAGGAGCGCGACGCCCACGCCGATGCTCAGTACCGACGCGCCGGTCACGACGACGACGAGCGAGGAGGGCGCCGCCGGCCAGAGGTCGCGCACCGCGGCACCGGCCGCGATTGCGACGATCGGCGTGCCCACCCATCGGGCGACGCGTCGGGCGATGCGTTCGGCTCCTCGGATGTGCTTCGGAGTCGCGCTCGCGGCGACGAACACAGCCCCGAGGAAGGCCCAGTTCAGGGCGTCGAATCTTGCGGCGAAGGCGCCGGCGACGGCGAAGCCCGTGACGACCGTCGTGACGGCGCCCGCGTCGACGGCCAAGCGCGGCAGCCGCCAGCTCCGAGCCTTGCCGTCGCTACGCATCAGATCGACCACGGCGACGGCCACGGCGGCCGTGAGCGCGACGGCCCCGGCGACGGCAGCGGACGGGAACGCGCGGGCGAGCGGCGCCAGCGTCTCGAATTGCAGGGTGCTGACGAGAACGGCGAACAGCGCGACCGGAAGCATCGCGTACACCGGCGCGGACAGTGCCGGGTGCTCATGCCGGAGCCGGATTCCCACGGCGGCGTTGGCGACCGTGAGGACCAGCGTCGCGGTCACGAGCAGGCCGAGCGATGGTGGCGGGTCGCCGAACGCGGACGCGAATGCGAGCGGTAGCGCGGCTCCCGTCGCGAAGGGGACGACGGCGGCGAGGGCGGGCCGCAACGCGATGAGGGGCGGTAACGAGCTGCCGATTACCGCGACCAGCGCGAGGGCCGCGGCGGCGCCGGCGGGGCCGATCGTGCGGGTCGTGAGCAACGTCGAGCCGATCGCCACCGATGCGGCGAAAACGAGGGAGATCGCCGGCGCCGGATGCCACGACCGCGCCGCCTGCATGAGCCCGCTGCGAGCGGCGAACGTCGCGGCGATGGCGAGGACGAGGAGCATGGGAGTCAGCCAGATCGCTGCATGGAGCTCGCCATCGGTCTCGGGCGCGCTCGCGATGACGCGGAGTGCGGCGCTCGCGGTGATGATGCCGGCGAGCGCGCCCGTCACGGGGGCCGCGACCTCCGCGATGAAGGGAGAAAGGCGCGGTGCGGTGAGCAGAAGGATTGCGGCGGCGGCGACGGCGCCGAGGGCGGCCGCTCGCATGGGCGAGGCGCCTTCGGCCCCGACGGCCGCGATGGGGATCCCGCCGGCGAGCGCTCCGGCGGCGATGAGGAGCGGCCCTACGACTGCACGGCGCGTTCCGCGCAGGGTGCGGCCGAACCACCACACCGTGAGTCCCGTTGCGACGAGGATGCCGCCGACGGGCAGCCACCAGATTTCGACCGTGGGCGTGCCCGGCCACGTGCCGACGAACGCGAGCCACGCCGCACAGGCAAGTGGGACGGCCGGCCAGCCGGCGTGCTTGCGCCGACCCGGTGCGCCCACGAGACCGTTCCCGTTCGCGGCGACCAGGACCACCGTGCCCGCCGCGAGGGCGAGGCCGACCGCAAGCGAGCCGTCGAATCGCCACAGGCTCCGTCCCGCAAGCGTCACCACCGCGATCGACATCAGCCCCAGGGCGGGCGCATCGAGGCGCCAAAGAGTCGCCGCGGCGCCGCCCGCACGACGGACGCCGAGGGAGACCCCCGCTGATGCGAGCGCGACGATCGCAAGTGTCACGACAACCGCTGAGAGCCGCGCCCCGGTGTCATGGAAGCCGCCGCCGAGCGCCGCGCCGACCGCGATGACGGCGTTGGCGACGGGAGCCCAGACCACGATGGCGAGGACGGGGAGCATCCATGCACCCGCCGTCAGGCGGGGCGTCCCGGCGGGAGCGCGGTCCGTGACCGCACGCAGTTGCGTCACGGAGCCGGCGACGACCGCGGCCGCGAGCAGCGCGGTCACCACGAGCGCTGACACCTGCTGGGGGAGCGGCCCGTCGCTCGAGCCGTCGTGCCAGGCCGCAACCCGCAGTGTGCCGATGGCGGCCGCGAGCGCCCCGGGGAACGTGGCGGCCACGACGATCGCGACGCGTTCGACCCCCGCAAGGGCGCGGTGCGGCAGGAGCCCGGCCGCGGCGCTGAATGCGGCGCCGGAGATGACGACGGCGAGGGTCGATCCCAGTGGGAGCTCGACGCCTGCATCGACGGCCCACAGCCGTGGGGCGGTGACCGCGGCGGCCAGCGCGGTGAGCGCAGCGCCGGCGGTGAGCGCGACTCGCGCGTAAGACGTGCCGCCCGGTACCCGTGGGGTGACGGCGAACCTCGCAGCGAAGAGGGCCGACACGACCGCAATGGCCGAGACGAGCTGGTGATGGGCGTGCACGGCGCCGATCGAGACCAGGTGCCAGGCGACGACGCCGGCACCGGCCCACAGCACGAGGCGCAGCGGGTCGCGACCGGATGCGTGGGGCGCGGCGGCGCCGCGGGCACGGAGTGTCGCGATGAGGGCGACGAGGAGGACGGCCAAGCAAAGGATCAGCGATGCCTGCACGAGAACGGGCGATCGCGCCTGCCACGACACGTAGGTGAGGCCGGCGATTGCGGCGGCGGTCCAGTACGGGGCGACGCGCCGGCGGCGCTGTGCGGGGCGCCATGCGAGTGCTCCCGCAGCGACGAGCCCCGCCACGAGGCCGATGGCCAGCCCGTCACCCTCCGCGGTCCAGGGTGCTTCGAGGACGGCGGCTGCGGGATCGTCGGCGAGGGCGCCCGACGCGCGCGCCAGCAGTGCGGAGGCCAGCGGGCGATTGATGAGCAGCGACGCGGCGACGACGGCTCCGGCGCCGACGAGCGCGGTGATGAGCGCGGCTGTGCAGGCCCGAGAGACGGGGATGTTCCCGAGGCCGGCCAGCCGGGCGCGAAGCAGATCGATGAAGGCGGGAAGAGCGAGCGCGATCGCCGCCGCCAGCGCAGCCCACACCTGCCCGACCGCGCCCGCGGCGCTGAGGGCGATCGGAGTGGCGAGCAGTGAGATCACCGCAATGGGAGCGAACGGCACGGCGAGGGCTGCGAGCCATCGGGGGCGCGCGTGCGTCGGCAGCAGACACGCCTGGCCCGTTGTCGCGGCGGCGAGCGCGACGAACGCCCATGGGCGGACCGAGTCGAGGCTCGGGCTTGCGAACGGGAGCATCAGCGCGATGAGGCTCGCGGCACTCGAGAGCAGTCCGACGATCGCGACGATCGTGATCTCGGTCGTGCGGTCCATGGACGAGGCGTGGCGGAGCACGGCTGCGAAGGGCAGGATGCCGCGCCGAGATGCCGCTGCGGCGTCGTGCGACCGGGGGCGCCGTCGCCAGGCCAGATGGGCGAGCGCGCCGATCGCGGCGCCGACGGCGCCGATCGCGAAACGGGTCGCGCCCTCGCCCGCCACGCCTGCGACTCCGGCGGCGAGGAGGCCGACGCCGGGAGCGATGGCGATCGACGCGGCGATGGCGGGGAAGCGTAACGCCGTGAGTCGCGCCCACGTCTCGAACACGAGCGTGAGAACGATCAGGGCACAGCCCCAGTAGAGCGCCTGGTCGACGCGATCGAGCCCGAACAACCCCAGCGCCGAAGCCGCCCAGGCGTCGAGCACGATGAGTGATGCGGCGAGGGCTGCGACGCCCTCGGCGGCGGCTCGTAACTGCGCGCGCCGGAGCCACGAGGCGCCCACGACGGCGACGAGCGTGATCGCGACGGTCGAGAGGGCGCGCCAGACGAGATCGAAGGTGAACCATGCGTATACGAGGAAGAACCCCGCGGCGATGGCCAGCAGGCCCACGCCGAGGACGAGCAGCAACACCTGCAGTCCGCGGCCGCGCCGTTGAGGAGGCTCGGCCTGCTCACCGACTGGCGAGAAAGCGGGTGGCGACGCCGGGAAAGCGGACGGCGACGCCGGGGGAGCGGGTGGCGACGGCGGGTGAGCGTTTTGCGTCGGAGGAGCGGTCGGCGTCTGGGAAGCTGGCCGTGTCTGGGGAACGGGTGACGTCTGCGGAACGGGCGACGGGCCGGCGAACGGTGTGCGCACGCCCGCCGGCCGGGTGGCGGCCGCTCGGGCGTCGTCGACGATGCGGTTGATGAGGGCGCCGCGGTCGGCGAGCGCTCGGGCCGCCGTCGCCGAGAGCTGGTGCACGGTCACGGCGCGGGCGTCGGCGACCGGGAACCGACATGAGCCGCAGGCCGACGCCGAGTCGAGGGTGCTGAAGCAGCGCGGGCAGCGATGGGGGTCGGTCAATTCGCTGAGCGACGCCGGGAATCGCATCGGGGCCGGCGGCCGGACGGGCGAGTTCGAAACGTGCGCGTTCGAAGCGGGCATGAGCATCCTGTCGTCGAGAACGTCGCAAGGCTAGTCAAGCCCGCACGGCCTCGCGTCGCCCGCTCGACGACCTGTGGATACGTCGACCGATGCCCGTCTTTCCACAGGCGGCGGCCGGCCATCGGCCGCAGCGCGTGCGGATGCCCGCGTTCACGGAGGCGGCGCAAATAGGGAGGGCGCCCGGCCGTCGCCGAGCGCCTCCGCGTCAGATCTCGCTGTCGTTCGAGCTCGTCGTCCGTCGGGTGACGTCGCGGCCGGTCGCAGGATCGACCTCGTGTCGCGTCACCGTATTCACCCGTCGGCGACGAACGAGGAGGATGATGCCGAGGAGGAAGACGAGGGCGCCGGCGCCCATGAGGAGGTAACCGACGAACTGCAGATCGATCCAGTCCACCTCCACGTGGACCGCGAAGGCGAGGATGGCGCCGATGACGAAGAGGGTGATGCCTGACCCGATGCTCATGATGCTCCTTGTTTCGCCGCGTGAGACCTGTGTTCGGGCACGGTAGCCCATCGTGATGACGGTCGAGCGCGAGGCTGATGGATTCTCGCCGGGGTGACAGGCCGGGACGTTCCGTTGTCCTGAGGCATCACATGGTCGGGGTGACAGGATTTGAACCTGCGACATCCCGCTCCCAAAGCGGGCGCTCTACCAAGCTGAGCCACACCCCGTCACGCGTGAACGCGCGACGAAATGGAGTCTAGCGGCAACACTGCCGCGGTGGTGCGGGCCGGTGGCTACCATCAATCGCATGACGTCGTACGCTCCTGGTCCGAACGCACAGAACCCGGGATGGGCATACCCCGCCCCTGCTCCGGCGGTCCCGCCGCAGACGGGAGTCGGCGCGTGGCTGCAGTTCCTGTGGTGGTACGTTCCGGTACCCGTCATCGGGAACATCGCATGGTTGGCGGGGGCGGTGGCATCGTGGCTCAAGCACCGGCGGTCGAACGGGCCGGCCCGTGAGAACGCGCGGCACGCGCTGAACTGGGCGATCACCGCGAACGCCATCATGGTGCTCGCGATCGTGTGCGCGTTTCTGACCATGTTCACGTCGCAGGGCTGGGACCTCTCGCAGTCGGTCCCGGGCGACCACCCCGGTGTCGTGCTGTATGTCGCCTTCCTGCTCGTCGTGCCGGTCACCGGCATCACGACGCTGATCGTCGGCATCGTTGGCGCGGTCCGTGCCGGCCGGGGTGACGTGCTGCGGGTGCCGGTCGCCATCCCGTTCGTTCGGGGAACGAATCAACAGGAACCCGGCCGGCCTGCGTGAGCTGTGCCGCGCGACGCGGCTCGATCCGCGAGGGCGGTATGCGATAGACTCGCCGGGTTCGCGGGGATGTAGCTCAATGGTAGAGCCCCAGTCTTCCAAACTGGCTACGCGGGTTCGATTCCCGTCATCCCCTCCACGTCACGGGCCCGTGACGGGCCGTGTGCCCGGCACGGGCCCATCGCTGTCGCCCGGCCAGCACGGGGAAAACTCGGTGGATAGCTGCAATGTCGCGGCAGCCTCCGCTTTCTACGGTTGAACCACCGAGAAAGCGAGGCTCCCATGAACACCATCGAATCGAACGACGCGGCAGCGCGGATCGCGGGATCCACGGCCGGCACGCCGGCCGCGCACCTGCCGCAACCGGCCGGCCAGTGGCCGCCGAGCCCGACGCCCGAGCAAGAGCGCGCGTGGCGGTACACGCAGTCGCACGCACACGGTGCTGGCACACAGCCAGACGCCGCGCCGTCTGCGAGTGCCGCGACGTACGGCGGTGCGGGAGCATCCATGCCGGGCGGTCCCCGGGTCACTCCCCGCTACAGCCCCGCCAGCGTGCAGAACCTCGCGACGTGGGCGCTCGTGCTCGGCATCGTCTGCGTGTTCTTCAATCCCCTCGCCGGTTTCAGCATCGCAGCGGGAACGTGCGCGATCGTCGCGCTCGTCCGGCATGGGGACCTGCTCCGCGAGGGCCTCGACGTCCCGGGGAAGAACATGGCCGTTGCCGGCCTCGTGCTGGCCGGTGCCGGAATCCTGCGCACGTGGGGGTTCGGCTGGTTCATCTTCTGAGGGCACAGAGGGTCTGAGCTCCTACCCCGTCCGGACGCGGTTTCGCGGCCGGATTGGGTGGTGCCAGGGTGAACCCGTATTCTTGACGGCGTTTGTGCACCCAGGTGGCGAGTGATCAATCGTCTCGCGCTCATCTCCCCGCGTCTGCGGCGATCGCCGGCGGTGTCACGCCTCCGCGCTGCGACCACCGCGCAGTGCACCGAACCTCAGGAGAAACCCCAACGTGAAGACTTCGGTCGAACAGATCAACCCGACGCACGTCAAGCTGACGATCGCCGTCGAGCCCGCAGAGCTGCAGCCCTACCTCGATGGCGCGTACAAGACGATCTCGAGCCAGATCCAGGTGCCCGGCTTCCGCCGCGGCAAGGTGCCGGCCGCCATCATCGACCAGCGCGTCGGCAAGGAGGCGGTCATCGAGCAGGCCGTCTCCGACGGCCTCGACACGTTCTATAACCAGGCCGTCACCGAGTCGGGCATCCAACCCCTCGGGCGTCCCCAGGCGGACGTCTCGTCGACGCCGACCCCGGCCGGCCGCGAGATCGAGGGCGACCTTGTGATCGACGTCGAGGTCGACGTGCGCCCCGAGTTCGAGCTTCCGGACTATCGCGGGCTCAAACTCAAGGTCGACGCGGCCGAAGTGACCGACGAGGACGTCGACGCCGAGATCCAGGAGCTGCGCAAGCGGTTCGGCACCCTCGTCACCGTCGACCGGCCGATCGAGGACGGCGACTTCGTGACGCTCGACCTCGTCGCCGCCGTCGACGGCGAGCAGGTCGACGAGGCCAAGGGCATCTCGTACGAGCTCGGTTCGGGGCAGCTGCTCGAGGGAACCGACGAAGCGCTGCTCACGCTCACGGCCGGTGAGACGACGACGTTCAGCTCGACGCTGCTCGGCGGCGAGCGCGAGGGCGAAGACGCCGAGATCACCGTGACGGTCGAGGCCGTCAAGGTGCGAGAACTTCCCGAGCTCGACGATGACTTCGCCCAGATGGCGTCGGAGTTCGACACGGTCGAGGAGCTGCGCGACGACTTGCGGACAACGGCCGCCTCGAAGAAGACGTTCGAGCAGGTCGACCAGGCTCGCGAGCAGATCGTGCCGGCACTGCTCGAGCGGGTCGACATCGCCGTTCCTCAGCAGGTCGTCGAGGACGAGGTCGCGCGGCACCTGCAGGCGGAGGGCAAGGACGTTGACGACCCGCACGCCGAAGAGGTGCGCGCCGAGACCGAGAAGTCGTTCCGGCAGCAGGTGCTGCTCGACGCCATCATCAAGGAAGCAAACATCCAGGTCGAGCAGGACGAGCTCACCCAGTTCATGATCCAGTCTGCGTCGCAGTACGGCATGCAACCGCAGGAGTTCGTCAACATGCTGCAGGAGAACGGGCAGTTCATGGGCATGGTCGGCGAGGTCGCCCGCTCGAAGGCACTGCTGTTCGTTCTCGACAAGGCCGAGGTCGTCGACGAGAACGGCGACCCGGTTGACGTGTCGGAGTTCACCGTCGCCATCCGCCGTGCCGAGGAGAAGGCGGCGGCCGATGCCGCCGCCGAGGCCGTTCCGACCGACGAACTCGTCGGCGCCGAGGACGAGAGCGATGCAGCGGAGGCCGACAGCGACGAGGCGGCCGACGACGCGACGGCGGAGGCCGACGACAAGTAAGGCCGACGACCGGCCCGCACCACGCGGGCGGTGAGGGCGGGCTCCGACCGGGGCCCGCCCTCACGTCGTTGCGTTTCGGTGCGCCCCCGCGCGCCGCGTTCGACGGGCAGAATGCGGGCATGACTTTGCCATCGCTCCTGCTCGTCTCGCACGGGACCGCGTCACCCACCGGCCAGCGAGCCGTCGCCGGGCTGGTCGCGGCGGTCGCCGAGCGCCTGCCGGGATTCACCGTCCAACTCGCGCACGTCGACGTGCAACAGCCGGACGTGGAGCGCTCGCTCGCGTTCCTTTCGCACAGCCCCGTCGTGGTCGTGCCGGCCCTGCTCTCGGCCGGCTACCACGTGCACGTCGACCTGGAGCGCGAGACTCGACCCCGCGCCGATGTCGTGCTCGCCGACTCGATGGGGCCGGATGGTCGTCTCGCGGAAGTGCTCGACGCGCGGCTTGACCAGGCCGGATTTCGCGACGAGGACGACGAGGTGGTGCTGGCGGTCGCCGGTTCGAGCGACGAGCGCGCCAACGAGGACTGTCGCGCCATGGCGGCCATGCTGTCCCACCGGCTCGGGCGCAACGTGACGGTCGGCTTCCTCTCGGCCGCCGAGCCGCGGCTCGACGAGGCGATCGAGCGCGCCTCGCGCGACGGCCGGCGGGTCATCGTCTCGACGTACCTGCTCGCGCCCGGCTACTTCCACGATCTCACCGTGCGGCTCGCGGGCGGTGCGCCGGTCGCGGCGCCGTTGCTGGGCGACGACGCGCCCGCCTTCGGCCTCGTCGACCTCGTGATCGATCGGTTCGAGGCAGCGTGGTCGACCCTGGCCGGTGTTATTACGCCCCGCGACCTTCGGTGACCCGCGGCGTCGCCGGACGACGCGGGACGACACTCCGCAACCTCGTGCGACGCCGCCTTACCGATCTTGACGGCCGGGGATGCCCCGTGGTCGCCCATCCTTCTAACCTCGCCGAACGGACTCACGAGGAGTCCGTCCCGGAGCATCCGGGGCGATCAGGAGGCGACCGTGACCATGAGCGAGACCGAACCGCAGCCCGCGGCGCCGAGGGCGCGCGTGGCAGCGACGCGACCGCCGCGCGGGTCGGCGAAACCGAACGGCCAGTGGCGGATCGACGGCACGGCGCCGCTCAACCCCAATGAGGTCTGGAAGCAGGCCGATGGCGGCCTGAGCGTGCGCGAGCGCATCGAGACGATCTATGCCGAGCGCGGATTCGCGAGCATCGACCCGACCGACCTGCACGGCAGGTTCCGGTGGTGGGGCCTGTACACGCAGCGCAAGCCCGGCATCGACGGCGGCAAGACAGCGACGCTCGAGCCGCACGAGCTCGAGGACGAGTACTTCATGCTGCGCGTTCGCATCGACGGCGGCCAATTGAGCACCGAGCAGCTGCGCGTCATCGCCGCCATCTCGACCGAGTTCGGTCGGGACACGGCCGACCTCACCGACCGCCAGAACGTGCAGTTGCACTGGATTCGGGTCGAGGACGTGCCCGAGATCTGGCGCCGCCTCGAGGCGGTCGGGCTCATGACCACTGAGGCCTGCGGCGACGTGCCCCGCGTCGTCCTCGGCTCGCCCGTCGCCGGCATCGCCGCCGACGAGCTCATCGATCCGACGCCTCAGATCGAAGAGATCACGCGTCGCTTCGTCGGCGACGAGTCGCTCGCGAACCTGCCGCGCAAGTTCAAATCGGCGATCACGGGGCACCCGAGCCAGGACGTGGTGCACGAGATCAACGACGTCGCATTCGTCGCCGTCGAGCATCCCGACCTCGGTGTCGGCTACGACCTGTGGGTCGGCGGAGGGCTCTCGGCGTCCCCCCGCCTCGCCGAACGGCTCGGCGCCTTCGTCCGGCCGGACCAGGTGGCCGACACCTGGCACGGGGTCACGCAGATCTTCCGCGACTACGGATTCCGGCGCCTGCGCAACAAGGCGCGTCTCAAGTTCTTGCTCGCCGACTGGGGCCCCGAGAGATTCCGCCGGGTGCTGCAGGACGAGTATCTGGGGTACGCCCTCGCCGACGGGCCGCCCGCCCCGAAACCGGCGACGGCGGGCGACCACGTCGGCGTGCACAGGCAGCGTGACGGTCGCTACTACGTCGGCGTCACGCCGATCGTCGGCCGCGTGTCCGGGCCGATCCTCGCGGCCCTCGCCGACGTGCTCGAGGCCAACGGCTCACGGCGCTTGCGCACGACGCCACACCAGAAGCTCGTGATCCTCGACGTTCCGGAAGACCGCGTCGAGTCGCTCGTCGCGGCCCTCGACGAGCTCGGCCTGCAGGCCCGCCCGAGCCTTATCCGCCGCGGCACGATCGCGTGCACCGGCATCGAGTTCTGCAAGCTCGCCATCGTCGAGACGAAGGTCAACGCGACGGAGGCCGTGCTCGAACTCGAGACGCGGCTCGCAGAACTCGACCTGCCGCATCCTCTCTCGCTCCACGTCAACGGCTGCCCGAACTCGTGCGCTCGCATCCAGACGGCCGACATCGGGCTCAAGGGACAGCTCGTGACCATCGACGGCGAGCAGGTGCCGGGCTACCAGGTGCACCTCGGCGGCGGCCTTGCGACGAACGACCGCGAATCGCCCGGGCTCGGGCGCACGGTGCGGGGCCTCAAGGTGCGCGCTGACGGCATCGCGGACTACGTCGAGCGCGTCGCCCGTCGCTTCCTGACCGACCGCGACGCGGACACCGGCGAGACCTTCGCCGAGTGGGCGCATCGAGCCGACGAGGAGGCGCTGCAGTGAGCGGGATCCGAGCGCTGCCCTCCGGCCACAAGCGCTCCCGCGACGAGCTCAGCGCCCTCGCCGAGCGCGGCGCGCGCGAGCTACGCAGCCTCGAACCCGACGAGGCATCGCCCGCCGAAGTCGTCGCGTGGGTCGCGAGCACGTTCCCGGTGGATGCCGCGGCCGTCGCGTGCTCCATGGCGGATGCCGCCCTGCCGCACCTCGTGGCAGAACAGCTGCCGGGCGTGGACGTGCTCTTCCTCGACACGGGCTACCACTTCGCCGAGACCCGCGACACGCGCGACGAGGTCGCGCGCGCCCTCGACGTACGGATCGTCGACGTGATGCCCGAGCAGACGGTCGCCGAGCAGGACGCCGAATTCGGCGCCCGCCTGTATGAGCGTGACGCCGCCCTCTGCTGCGAGCGTCGCAAGGTGGGCCCGCTGCGCGCCGCGCTCGCGGGATACGAGGTGTGGTTCACGGGTGTGCGCCGCGAGGAGGCGCCCACGCGAACGAACACGCCGCTCGTGGGATGGGACGAACGCAACGGCCTCATCAAGGTGAACCCCCTCGCGGCGTGGACCTTCGACGACCTGCTCGAGTACGCGGGAACGCACGCCGTGCCCGTGAATCTGCTCGTCTCTAACGGCTACCCCTCGATCGGGTGCCGACCCTGCACGAAACCGGTCGCCCCCGGCGACGATCCGAGGTCCGGTCGCTGGGCCGGCCTCGCCAAGACAGAATGCGGACTCCACCTATGACCATCACCGACCAGGCCGCCCGCTCGCCGGTGCGGCGCGACGACGCGACCGGAAGCACCCCTCCCGCACGCGACGCGGCGGCGACGCGCCCGGATGCTCCCCGCCTGACGACCCTCGACCGTCTCGAGGCGGAGGCGATCCACGTCATCCGCGAGGTGGTCGCAGAGTTCGAGCGCCCCGTGCTGCTGTTCTCGGGCGGGAAGGACTCGGTGCTCGTGCTGCATCTCGCCGCCAAGGCCTTCGCGCCCGGTCGCGTGCCGTTCCCCGTGCTGCACGTCGACACCGGTCACAACTTTCCCGAGGTGCTGCGGTTCCGCGATGAAACGGTCGCGCGACTCGGCATCGCGCTGGAAGTCGCCCGCGTGCAGGACTACATCGACGACGGGCGGCTGCACGACCGCGCCGACGGCACCCGCAACCCGTTGCAGACGCTGCCGCTGCTCGACGCGATCGCCGCGGGCCGCCATGACGCCGTCTTCGGCGGGGCGCGCCGCGACGAGGACAAGGCCCGCGCGAAGGAGCGCATCATCTCGCTGCGCGACGAGTTCGGGCAATGGGATCCGCGCAATCAGCGCCCGGAGCTCTGGAGCCTCTACAACGGGCGCCACACCCCGGGACAGCACGTGCGCGCCTTTCCGATCTCGAACTGGACCGAACTCGACGTCTGGAGCTACATCGCCCGCGAGCGCATTCCGCTGCCGTCGCTGTACTTCGCGCACGAGCGCGAGGTCTACGCGCGCGACGGCATGTGGCGGCCGGTCGGACCCTTCTCGCCGCCGCGCGGCGATGAGCGGGTCGAGGTGCGCACGGTCCGCTACCGCACGGTCGGCGACATGAGCTGCACGGGCGCCGTCGAATCCACCGCCGCCGACCTTGATGCGATCGTCGCCGAGGTCGCGGCATCGACCCTTACCGAGCGCGGCGCCACCCGCGCCGACGACCGCCTCAGCGAGGCGGCAATGGAAGACCGCAAGAAGGACGGGTACTTCTGATGACGAGTCCGATTCAGCCGGCGGACCACGCCGCCGATCGCGTCGAGAGCCGGGCGCGAACGCTCTTCCGCTTCGCGACGGCCGGGTCCGTCGACGACGGCAAGTCGACCCTCGTCGGTCGTCTTCTGCACGACGCCAAGGCGATCCTGGCCGATCAGCTCGAGCAGGTCGCCCGCACGTCGGCCGACCGCGGTTTCACGCACGGCGAGTTCGACTTCGCCCTGCTCACCGACGGACTGCGCGCCGAGCGCGAACAGGGCATCACGATCGACGTCGCGTACCGCTACTTCACGACGGGGTCGCGCTCGTTCATCCTCGCCGACTGCCCGGGGCACGTGCAGTACACGCGCAACATGGTCACGGGAGCGACGACGGCGGATGCCGTGGTCGTGCTGGTCGACGCCCGGCACGGCATCGTCGATCAGACCAGGCGCCACCTCGCGGTCGTCGCGCTCCTCCGGGTGCCGCACGTGATCATCGCGGTCAACAAGATCGACCTCATCGGCTTCTCTCGCAGCGTCTTCGCCGAGACCGAGGCCGCCGCTCGCGAGCTGGCGGCCGATCTCGGCATCGACGACCCGCACGTGCTGCCCGTCTCCGCCCTCGAGGGCGACAACATCGTCGATCGCTCCGCGCGCACCCCCTGGTACGACGGTCCAGCGCTCATCGAGCTGCTCGAGGCGCTGCCCGCCGCCGACGAGCTCGAGCGCGAGGCCGCGCCCCTGCGCCTGCCAGTGCAGCTCGTCCTGCGTCCGCAGGGCGGGCTGGCGCCCGACCTCGCGGCCGACGCCGCCGCCGTCGAGCGACTGCGCGACCACCGCGCCGTCGCGGGGCGCATCTCGAGCGGGGCGGTGCGGGTGGGCGACCGCGTCGAGGTGCTCCCGGCCCGTGTCGCCACGACCGTCACCGGCATCCGGACCGCCGGCGTCGAGGTGGATGCCGCGGTCGCGCCGGAGTCGGTTTCGATCGAGTTCGCCGACGACGTCGACGCGGCCCGCGGGGCGCTCGTCGTGGCCGAGGGGTCCCTTCCGGCGACCCGGCGGGACGTCAACGCCGAGCTGTTTCAGCTCGACGCGCGCCCGCTCACACGGGGCGCGAGGGTGCTCGTGAAGCACGGTACGGCGACCGTGCAGGCGCGCGTCGCCGAGATCGAGTCGCGCTACGACCTCGACGCGCTGCGCCACGAGCCCGCCAGCCGCCTCGAGGTGAACGACATCGGCCGTGCCCGGCTGCGGCTGAGCGCCAGCCTGCCCCTCGAACCGTACGGCGAGCACCGCGACCAGGGCTCGTTCATCCTCATCGATCCCGCCGACGGCGCCACCCTGGCGGCCGGCATCGCGCGCGACTGAGCGCAGTCGCTCGGCCCCGCTTCGCAACACCCGACAGAAAGCACCCGCACATGCCCAGCAGCATCCGTACCCACTCGGCGATCGCCGCGGCCGGCGTCATCGCCGCGCTCCTCGCCGGCTGCGCCCCGGCCGCAGCGGCCGACGGGGGCGGGAACGACGGCGGGCCGATCAGCGAGCTGCGCCTGGGCTACTTCGCCAACGCGACCCACGCGCCGGCGCTCGTCGGCCTGCACGGGGGACACTTCGACGCGGCCCTCGGCGACCTCGAGCTCACGGCGCACGCGTTCGGGGCCGGCCCCGCCGCGATCGAGGCGCTCTCGGCCGGCGCCATCGATGTGGCGTACGTCGGCCCGAACCCGGCGATCAACACGTTCATCCAGTCGGGTGGCGAGTCGGTGCGCATCATCGCCGGCGCGGCGAGCGGGGGAGCGGCGCTCGTCGTGCGAGAGGGCATCGAGAGCCCCGCTGACCTCGCCGGCACGATCATCGCCTCGCCGCAGCTCGGCAACACGCAGGACGTCGCCCTGCGCGAATGGCTCGCCGACCAGGGCTTCGAGACCGACCTGTCTGGTCGGGGCGACGTGCGCGTCACCCCGACCGCGAACGCCCAGGCCTTCCGCCTCATTCAGCAGGGTGACCTGGACGGGGCGTGGATGCCCGAGCCGTGGGCCTCGCGGCTGGTGCTCGAGGGAGGCGCGCACGTGCTCGTCGACGAGGCCGAGCTCTGGGACGACGGGGCGTTTCCGACGACGTTGCTCGTCGTGCGCCAGGGATTCCTCGACGCGCACCCGGAGGCCGTCAAGGCTCTGCTGGAGGGACACCTCGCGGCCGTGCAGTGGATCGCCCGCAACCCGGCCGCCGCAGCCGTGGCGATCAACGACGCCATTGCGGCCGAGACGGGCGCGCCACTCGGCGACGCGGTCATCGATCGGGCGCTCAGCCACGTCGATTTCACGGTCGACCCGCTCGCGGCCGCGTTCCCCGCGTTGATCGAGGCGGGCGTGCGGCAGGGGACGCAGCGCGAGGGGTCGATCGACGGCCTGTTCGACCTTGGCCCCCTCAACGACCTGCTCGCGACGCGGAGCCAGGCGCGCGTCTCCGACGCGGGCCTCGGGGCGGAGTGACCATGCGGATCAGCGAGGTCTCGAAGCGCTACGGCCGCGGCCCGCTCGTGCTCGACCGGGTGACGCTCGACATCGCGCCGGGATCGTTCGTGTGCCTGCTCGGCGCGTCCGGCTGCGGGAAGTCGACCCTGCTCAATCTCATCGCCGGTCTCGACACGCCATCGTCGGGGCACATCGACCGGCCATCCGAGGGCACCGCCGTGATGTTCCAGGAGTCGTCGCTCATGCCATGGCTCTCGGCTCGACGCAACGTCGAGCTCGCGCTGCGCCTTCGCGGGGTGCCGCGCACCGAGCGCCGCAGCACGGCGCTCGAGCTGCTCGACTCCGTGAACCTCGCCGAGGCCGCCGACAAGCGGCCGCACGAACTGTCGGGCGGAATGCGTCAGCGCGTCGCGCTCGCCCGGGCGCTCGCGCAGGACAAGCCCGTGCTGTTGATGGACGAGCCGTTCGCCGCCCTCGACGCCATCACGCGCGACCTGCTCCACGACGAGCTCGAGCGGGTGTGGCGCGCGACCGGGCGCACCATCGTGTTCGTCACCCACAACGTGCGCGAGGCGGCGCGACTCGGCGAACGAATCGTGCTGCTCGGCAGCCGGCCCGGCCGCGTGGTTCAAGAGTGGCGGACGGGCATGACCTCCAAGCGCGGAATCGGGGCCGGTGGCATCGAAGCGCTGGCAGCAGAGATCACGACGCGACTGCGAACGGAGATTCGCCGAAATGCCGCATGACACGATTACGCCCACGGGCGTCGCCGCGGATGCCGCGGCGGCCGGGCGGCCGGCCCCCGAACCGACCGACGCGAGCACACCCGCCGATGACCTCCGGAGCCTCGAGGCGGGCCTGGACCGGCTGCAGACCGGCCACGAGCGCAGACCAGGGCGCCTGCGCGCCATCGCCGGGAGCATCGCGCTGCCGGTCGCCTTCGTGCTCGCCCTGCTCATCGCCTGGCAGCTGTACGTGACGATCGCGCAGCCGCGCCCCGACATCGTGCCCGGTCCGGCGCAGGTCGCCGGGGCGATCGCCGAGGCCTGGCAGACGGGCAGGCTGCAGGACGCGATCGCCACGAGCCTCGGGCGCGGCGTCACGGGCTTCCTCATCGCCATCGCCGTCGGCACGCCCATCGGCCTGCTGCTCGCCGAGGTCGGGTGGATCCGCCGGGCCGTGGGGCCGATCGTCTCGGGCCTGCAGGTGCTGCCGTCGGTCGCGTGGGTGCCGGCCGCGATCATCTGGTTCGGCCTCACCGACGCGACCGTGTACTTCGTGATCCTGATGGGTGCGATCCCATCGATCGTCAACGGTCTCATCTCGGGCGTCGATCAGGTGCCCCCGCAGCTGCGCCGCGTGGGTTCGGTACTCGGCGCCACCCCGTGGCAGCTCGCGATCTCGGTCATCCTGCCGGCCGCACTCCCCGGCTATCTCGCCGGTCTCAAGCAGGGCTGGGCCTTCTCGTGGCGCTCGCTCATGGCGGCCGAGATCATCGCGGTCGGGGGCACCATCGGCTTCGGCCTCGGCTCGCTGCTGCAGCAGTCGCGCGAGCTCGCCGACCTGGCCGGCGTGCTCACCACGATCCTGCTCATCCTGGCGATCGGCATCCTCATCGAGCTCATGATCTTCGGCCCGCTCGAGCGGCGGATGCTGCGAGGGCGCGGACTGCTCGGCGCGGGAGGCGCGCGATGAGCGGCGGCGCGAACGGCGCGCGAAGCGAGACGTCCGACGCCCGCGGCGCCGGCAAGGTCTGGCTCGTGGGGGCCGGGCCCGGCGATGCGGGACTGCTCACGCTCAAGGGCCTGTTCGCCCTGCGGGCCGCCGACCTGATCGTGGCCGACCGGCTCGGCGCCCGCGGTGTGTTGCGCGGGCTTCCCGAGCTCGGCGTCGAGCTGCGTGCCGAGGTGATCGACGTCGGCAAGACACCGGGGCATCATCCGGTGCCGCAGCACGAGATCAACGCGCTCATCGTGCGCCACGCGCGCGAGGGCAGGTGCGTCGTGCGGCTCAAGGGCGGTGACCCGTTCGTCTTCGGCCGCGGCGGCGAAGAGCTCGCCGCCTGTCTCGACGCCGGTCTCGCCGCCGAGGTCGTGCCCGGCATCTCGAGCGCCTCGTCGTTGCCAACGCTCGCGGGCATCCCCCTCACGCACCGAGGGGTCGCGACGGCCTACACCGTCGCGACCGGTCACGACTGGATCGACGGGTTCGGGGGTGGCAGCGACCACACCATCGTGCTGCTCATGGGCATCGGCACCCTCGGGCACTCGGCCCGCGTTCTCGCGGACGGCGCTCGCGGGCCCGACTGCCCCGTCGCGATCATCGAGGACGGCTACGGCCCACGCCAACGCGTGACCGTCGGCACGCTGTCGAGCATCCCGCGCCAGGCAGCGGAGCGCAGCATCCGCTCACCGGCCGTCATCGTCATCGGCGACGTCGTGCGGCTCAGCCCGCATGCGCCCCCAAGCCTCGCAACCCTCGACCTCGACCGCTTCGACCCGCTCTCGGCGCCAGCCGTCAGCACGACCTGAAAGGCACGACCCCGTGACCTCCTCCAGCACCTCCGATCTCCGCGTCGCGATCGTCGGCGCCGGTCCCGCCGGCATCTACGCCGGCAACCTGCTCGGCACATCGGTGCGCGATGCCGGCGGCACCGTCGCGATCGACCTCTTCGAATCGCTCCCCGCACCGTACGGTCTGATCCGATACGGCGTTGCTCCCGACCACCCGCGCATCAAGGGCATCGTCACCTCGCTGCACGAAATGCTCGACGCGACGCCGGGCGGCGACGATGTCGCACCGCGCCGTAACATTCGCTTCATCGGCAACGTCGAGATCGGCCGTGACCTCGCGCTCGACGAACTGCGCCAGCGGTACGACGCCGTGATCCTTGCGACCGGCGCGATGCGCGACGCCGAGCTCGACATCCCCGGAATCCTCCGGCCGGGCTCCTTCGGCGCCGCCGACTTCGTCGCCTGGTACGACGGCCACCCCGACGTGCCGCGTGATTGGCCGCTCGACCGGCGGGAGGTCGCCGTCATCGGCAACGGGAACGTGGCCCTCGACGTGGCTCGAATGCTCGCGAAGCACGACGTCGACCTGCGCGCGACCGAGGTCGCCGACAACGTGCTCGCCGGACTCGGGGCGTCAGCCGTCACCGACGTGCACGTGTTCGGTCGTCGCGGGCCCGCGGACATCAAGTTCACGCCGATTGAGCTGCGCGAGCTCGGCGAGGTGCCGAACGTCGACATCGTGCTGTACGACGACGACTTCGCGGGCAACGCCGCCGACCCGGCGAACGCCCGGAACAATCAGCTCAAGGTCATGCTCCGCCTCCTCAACGGCTGGCGCTCACGGCCACTGACCGGAGCGCCGCGACGGCTGCACCTGCACTTCTTCCACGCCCCGGTCGAGGTCCTCGGCGACGACCGCGACGGCGAAGGGCACGTGAGCGGCGTGCGCTTCGAGCGGACGGAGCCCGACGGCCGCGGCGGGGTGCGCGGCACGGGCGAGCATCGCGACATCGCCGTGCAGCAGGTCTACCGGGCCGTCGGCTATGCGGGCACGCGCGTCGAGGGCGCGCCGTTCGACGAGCGGACAGGGGTGATCCCGAACATCGAGGGGCGAGTGATGGAAACTGCCGCGCTGGGCGGCGCCGCTGCCGGCGGCGCCGCGGTCGTGCCGGGGCTCTACGCCACGGGTTGGATCAAGCGCGGCCCGGTCGGCCTCATCGGGCACACCAAATCGGATGCGATGGAAACGGTCGCGCATCTCGTTGCCGACGCCCGGGCGGGTGCGCTCCCGGCGCGCGCCGTCGAGGGCGACGTGCTCGAGCTGCTCGACGCGCGCGAGGTGCCCTTCACGACGTGGGATGGCTGGCGGGCGCTCGACGCGCACGAGCGCGAGCTCGGAGCCGGCCACGAGTACCCGCGCGAGCGCGTCAAGGTCGTGCCCCGCAACGAGCAGACGGCGATCTCTCGCGAGGGGGTGCTGGTGCCATGACCCACGACCGGTACGGCACGGGTGCCGTGATGCCGGTCGACGGTACCGGGCTCGACGTGGTCGACGCGCTCGTCATCGGCGGGGGCCCCGCGGGACTTTCCGCGGCCCTCAACCTGGGTCGGGCCCGCGCGAGCGTCGTCGTGGTCGACGCCGACCGTCCCCGCAACGCGGCGACGCTCACGTCGCACGGCTTCCTGACGCGCGACGGCATGCCGCCGCACGAGCTGCGGAGCATCGCCCGCGCCGAGCTCGAGGCCTACCCGTCGGTGCGGCTCCTGCGGCGCACGCGCGTTGCGGCCCTGCACGGCGCCTCGCCGGACGCGCGGTTCTTCGCCGCGCTGGAGGGGCGGGATGCTCCGCCCTCGGTTGCCGCGCGCGCCGTGATCGTCGCGACGGGGTTGCGTGAGACGCTCCCGGACATCCCGAGCATCCGCGGTTTCTACGGCATGTCGCTCTTCAGCTGCGTCGCGTGCGACGGGTGGGAACTGCGGGACCGGCCCCTCGGGCTGATCGGAGAGACCCCCGATCTGGCGGCCCGTGCCCGGCTCATCGCGCGGTGGACACGGCGACTCGTCGTCTTCACCAACGGAGCCGCGACGATCGACGCGGGCGACGAGGCCGAGCTCGCGGCCATCGGCGTGTGCGTCGAGCGCCGCCCGATCGACGACCTCGAAGGCGATCGCGGTGCCGTCACCGCCGTACGCCTCGCCGACGGCGAGTGCGTCGCGATCGAGGGCGGCTTCGTGCGGCCCGTCTGGCACGCGTCGCTCGAGTTCCTCGACCAGCTCGGTGCCGAGCGCGACGACGACGGTCATTTGGTCGTCGACGGGTCGGGGCGCACCTCCGTCGACGGGCTCTACGCGGCCGGCGATGCGGCGTCCCCCGGACCGCAGCAGCTGATCGTCGCAGCCGGGCAGGGGGCGCGCGCCGCGGCGGTGCTCGTGCACGATCACCTCGGCATCGTCACGGCGCACTAGCGTTCTCCCGCCCTCGGTGCTCGGTTCTTGGTCCTCCGCCTCGGGTCTCGGTCCTCGCACTACACTGGCCTCTCGCCGATCGGGAGGGGTCAGCATGCGCGTCACCGTCCGTGCCGTCGAACCGGGCGATCGCGCGGACTGGGACCGGCTGTACGTGGGCTATGCGCGCTTCAACCGGGTGGAGCAGACCGATGAGATGCGCGACCGGGTGTGGGGATGGCTGCTCGACGACGAGCACCCCGTGCGCGCGTTCGTCGCCGTGGCACCGGACGGTGAACTGATCGGACTCGTGCATTACCACGCATTCCCAAGGCCGCTCGCCGCATCGACGGGTTGCTACATCGACGACCTCTTCGTCGCGCCGGAGGGGCGCCGCAGTGACGCGGCGACGCGACTCCTGAAGGCGGTCGCAGACGCCGCCGAGTCGGACGGGCGCACCCTTCTGCGCGGAGTGACGCGCAGCCGCAACTACCGTGCGAGGGTCATCTACGACCGATTCGCGACGCGCACCGACTGGGTCGTCTACGAGCGAACGCCGAACCGGCAGCCGGACGGCGGGACATCGACCACGTGAAAGCGCCCGTCGAGCCGCGGGCGCCGGTAAGGAGCCCGCGGCACGACCCCGCCGCGCCCCCTGTGCCCAGGGCGAACAGGCCACGACGCGGGCCTGCAAGACGGTACGGTCATTGCGACACGAAGGAACGGAGCGACCGTGGCTGAATTCACGCTGCCCAATAGCGTCTTCGACAAGCTGCTCAAAGACCGGATCATCTGGCTCGGGTCTGAGGTGCGCGACGAGAACGCGAACGAGATCTGCGCCAAGATCCTGCTGCTTGCTGCCGAGGACGCCGAGCGCGACATCTACCTCTACATCAACTCGCCCGGAGGCTCGATCACCGCCGGCATGGCCATCTACGACACGATGCAGTTCGTGCCGAACGACATCGTGACCGTGGGCATCGGCATGGCCGCATCGATGGGACAGTTGCTGCTGACCACCGGCGCGCCAGGCAAGCGCTACATCACCCCCAACGCGCGGGTGCTGCTGCACCAGCCGCACGGCGGTTTCGGCGGCACCGCGTCGGACATCCAGACGCAGGCGCAGCTGATCCTCTCGATGAAGCGGCGCCTCGCTCAGATCACCGCCGAACGCACCGGCAAGTCGGTCGAGCAGATCAACGAGGACGGCGACCGCGACCGCTGGTTCACCGCGGACGAGGCCCTCGAGTACGGATTCGTCGACCACATCCGCTCGTCCGCGAGCGACGTCGTCGGCGGCGGTGGCACTGAGAAGGACCCGCCAAACGATGATGACCGCGCGGACGACGACACGAGCAACGACGAGTAGGACAGGAACAGGCATGCACAAGATCCCCGACTTCCAGTCCCGCTACATCCTGCCCTCGTTCGAGGAGCGCACGGCCTACGGCTACAAGCGCCAGGACCCGTACGCGAAGCTGTTCGAAGACCGCATCGTCTTCCTCGGCGTGCAGGTCGACGACGCCTCGGCCGATGACGTCATGGCGCAGCTGCTGGTGCTCGAGAGCCAGGACCCCGACCGCGACATCACGATGTACATCAACTCGCCCGGTGGCTCGTTCACCGCGATGACCGCGATCTACGACACGATGCAGTACATCCGCCCGGAGGTGCAGACGGTTTGCCTCGGGCAGGCCGCCTCGGCCGCAGCCGTGCTGCTCGCCGCGGGCCAGCCCGGCAAGCGGCTCGCGCTGCCGAACGCGCGCGTGCTGATCCACCAGCCCTCGACCGGCGGTGCCGGCCAGGGGCAGGCGAGCGACATCGAGATCCAGGCCAACGAGGTCATGCGCATGCGCACGTGGCTCGAGGAGGCGCTCGCTGGGCACTCGAACAAGACGGCAGAGCAGGTCAACCGCGACATTGAGCGCGACAAGATCCTCTCGGCCGCCGAGGCGCTCGAGTACGGGCTCATCGATCAGGTGCTCACGAGCCGCAAGGGCGCCCAGCCCGTCATCGTCGACTAACTGTCCCGCACTCACGAGGGCTGAGGAGCGGCTCGATCCCCGGCGGGGTCGGGCCGCTCCTCAGTCCTCGACGCGTCTCGGTCGCCGGTGGGATCAGAGGCCCAAGGGCCCGAGCACCGTCGGGGCCGTGTTGAGCACGATGACCACGCCGATGATGCCGATCAGCCACGAGAACGTCGAGTCGGCATTCTTGCTCAGCCAGGCCTCGAACCTGCGCAGGGGCGCCTCGACGCGGCCGCCGGCGACGACCCGCGCGACCAGCAGGACGAGCGCCGGCAGCAGCATGACGGTGCAGTATCCCGCGACACCGAGCAGCGGCAGCGGCGCCGCGAGGCCTGACTGGGAGAGCAGCCCGATCGCTGCGAGGTACGGCAGCAGCGTCGCGATCTCAGCGACGCCGGCCATGAGGGCGAGGCCCATGAGCGCCGCGAGCGAACCGGATGCGCCGGGTCGCGCGCCCGTCTCGGTTTCGGTCCGTAGCCGCGCCGCGCCGCCGCCGGCATCGGCCGCGCCGGAGGCGGCCCAAGGCGACGTCTCGCGCGCGTCGTCGCCCATCGCGATGCGGCGCCATCGGCTGATGCGCCCCTCGCCGCGACCGGCCCGGCGCGCCTTCGCGGCCTTCGTGTCGCGCGCGAAGCTCCACCAGATCAACAGCCCACCGATCGCAAGCAACAGCGTCCGCCCGAACGGGCTTTCGAGCACGCCCGCCGCGATGTCGGCGATGGAGGCCGCGCCGAACAGCAGCAGCGCGCCGATGGCGAAATAGAACAGGCCGAGTGTCGCAAGGTAGACGAGCATCCGGCCGACGCGCACGCGGCCGGGCGTGAGCAGCAGCCAGATGGGGATGGCGAGGGTGCCGAAGCTGGTGGAATCGACGAGCGCGAGCACCGCGATGATGGCGATGAGCGGCGCGCCCGAGCTGAGCAGGTCGGTGAACATGGCACCAGCCTCGGGCGAGCGGCCCTCGTGCGCATCGCGCGAAGGTCACGGGCGCGCGTCTGACTTTGGTCGGACGTCGCCGCCCGTCCGTGCGACCATGCTTGGCATCATGACTCGACGACCCTTCGCGTCCGGGTCCGCGTCCGGAGCCACCCCCGCTGCCGCGGGGCGGACTCGGACGCCGCGGCCCGTGCTCAGCGACGTCATCAACGCGGTGATGGTGGCGGGGCTCGGCGTCGTGCTCATCGCCGTTGGCGGCACGGGCTCCTCGGGGATGCCGCAGGCGTTCGAGCCGTCGACGCACTGGTGGCACCTGGCTCCGCTGGCCCTCGCGTGCGCCGCGATCTCGGTGCAGTCGAGGCGGCCCGTGCCCGCGTTCGCCGTCGCCACCATCGCCGTCCTGATCGACGCTGCTATGGGCCTGCAGCTCGCGCTCGTCATCGCCTGGTCGAACCCGATCTACGCGGTCGGCCGGTTCGCGCGCGCTTCCGTGCGTCGCGGCATCTCGATCGGCGCGGTCGTCGCAACGCTGCTCGCCGCGCCCGCGATCGTGGTGCTCGGCGGCGACGTAAGCGCGGCCATGACGACGACACTCCAGATCGGCGCGGTCGTCGCGATCGCCCTGTGGTGGAGCGCAGAGGTGCGGGCAGGCGACGAGGCGGCAGCGGCCGAGCGCCGCCGCGCCGCCGACGCCGCGCGGCTCGCCGAGCTCGCGAGCGCCGAAACCGTGCGGGCGGAGCGCGGCGCCATGGCACGCGACCTCCACGACCTCATCTCATCGCGGCTCTCGGCGATCGCCCTGCAGACGACGGCCACCCTGCAGCTCGAACCCGACGCAGCGCGCGAACGTCGAATCGTCGGCGAGGTGCGGCGCGAATCGGTCGCAGCGCTCGACGACATGCGTGACCTGATCCGCCTCCTTCGGTCGCCGGGGGACGAGCCCGATGGTCTCGTCGTCGGCGGGCTCGAAACGCTCGATGACGTCATCTCCCGGTTCCGTGCGGCGGGCCTCGACCTCGTCGAGGCCGACGCTCCAGCGGCCCTCGAGGGCATCGATCGCGAGGCCGAACGGACGCTCGTGCTCGTGGCGCGCGAAGCGCTGACCAACGCCTTCAAGCACGGTTCGGGCCGCGCGGCGCTGCGGCTCACGGCCGAAACCGACCGGGCGCGGTTCGTGATCGAGAACCCGATCGGCGGCGGTGCAGCAGAACGTCAACCGGGGGGCGACCACCCGCGGCCTGGCCTGGGCGCGGGAATCGGACTCGACGCCATGCGCGAGCGGCTCGAAGCGGTCGGCGGCTCGCTCGAGATTTCGACGGTCGACGGGGCGTCGAGCGGTCGGGCGACGTGGCGGCTCGCGGCGAGCGTGCCCCTGTCTGGTGCGGCGTCGCGGGGGGAGGCAGCATGACGACGGTGTTGATCGCCGACGACCACGCCGCGATTCGCGCGGGGCTGCGCATGGTGCTTGAACACGCCGACGGCATCGAGGTGGTCGGAGAGGCCGCCGACGGCGCTGTCGCGATCCGGAACGCGCGAGCCCTGCGCCCCGACGTCGTGCTGATGGACGTTCGGATGCCCGGCACCGACGGCATCGAGGCGACACGCGAACTCGCGGCGGCCGGTATGGCCGTGCTGGTGCTGACGAGCTACGACGGAGACGAAGCGGTGTTCGGCGCCATCCGGGCCGGGGCAGCGGGCTTCCTGTTGAAGACGGTCGAGGCCGGCGATCTGATCGAGGCCGTGCGTCGCGTCGCCCAGGGCGAGGGGGCGATCGCGCCGAGCGTGGCGCGCCGCATCCTCGCCGCCGTCGCGGGTAGCGAGGTCGGTCCTTCCAGCGCGGATGGCCATCGCGATGGCGCGCCACGGGGCGGCCTCGGCGCCGAGGCGGCGGCGCGCGTGGCATCGGCCGGACTCACCGAGCGCGAACTCGAGCTGCTCGGTGAGATCGGCCGCGGCGCGTCGAACGGCGCCATCGCACGGCGCCTCGGCATCACCGTCGGCACGACGAAATCGCACGTGTCGAGCATCCTCGCCAAACTCGGCCTCGAGTCGAGGACCCAGGCGGCACTGGTCGCTCGCGACGCCGGCGTCGCCTGACGCGGCGGCGGATGCGTGTCGGGCGGCGAGCGCGCGCCCGCAGTCTCGCGCGGGGCGGCATGACGCACGGTCCGCGTTCGTGGTGACGTCCTATCGTCGATCACGTGACCACGAACCCGAGCCCGAAATTCGACCCGAGCCCGCAATTCGTCATCCTCGGCGCCTGGGGCGACCTCGCTTCGCGCCTGCTGCTGCCAGGACTCGCATCCCTCATCGCCCATCGAAGCGAGTTCGCGCCCAGGCTCCTCGGGGTCGGTCGCGCGCCCGACGGCGAGGGCGGTGACAGTTGGTCGGCGCTGGTGCGGGTGAAGCTCGAATCGGCCGGCGAGGAACGGGCGGAACGCGCGGCGGCCCAAGCCGAGTACGTGCAGTGCGACCTCCTCGACGAGTACGACGTGCGCGCGCTGGTCGACCGGCTCGAAACCGGGTGCGTGCTGTACTTCGCGCTTCCCCCTTCGGTGACCGGAGAGCTCGTCGAGTTGCTCGCGCGCACGGGAGTGCCCGAGGGGACGCGACTCGCCCTCGAGAAGCCGATCGGAACGAGCGAGAGCGCAGCGCGCGAGCTCAACGCGGCGGCGCAGCGGCTCGTGCCGGAAGACCGGATCTTCCGCGTCGACCACTTCCTCGGCAACGCGCTCGTGCTGAACGTGCTCGGCGTTCGCTTCGCGAATCAGGTGTTCGAGCCCCTCTGGAACCGCACGTACGTCGAGCGCGTCGAGATCGTCTACGACGAGGACCTCACGGTGGAGGGCCGCGGCGACTTCTACGACGGCACGGGCGCGCTCGTCGACATGCTGCAATCGCACCTGCTGCTCGTGAGCGCGATCGTCTGCATGGACGAGCCGAGCCGCATCGACCCCGTCGAGTTCCGCGATCTGATGGCGCACGCGCTGCGGGCGATGCGCGTGTACGACGGCGATCCCGTCGCATCGAGCCGCCGAGCCCGGTACACGGCCGGCCGCATCGGCGACCGGGAAGTGCCCGATTACACGGATGAACCCGGGGTCGACGGTCGGCGCGGCACCGAGACGCTCGCGGAGGTCACGCTCGAGGTGCGCTCGCAGCGCTGGGCCGGGGTGCCGATCGTGCTGCGCAGCGGCAAGGCGCTCGGGCGGCAGCGGCGCGTGATCCGCCTGCTCATGCGCCCGGTGCCCGTCGTGCCCGTCGGCCTCGCGGGTGAGGCCGCGCCCAACGTGCTCGAGCTCGATCTCGGCACGGGCGACTTCACGCTCGGCGTCGTGACGAGCGCCGTTGACGACCCACAAACCCTCGACCGCGCCGTGCTCCGCGCGCGGCTCGGCCGTTCGGCGCTCACGCCGTACGGCGAAGTGCTCGAGATGCTGATCGACGGCGACCCGCTCCTGAGCGTGCGCGACGACGTGTCCGAGCGCTGCTGGGCGATCGTGCAGCCGGTTCGGGACGCGTGGGCGTCGGATGCGGTGCCGCTCGAGACGTATGCGGCCGGCACCGACGGACCTGGGGAGTGGTCGACGAGCGCCGGCTGATCAGGCGGAGCCGTCGTCGCCCGGGCCATGCCCCGCGAGCGCCGACGCGGCCATGATGAGGCCGATGTGCGAGAACGCCTGCGGGAGATTGCCGATCTGCCTCTGGAGCTCGGGGGAGTACTGCTCGGCCATGAGCCCGACGTCGTTCGTCGTGCCGAGCAGCCGCTCCATGAGATCGACGGCATCGTCGCGGCGGCCGATCTGCGCGTAGGCGATGACGAGCCAGAAGCAGCAGATGAGAAACGGGTGCTCGTCGCCGCTCAGTCCGTCGACGCCTGATTCCGTGCGGTAGCGAAGCACGAGACCGTCGCGGAGCAGGTCATTCTCGATCTGTTCGACCGTCCGCACGAACCTGGGGTCGTCCGCATCCACGATGCCGATGGTGGCCAGGAGCAGGAGCGACGCGTCGACCTCCGTCGTCTCGTCGTGCTGCGTGAAGTGCCCTCGCTCCTCGTGGTGGCCGCGCGTCAGGACGTCCTCGCGCGCCGCGTCGCGCACTTCGGCCCACCGGGCGACATCGCCGGGCAGATCGTACGTGGTCGCGGCGCGAATGCCGCGGTCGAAGGCCGCCCACACCATGGCCTTCGAGTGCGTGAACGATCGGCGGGGGCCGCGTACCTCCCAGATGCCGTTGTCGGGCTCCGCCCACGTCTCGGCGAGCCCGTCGAGCAGCAGTCGCTGCAATTGCCACGTGTCTCGATCTCCGTAGATTCCCTCGTTCCGGAGCAGCTCGAGCGCGATCATGACCTCGCCGAGCACGTCGGTCTGTCGTTGCGTGTGGGCGCCGTTGCCGATGCGAACGGGCTGGGAACCCTCGTAGCCGGGCAGGTGGTCGAGCTCTCGTTCCGCGAGGTCGCGGCCGCCATCGACCTCGTACATGATGAGCAGCTGCTTGACGTCGCCCGCGGCCGCGCGGATCAGCCAGTTTCGCCATGCCGCCGTGCCGTCCGCGAAGCCGGCGTGCACGAGTGCCTCGACCGTGAGCGCCGCGTCGCGGAGCCACGAGAACCGGTAGTCCCAGTTCCGGCTCCCGCCGAGTGTCTCGGGGAGGGACGTGGTGACGGCGGCGACGATGCCGCCCGTGTCGACGTGGGTGAGCGCTCGCAGGACGAGGACGGATCGGCGCACCTGGTCCTCGTAGGGGCCGCGATACGCGAGGTCGCCGATCCAGGATCGCGACTCGGCGATCGTGGCCTCGAGCCGCTCGACCTCGTCGATCGGGGGCGGAACGGGGCGGTGCGAGGGCCCCCAGACGAGGTCGAAGGCGATGCGGTCTCCCTCGGAGAGCGTGAACCGGTCGCGATGCCGCGGCCACTCGGAGGTCGGCATGCGCGGGCCGCGAAGCGTCACGCTGTCGGCTCCCGCGACGCACCGGAGGGCGTCGAGTTCATGGCCGCTCCAGTTCTCGGTGACGCGGGTGACCCACGGGACCGTCGCGCCGTAGTTGAAGCAGATGACGAGCTCGTGCACGAACGTCATCTCGCCTTCGAGGACCTCGACGGCGCGGACGACATCGGCACGCTGTTCGCCCGTCGGCATGAAGTCGATGACGCGCGCCTTGCCGCTCGCGGTCGTGTAGGTCGATTCAAGCACCAGGGTGTCATCGAGGTAGCGGCGCGTGCACGTTGCGTCGCCGTCAGGGGCCAGCAGCCAACGGCCGTTCGACTCGTCGCCGAGGAGCGCGGCGAAACACGCATGCGAATCGAAGCGCGGCAGACACAACCAGTCGATCGACCCGTCCATGCCGACGAGTGCTGCCGAACGCCGGTCACCGATGAGGGCATAGGTTTCGAGGGGTTTCGACATGTCCCGAGGCTACGGGGCGAGCGTGAACCGGGGCGTGCCGAGCCGGGGGCGTCGCCTGACGCCATTTGTCGTTGGGCCGGGTTAGGCTGGGCAACCGACGATCTGGGAGGAACGCATGGCACGCATCGGCGAGAGCGGCGACCTGCTCAAGTGCTCGTTCTGCGGGAAGAGCCAGAAGCAGGTCAAACAGCTCATCGCGGGCCCAGCCGTCTACATCTGCGACGAGTGCGTCGAACTCTGCAACGAGATCATCGAAGAGCGCATGGCAGACGCCCACGACGAGGTCGTCTCCGATTTCGTGCTGCCGAAGCCGCGTGAGATCTTCGCCTATCTCGAAGAGTTCGTCATCGGGCAAGACGAGGCCAAGCGCGCGCTGGCGGTGGCCGTCTACAACCACTACAAGCGCATCCGCGCGTTGGGGCAGATCACCTCCGCCGAAGACCGGGCAGACGAGGTCGAGATCGCGAAGAGCAACATTATGCTCATCGGGCCGACCGGCTGCGGCAAGACCTATCTCGCGCAGTCGCTGGCCAAGCGCCTCAACGTGCCGTTCGCGGTCGCCGACGCCACGGCGCTGACCGAAGCCGGCTACGTGGGCGAAGACGTCGAGAACATCCTCCTCAAGCTGCTGCAGGCCGCCGACTACGACGTCAAGCGAGCCGAGACGGGCATCATCTATATCGACGAGGTCGACAAGATCGCCCGCAAGGCAGAAAACCCGTCGATCACCCGCGACGTGTCCGGTGAGGGCGTGCAGCAGGCGTTGCTGAAGATCATCGAGGGCACGGTCGCCTCGGTGCCTCCGCAGGGAGGCCGCAAGCATCCGCAGCAGGAGTTCATCCAGCTCGACACCACGAACGTGCTCTTCATCGTCGCCGGCGCGTTCGCCGGGCTTGAGGACATCATCTCCCAGCGCGCGGGCAAGAAGGGCATCGGTTTCGGGGCGCCGATCCACTCGAAGGACGAGACCCGCGACATCTTCAGCGAGGTCATGCCGGAAGACCTGCACAAGTTCGGCCTCATCCCCGAGTTCATCGGACGTCTCCCCGTCATCACGACGGTGTCGCCGCTTGACCGCGAGGCCCTCATCGAGATTCTGACCACCCCGCGGAACGCGCTTGTGAGGCAATACCAGAAGTTGTTCGAGATCGACGGGGTCGAGCTCGAGTTCGATCGCGACGCGCTCGTCGAGATCGCCGATCTCGCCGTCAAACGCGAGACCGGCGCGAGGGGGCTCCGCGCCATCCTCGAGGAGGTGCTCGCGCCCGCCATGTTCGAGGTGCCGAGCGACGAAGATGCGGGGCGCGTGTGCATCACGCGCGATGTCGTGCTGCAGAACGCGGCGCCCACCATTCTTCCGCGTCCCGCGCTCCGCGCCGAGAAATCGGCGTAGGCCCCCGCGGCCTCCCCCCAGCCGGACGCCCTCCGGTTTCGGCGTGACGCCGAGACCGCTGGCCGGAAACACCGTGTGCCGCCTGGCACCCTCCTGGCGTGTTCCGCAGCGAGCGTCAGGTGTTCGCCCTGATACGGCAGAATGCGCGCGTGCCACCGAGATCCCGCCTCGTGTCGATGCTCGCCGTGTCGGCCATCGCCCTCGCGCTCGGCGGCTGCGCGCGCGGCGCCGAGCCGGCGCCGACCGTGCCGGAGCTGACGTACGCGGGAGCGCCGGAGGATGATCCGGAAGCGAGCGGGGCCGGGGTGACCCCGACGACGAGTGGCGCGACGACGGCGCCCGCCGAGACGAACGACGCCGGCGACCCCGATGCGGTACCGAGCGCCTCCCCGGCGGTCAACGCCGCCCTCCAGTACGCGGCGATCGGCGGCAGTGAGATCACGGGCACGTGGTCGGGTGGATGCTCGGTGCAGCCGCCGGTCGGTGTCTCGGCCATGGAATGGCGCGGTTCCGACCTCGCGGTCGCCGACGGCAGCACGCTGACCGAGATCACGGTGGTGATGTCGATCGCGTCGAAGGCGGCCGACGGCACGCCCAACGTCTCGCATTTTCGCGTGCACGGCGCGTTCGGCGATGGCCGCACGTTCGACTCGAACTGGGCGCCGTACTACCAGTGGGGCGAGGTCTGGGCCTCGTCGGCAGAGGGCGTGTACACCTTCCACTACGATTCGCCGGACATCATCGGCACCTTCGAGCTGCGGGTCTACTGCGACGACCGGATCGCGTAGCCGTGGGCAGGTCGCCGGCACGGATGGCATGCTCGGGTCGGCTCGAGATCTGAAAGTACAGTGGCAGTGGGCCCGTTCGATCGAGGTCGTCGAACAGGTGATCGCACTGGGCTGCCGCCTCAGGGCACCAGCCCGATCCCCGCGTGAACCGACACGAAGAAGGACGAAGCAGATGAGCACGATCGACACGAGCACGAGCACGAGCACGCGGACCGGTTCGGCGACGACGCCGGATGCTCCGGTCATTCCCCACTGGATCGACGGGGCCGCGTTCGCCCCCGAGAACGGCCGCACGGCACCGGTGTTCAACCCGGCGACGGGCGAGGTGACGGCGCGCGTCGCGCTGGCCGACGAGGCCGAGATCGATGCGGCCATCGCGTCGGCGCACGCCGGGTTCGAGACCTGGTCGCGGTTCTCGATCGCGAAGCGGCAGACGGTGCTGTTCGCGTTCCGGGAGCTGCTGAACGCACGCCGGGACGAGCTCGCGCAAATCATCTCGCGCGAACACGGCAAGGTCGTGTCGGATGCCATGGGCGAGATCCTGCGCGGCCAGGAGGTCGTCGAGCTCGCGACCGGGTTCCCGCATCTCATCAAGGGCGCGTTCAGCGAGAATGCGTCAACCGGCATCGACGTCTACTCGCTCAAGCAGCCCCTCGGCGTCGCCGGAATCATCAGCCCGTTCAACTTTCCCGCGATGGTGCCGATGTGGTTCTTCCCCGTCGCGATCGCCGCGGGCAACGCGGTCGTCGTGAAGCCGTCGGAGAAGGACCCGTCTGCGTCGATCTGGCTCGCCGAGCTGTGGGCCGAGGCGGGGCTGCCGAGGGGTGTTTTCACGGTGCTGCAGGGCGACAAGCTCGCGGTCGACGGGCTGCTGACCGACGAGCGGGTGCAGTCGATCTCGTTCGTCGGATCGACCCCGATCGCCAAGTACATCTATGAGACCGCCTCGAAGCACGGCAAGCGGGTGCAGGCCCTCGGTGGCGCGAAGAACCACATGCTCGTGCTGCCCGACGCCGACCTCGACCTCGTCGCCGACCAGGCCGTCAACGCCGGCTACGGCGCCGCCGGCGAACGGTGCATGGCGATCTCGGTCGTCCTCGCCGTCGAGCCGGTCGCCGACGAACTCGTCGCGAAGATCCGTGAGCGCATCGCCGGGCTGCGCGTCGGCAACGGCGGGGGCGGCCCCGAGGGGGAGCCCGACCTCGGCCCGCTGATCACGGCGCAGCACCGCGAAAAGGTGTCGGGGTATGTCGACATCGCCGAGGCCGATGGCGCGACCGTCGTTGTCGATGGCCGCACCCTCACGGTCGAGGGGCACGAGAACGGATTCTTCTTCGGGCCGACCCTGCTCGACCACGTGCCGACCACCTCGCGCTCGTACCAGGAGGAGATCTTCGGCCCCGTGCTCCAGGTCGTGCGCGTGCAGACCTTCGACGAGGGCGTCGAACTCATCAACTCCGGCCAGTTCGGCAACGGCACGGCGATCTTCACCAACGACGGCGGCGCCGCCCGCCGGTTCCAGAACGAGATCCAGGTGGGCATGATCGGCATCAACGTGCCGATCCCGGTGCCCGTCGCGTATCACTCCTTCGGCGGCTGGAAGCAGTCGCTCTTCGGCGATGCGAAGGCTTACGGCGTGCACGGCTTCGACTTCTTCACCCGCGAGAAGGCGGTCACGAGTCGCTGGCTCGACCCCGCCAAGCGCTCGGCCGAGCACGGCGGCGGCATCAACCTCGGCTTCCCGCAGAACGACTAGGACAATCGTGAACCAGCAACGCTGGTTTTCCCCACGAGGCGAGTTCGCCTGCGAGGCCGGCGTGCGCGCGTCCGGCACCACGGCATCCACGCCACGGCACAACCACGGAGGCACTGCATGGCCCGTATCGCTCTCGACCCGACCCCGTACCACTCGACCCACTGGCTGCTCGAGTTCCCCGACGTCGCCGCGCGCGCGGGCTACGAGTATCTGCAACTCACGCCGCACCCCGACTTCGGCCCGTCCTTTCGCTACCCGAAGGCCGACGACGGCCTCGTCGCGAAGCTCAAGAAGGCCGCGGCCGACGCTGGCGTGACGATTCCCTCGCTGCTTTCGGTGCAGCGCATCTCGTGGCCGGACGAGCCGCAACGCGAAGCGGCCGTGCGCAACTTCAGGCGCATCTTCGAGCTCGCGGTCGAGCTCGAGATCCCGATCATCAACTCCGAGCTCTCCGGGCGCCCCGAGCGCTCGGAGGAATCGGAAGCGGCGTTCTACCGCTCGATGGAGGAGTTGCTGCCCATCGTGGAGCGCGAAGGACTGCGCCTGAACTTCGACCCGCACCCGGACGACTTCGTCGAGGACGGGCTCGAGGCGTGGCGCGTGTTGCGCGGCCTGAACTCGTCGTCCGTCGGGTTCGTGTACGCGGCGTCGCACACCTTCCACTACGGTGACTGCGCGGCGACGCTGCTGCCCGAGCTCGGCGACCGCCTCGGCGCCGTGTACGCCGCCGACACCTACGACCACCACCGCTCGCACGGGCTGCGCTACATCACGAACCCGCCGGGCAACACGGTGCGCATTCACCAGCACCTGCGCATCGGCGACGGAGACGTGAACTGGCAGGAGCTCTTCCGCATCCTCGGCGACATCGGCTACCTCGGCCGCGACGACGCCCTCATCGTGTCGAACGTCTTCGCCGAGGACGAGACGGCAGACGAAACCTCGCGTTACCAGGTGCAGCAGTTGCGGTACCTCGCGGGCGGCAACATGTGACGGTACCCGCGGGCCCCGCTGCGGGTGAGCCGGCGGGAAGGGGAGCGGCCAACGCGCCCTCAGTTTCCATCATGCAGTTTGCATGATGTTGAGCGAACGGCAAATCTCCTTGGGGCAGCATCCGCCTCAGTGCCAGCAGTGCCGCGGCGTTGGTCACGTTGCTGGCCGACTCCGGCCTGAGCTGAGTGAACTCGGCAGACTGGTGGGTCTCAGCCAGTCCCTGAGCTCTGGGGTCTCGGATCGTCTGGCACAGGCGGATGCATCCTCGAGGCTCTGGCCCGTCCTCAGTGGTCGCGCCGCGGCCATCGTGTACTGGTCGCTGCGCTGCCTCTCATTCGCACTATCCACTGTGCGATACGCAGCCCCCTGGGCCCCGTCGACGCTTGCGCTCAGTGTCGGTCCCGGCGTGCTGGCAGCAACTGCATTGGCCGCTGCCCTCATCGCGACAGTGCTCATTGCTGTGGCCTGATCTGCCCAAGTAGGCGTCCGCACTTGCAGAACTCGACCCGCCGGTGGGCGGTTGTGCCCGGAAGGGCGCGTCACTCCGGGCGCAGCTGCCCACCCGCCGCCCTTGACGACACCCTGGTTCTATGGTTCATTAGTCGAGTAATGAACCAGGGAAGGCGGCGCGTATGGAACTCACGGACCGCGAACCGATCTACCGGCAGATCGCCGGGCAGGTTCGCGAGCAGATCGTCGCCGGGGCACTCGAGGAGGGCGAACGCATCATGTCGACCAACGAGTACGCCGCGGCGTACCGCATCAACCCGGCGACGGCCTCGAAGGCGTTCGCCGAGCTGGCGGCGGAGGGGCTCATCGAGCGACGCCGCGGGCTCGGCATGTTCGTCGCGGAGGGCGCGCGAGCGAAGCTCGTGGCCACCGGGCGCGAGCGCTACGAACACGAGACCCTCGCGCCGGCGATCCGCGCCGGCCTCGCACTCGGCCTCGCGGGCGACGAGATCCTCGCCAGCGCGGGTCGGCTCATCGCATCCGCCGGCGACACCACGGCATCCGCGCCGGCACACCGTCAGGAGGAAACTCGATGATCACGTTCGATCGCGTCACCAAACGCTACGCCCGCCTTGGTGGCAGCGCCGAGGCGGTGCGAGACCTCAGCGTCACCATCCGTACGGGCGCTATCACGGCCGTGCTCGGCCCCAACGCCTCAGGCAAGACGACCATGCTCCGCATGCTCGCCGGCCAGCTGGCGCCCACGGGCGGCACCATTTCGATCGCGGGCCGTCCCGTGGCGACCGACGCGCGCATCCCGCACTTCGCGGTCGCGCACGACGGCAACAACTTCGGCGACTCGCGACTGAGAGAGTACCTGTCGTTCGCCCGTTCCCGGCCGGGGTGGAGCATGCACGAGTACCGGCGGCTCGCCGACACGTTCGAGCTTCCCAGCAGGGGCTACCTGCACAAACTGTCGCTGGGCCAGCGGGCCGGGTTCGCCATCGCGTGCGCCCTGGCGTCCGCCGCACCCCACGTCGTGATCGACGAGGCCCACGCCGGCCTCGACGTGCCCAAGCGGCTCGCGCTCTATGAGGAACTCGTGCGGACCAACGCCGAAGACGGACGGTCGATCATCATCGCGTCGCACAACGTGGGTGAACTCGAGCGCATCGCGGAAGACGCGATCGTGCTCCGGGATGGCCGGCTCATCGAGGCGACCGAGGTCGACGACCTCGCTGGGCGCTTCGTCCGCGTCATCGGGCCGGCCGAGGGCGTGCAACGCACCGTCGGCTCTCGTCGCGTCGTCGCGCAGCGCGAGCTCGGCGCGACGCTGGAGGCCACGGTCGACGTCTCGTCTTCACCGCTCGACCCCTCGCCCGCGGGCGTCGTCGTGACGCCCGTCGACTTCCAAGAGGCGTTCGTCGCCCTCCTCGGGCGCCAAGGGGCCGGGATGCCCGGAGATGACGCGGCGCACTCGGCCGGCTCCACCGGGGCGCACGCGAACTCGACAAACGAATCGACGAAGGGATCGACGTCATGACCAACGCAACGAACCTCACCGACAGCAGTGGTTCGCTTCGGGCCGAGCGCCCCGCGCTGGCGTCGCGCCTCGCCGCGGTCTGGCGGACCGACGCAGGGCCGACCCTGCTGTGGATGGCCACGATCCTGGTGATCGTCGTCATCGGTCTCGGGGCGCTGTTCGCGTGGCTGCCGATCGACACCGGCGGCGTCGACATCGCCATCAGCTCGGTTGCCGACACGCTCGCCGGCTTCGTCATCGTCGGCGGCGTCATGGTCGGATGCTTCGGCGCTGTCGGTCGTCGCGAGAGCGTGCTCGGGGGCTGGACCCGTCGAGACCAGGTCGAGGTCCGGGCCGTCGTCGCCGCCACGACGGCGCTCCTCGCGGCGCTCATCTGGACGATCCTCGCCCTGCTCCAGCCCGATCCTCAACCGGCCATCCAGGCCGTGACCGGCGCGCCGATCACCACCCGGGAACCACAGTTCTCGCCGCTCGGCGCGCTGCTCGTCGCCGTGATCGCGTGCTCCGGAGTCTTCGTGCCGGCCCTCATCGTCGCCCTCTCGCGCATCCACTGGCTCGCCGTGTGGATCGGCGGCGCGGTGCTGCTCGTCTGGGCCGTCACGCTCGTGAGCTCGTACGGCATCCTCGTCCATCCGATGGAGGGTCTCGACCCCGACGCCGCCGCGTCTCGCAACACCGAAGCGACCGTGAGCGCCGCGATTGCGCTGGTCGGGGCGGCTGTCGTCGTCGTGGCGTCGTCGATCGGCACCCTTCGCGCTCCCATCAAGCGATTCGGGTGAGGCGGCGGGGGACTCATTGCACGGGGCGTAGCGGCTGCATGGCGGTCGCTCCGCCCCGTCTGCGTCAGGAAGCAGGTGTTGGGGATTGGCGAAGCTGAGGGTTTGCAGTAAGGTAAGCCTGCCCTAACTTAGTACTGCCTTACTTCTCCCGGTGGTCGTGAGGGAGGGCATCCGTGCGCGGCACGGACACGGCGCATGCCGCCGCGCCCCGGCCGCGCGATGCGACAGGAGAACTCATGACAACAGTGCAGGACGGGGCGGCGTCGCGGCCGCCGAGATCGGGGTCGCGCCTTGCGATCCTGAGCGGCGCCGGTCTCGCGATCGGCGCGCTTGCGGCAGGGCTCGCGCTCGGCTTGAGCGCGGCGCCGGCGAACGCGGCCGAGCAGACGGTGAGCAACGTCGACTTCTCATGGCGAGTCAACGACGAGTCGGGTGGCGGCGCGTACTTCGGCGGCTGCAACTTCCTCGTCGCGGGTGCGGCCGGCGATGCGGGCAGTTCGCGGCTGTGGACCGAGCCCGACGGCTTCTACAAGACCAGTGAGGGCAACGTCACCATCACGAAGCCCGACAGCGCGGGCAACCAGGTCGAGCCGACGTGGTCGACCAAGTGCCAGAACGCAGGGGGGACCGCGGTGGGGACGGGCGCCGGCTCGACCACGGGCAACCAGGTGAACCTCTCGTCCGGTACGGGCACGGTCGACGTGGACACGAACTCGGCGCGGCTCTCGTGGGACGGTTCGTTCACCTTCGTCTTCTACGGCGGCATGACGTACTGGACGGTGAACGACCCGGTGCTGACGATCGCTGACGGCGTTGGTTCGCTGACGGCGACGGCGTCCGGTTACGGCGCTGACATGAACGACACGTCGAAGTGGGTCACGCTGCCCGAGACCGCGATCGAGCTCGCGACCTTCTCGGGCGCCGAGGTCTCGGCGACGGGCTTGACCGTGCAGCCCGACTATCTCGGGGTCGAGGTCGACACGGACGGCGGCATGAGCCCGCAGTCGAGGAGCGGCGAGACCTGGGGGGCATTCCCGCAGTCCTTCGTCGACTTCAACATCCTCACGGGGCAGTCGTCGTACTGGTACTCGTCTGGCGGCGCAGCCGATCCCAAGAAGCCGGCGGTGCCGTTCACCGTGGCCTACGAGGTCGAGACGACGACGCCGCCGCCCGCCGCGGGCGAGGGCGACATCGGCGTGACGATCCCTGACGCCGAAGACCCGACCGATCCGGGCGAGCCCGGTGACCCCACGGGGGAGTTCGGCTGGACATGGGCGGAGGCTGACGGCGTGGACCTCGGCACGGCGAAACAGGTCGACGACACGTTCGTCGCGTCCGGCAGTCTCACGAACGTGGTCGTCAACGACACCCGTGCGGGTGGCACCGCACCGTACTCGTGGTCGCTCTCCGGCCAGGCGGGCGACTTCACGGCGAGCGGCGGAAGCTCCTTCTCGTCGTCGTACCTCGGCTGGACGCCGAAGATCATCGACGCAGCCGCGCCCGCCGTCACGGCCGGAGCGGCCGTGACGGCGGGCGCAGGCGACGCCGACGGCCTCGCGACGGCGAAGACGCTCGGGAGCTCATCGGCCGCGGCGAGCGCGACGCTCGGTGCAGACCTCAGCCTCGCCGTCCCCGTCGACAAGGCTCCGGCGGGCGACTACCGCACGACGTTGACGGTCACGGCCATCAGCTGAGACTCGAGCGACCTGGCGCGTTCCCCGGGGGAAGCCTTCGACGGCCGCTCCCCGGGGAACCGGCGCACGGACGCATCGCCGGTCCGGTCCCGGCCGCCAGACCCCGGTGACCGTACGCCGCGTCCGCATCGGCAACCACTCCACGCACGACACACGCATTCGAGGGACCATGCCTCACGCCATCCGCACGACGCTGCGCCACGCGGCGGCGACCGTCATCGCGTCGCTGATCGCGCTCGCGGCGCTCGTCATGCACCCGCTCGCCGCCGACGCCGCGACAGACGAGCCGCCCGCCTGGACGGTCGCAACCGTCGACAACGATCACGGCTCCGGCCGCGCGAACTTCGCGCACGACGTCGACCCCGGCCAGACGATCACCGACACCATGCGCGTGACGAACACCGGCGGGAGCGACCTGCCACTGACGGTGTACGCGGCCGACGCCTTCACGACCGATACCGGTTCGATCGACATATTGCCGCTCGAAGAAGCGTCGATCGACGCCGGCACCTGGATCACGGTCGACGCGCCCGACCTCACGCTGCGGCCGGGCGAGTCGGCCGACGTGACGTTCACGGTCGCGGTGCCGGACAACGCCACGCCCGGCGACCACGCCGCGGCCATCGTCGCCTCGCTGCTCCCAGGTGACGCCGGCGGCCAGGTGCAGGTGGAGCGCCGCCTCGGCCTGCGCGTCGATCTGCGCGTCAGCGGCGAGATCGCCCCGGTCGCAGAGATCTCCTCGCTGACGACGGGCTACGCAGCCGGCTGGAATCCCTTCGGCGGCGGCACCGTGACCGTCACTTACGTGCTCACGAATACGGGAAACGTGCGGCTCGCGACACTGGAAGACCTGCGTATCGCCGGCATCGGCGGCATCGCCCCGATCGCGCTGCAGGGCATGGAGGTGCCCGAGCTGCTGCCGGGCTCGTCGGTGTCGGTCACGCGCGAGGTGCCGACGAGCGTCGTCGGCCCCGTCGACGGCACGCTCACGCTCTACCTGCAGCCGGTCGGCGCCTTCACCGATGCGCCCGTCGCCGTCACGACCGAGCTCTCGGCGTTCGGGGTGCCGTGGACCCTCGTGGCGCTCATCGTCGTCGTGCTGATCGCTCTCGCGGCCGTCGCGTTCTGGTGGTGGCGCCGTCGCCGGCTCGATCTGCTCGCCGCGACGTACGTCGACGGCGGGTTCGGCCTCGACGACGAGCCGGGCGAGGGCCAGGATGCTCGTGGCCGCGAGGGCCGCGCCGGCGCGCTCGCCGCCGGCGGTGCGACCGCTGTCCTCCTCGCGGCGGCGCTCACCGTCGGCTTCAGCGCGGCCGCGGGCGAGGCCGTCGCTGCGCCCATCGGGGTGCTCGCCGCACAGGCCGAGGATCCCGAATCGACCATCGGCGTTGAGATCCCGAGCGCGACCCCGGCCATGCCCGGCACCCAGGTGCCGTCCGGGGCACCGGCGCCGGGGACGACCTCCGGCACGGGCACGGGCTCCGGCACGGGCACCGGTAGCGGCCTGACCCCAACCGGGATCGCCGGCTTCACCGAGGTCGTCGCCATCGGCGCGGGCGCGCTCGTGCTCGGCACCGCGGCGACCCTGCTCGCACTCCGCAGGCGTGGGGCCTAGCCGGAATGGCGCTTCCCCGTCTCCTTCGCCGCTTCAAGCGGCAGACCCTGCGCCGCTCCGCGTGGGGGCTCGTGATCGTGCTCGCCGTCGGCCTGCTGTGGGTCAACGGCATTCACAACGTCGGCGCTTCCCCCGGCGCCTCGGCGGGCGGCTGCGTCCAGCCTCCCGCCCAGACCGTGCCCGCACCGCCCGCCCTTCCCGGAGTGACGAGCGCCGACCTGCCAGACCCCAGGACGATCACCGGGCCGACGACCGCGTACACGTCGACCGCCGCGATTCCGCCCGTCACCGACGCGCCGGAGGCGCTGCAGCGGCTGCCAGCGACCATCGAGAGCTCCGACGGCGCCATGACGACCGTGGCCGACACCTCCCGGATCTTGGCCGTGAACCAGAACGGCGGGCTCGCCGCCGCCGTCATCGGCCTCGGCTTCGGCTGCAACCTCGTCGGCCGCGACACGGCGACCGACGTGGAGCAGCTCATGCCCGGCAATGAGCAGTTGCCGCTCGTGACGCAGAACGGTCATGAGCTGAGCGCCGAGTCGATCCTCGACCTGGCGCCGACCGTCGTCATCACTGACTCCTCGGTAGGCCCGTACGACGTCCAACTGCAACTGCGCGAGGCGGGCATCCCGGTCGTGATGGTTCCCATCGTCTACGAAGAGGGCGTGCAGGGCGTCGGCGCCCAGATCCAGCTCGTCGCCGATGCGCTCGGCGTCCCCGAGGCCGGCGAGGCGCTCGTGAACCGCACGAACGAGGAGATCGGCGTCACGATCCAGGGGCTCGGCGCCATGGCGCCGTCCGACCCGGAGCAGAAGCCCCGCACCGTCTTCCTGTACCTGCGCGGCAGCATCTATTACTGGTTCGGCGCGGGCTCCGGCGCCGACTCGATCATCCAGAGCATCGGCGCGCGCGACGTCGCGACCGAGGTCGGGTTCGAGGGCATGGCGCCGACCAACGCCGAGGCCCTCGTCGAGGCCGCGCCCGACGTCATCATCGTCATGACCCTCGGTCTCGCCTCCGTCGGCGGCATCGACGAGGCGCTCGAGCTGCCCGGCATCAAGCAGACGCCGGCAGGCGCGAACCGGCGCATCGTCGACATGAGCGACTACGAGGTCATGAGCTTCGGCCCGCGCACCGCCTCGGTGCTCGCGGCGCTCGGTGTTGCCATCTACGCGCCGGAGTACGCGTACGCGCCGGACGACGCCGGCGGGGCCGAGGCATCCGGCGCGCCCGCTCGCGGCGGGAGAGGAACGAACGCGTGACGACGCTGCACGACCGCGCGAACCCCTCGCCCGCGGGCGATGACGCCCCCGCCGAGCCGCGGGCGCAGACCGGCGCGCCGCCCAGTGCGCTGCCGACCGCGCACGGTGCTCCAGTGTCCACGGACACGCGACGCGATCGGGGGCACGGGGCACTGCGGCGCGCCGACCCGCTCGAACGCCCGAAGCCGACACCGCCGCGCACGAAGCGGGGCCGCGCGGCGCTGCTCGCGATCGTGCTCGGGGCACTGCTCGTCGCCGGCTGCCTCGTGTCGGCGATGATCGGCCAGCTCTACATCCCGCCGAACGAGGTGCTCGGCTTCGTATTGCACTCGGTCGGCATCGACTGGATCGCGGGCCCGAGCCACGAGTTCGGATCGGCGGCGCTCACCGAGGTGCGGTTCCCGCGCATCGTGCTCACGCTGCTCGTCGGGGCGGCTCTCGCCGTCGCCGGCACCCTGATGCAGGGCATCTTCGGCAACCCGCTCGCGGAGCCCGGCTCCGTCGGCGTCTCGTCGGGCGCCGCGGTCGGCGCGAGTTTTTCCATCCTGTTCAGCCTCACGTTCCTCGGCCCGTTCACGACACCGGCGTTCGCGTTCGTCGCGGGCCTCATCACGACGTTCGTGGTGTACGCGCTCTCGCGGCAGGGCAGGCGAACCGAGGTCATCACGCTCATCCTCACGGGCGTCGCCGTCAACGCCGTGTGCGGCGCGCTCATCGCGTTCATCACGTTCCGAGCACCGACGCAGGCGCGAGAGCAGATCGTGTTCTGGCAGATGGGCAGCCTCAACGGCAGCCGGTGGGAGCAGGTCGCGCTCGTCGCACCGCTCGTCGTCGTCGGCTGCCTCCTGGCGATCGGAATGGGGCGTCAGCTCGACCTGCTGAGCCTCGGCGAGAAGGCCGCGCGGCACGTCGGCGTCAACGTCGAACGCGTGCGCGTCCTCGTCATGATCTACGTCGCGCTGCTCGTTTCGGCGGCGGTCGCGTTCGCCGGCATCATCGCCTTCGTCGGGCTCGTCGTGCCGCACATCATCCGCATGATCATCGGGCCGGCTCACCGGGCGCTCCTGATCTGTTCGGTGCTCGGCGGGGCGCTGTTGCTCACGGTCGCCGATCTCGCGGCGCGCACCCTCGTCGAGTACGCCGACCTGCCGATCGGCATGCTCACGTCGATGATCGGCGGACCGTTCTTCTTCTACCTCATCCGCCGCAGCCGATCGAAGGGGGGTGGCTGGCAGTGAGCTCGATCCTCATGGGCGCTGCCCGCCGCCCGCGGCCAGTGGAGCACGGCGCCGTCGTGCTGACGGTGCGCGGCGCGACCGTCGAGTTCGGCGAGCGCCGGGTCCTCGACGGCGTCGACCTCGACATTCGCGCGGGCGAGGTACTCGCGCTCGTCGGGCCCAACGGCGCAGGCAAGTCGACGTTGATCAATGTGATCACCGCCGACGTCGACATCGTGCGCGGCAGCGTCGAGCTCGACGGCCTGGCGAGCTACGCCTGGACGAACACCGAGCTCGCGATGCGCAGGGCCGTGCTGCTGCAGCACGTCGACATCGCCTTCCCGTTCACCGTGGAAGAGGTCGTCGACATGGGCCGTGCCCCCTGGCGGGGCACGAGTGACAGCGATCGCGACGAGCTCATCGCGCGCGGCGCGATGCGGCGGACCGACATCGAGCGGTTCGCCGACCGCCACTACCCGTCCCTCTCCGGCGGTGAGCGCGCTCGGGCGGCGCTCGCGCGCGTGCTCGCGCAGACCTCGTCGGTCATGCTGCTCGACGAACCGACGGCCGCGATGGACATCAAGCACCAGGAGCTGGTGCTGTCACTGACGCGCGACTACGCGGCGACCGGCTGCGCGGTCGTCATCATCGTGCACAACCTCGATCTTGCGGCGGCGTACGCCGACCGCATTGCGCTGCTCTCCGACGGCCGGATCGTGGCCGACGGCGCGCCCACGGAGGTGCTCACGAGCGAGCGCATCGGTGAGGTCTACGACCATCCCGTGCAGATCCTCGAAGACCCGATCACGGGCGCGCCCATCGTCGTGCCCGAGCGACGCGCCCGCCTGACGGCGGACGCAACGCGTGGAAGGAACGCCCCATGACCTCCTTGAGCATCGGCGCGCGGAGCATCGGCCGCACCCTCGTCGTAGCAGCCATCGCGGCGCTCGCCGCCGTGTGGGCGCTCGTCGGCGTCGGGGCCGCCCCCGCTCACGCGGCCGGGCAGGTCACGGTGTCCGGCACGCTGACTGCTGACACCGAGAGCACGATCCAGGTGTCCGGCTCCGGCTTCCAGTCGGTGCAGGGAGGATTCGGCGGAATTTACGTGCTCTTCGGCTGGGTGGATGATCCGGCCGGTGGCTCGTGGACGCCGAGTGCCGGCGGCGTCACCGGCGAGGACTACCGCTACGTGTACGACGACGAGAGCAACCCCGTCGGCTACCAGCTCTTCGTCACCTTCCCCGGCAGCTCGACCGCCTATGCCGCAAACGGCGGCGAGGTGGCCGCGGACGGCACCTGGTCCGGCACCATGCGCGTCCCGAGTGCCGTCTTCCAAACCTTCGACCGCGACCTGAACGAGACGACGGTCAACTGCCTCGAGGTGCAGTGCGGCGTCATCACGATCGGCGCGCACGGCGTCAAGAACGCGAACAACGAGTCGTTCACGCCAGTGAGCTTCCCCGCCCCCGCGGCCGGCACCGGGACGGCGGGCGACGCCGGTGCGACGGCCGGGGAGACGAACGACGAGGCGGCCCCGGAACAGTCGGAGGAGGTGGCGGCGGCCCCCGTCGCGACGTCGGCACCGATCACGACCGTGACGACGCCAGCGGCGCAGCCGCTGCCCGACTGGCTCCTCGTGCTGCTGCCCGTGCTCATCGTGGCAGGCCTCGCCATCGTCGCGCTCGCGGTGGGCGTGGGCGCCTACCTCGCGGCGAAGAGCCTGCTGCTCGGCGTCAACCCGGCGGCGCTCGAAAAGGTGCGCGGCCAGCGCGAGCGCAGGGCCATCCGCGAGCGCGAGAAACAGCGACGCAAGACCGCGACGCTTCGGCGAGCCCAAGAGCTGCGCAGCGCGAGGGCGAGGCAGCGCGTCGACGGCGCCGTCGCGCGGCAGCAGCTGGAGCGCGATCCCGTGGTGGTGGCGGACAGCGCGGATCGCATGAACGACTTCTTCGCCGCCGAAGTTCCGCCGTCGACGCCGACGTCCGGTGATGTGCCGCCGACCTCGTGGTTCGAGACGGTCGCTGCGAATGCGGGCGGCCAGGGCGGCTCGAGTCCGGCCGGTCCGGATTCGATCGGCGCGGAGGCGGAGTCAGGCGCGGGTGCGGCCGGGGGTGCCGGCACGGCACCCGGAGACGATGATCCGGCGGCGACCAGGCAGGGCGAGACCTCGCCGACGTATCTCGCTGCGGTGGCCGACGACGCCGATGGCACCCGGACGGGCGGAGCCGACGGCGATGCACCGACGCTCGTGCTCGCCGCAGCCCGGGCGTCGACCTCGGCACCGAACGAGGCGGCGACGCGCGGGACGGAGGAGGAGCGATGACCGGCCGGCTGGCGGTCTTCCGCCGCGGCGAGGGCTGCAGCCCGACGGCCACGGCGCGACGGCGAGGCCGCAGCGGACCCGGCAGGAACCGACCGGGAATCATCGCGCGGCTCCTCGCGGGCCTCGGCATCGCGAGCCTCATGACCGGCGGCGGCTGGTTCGCGATCGAGGCCGCGAGTGCGGCGGAGTCGGTGGTCAGCGACGTGGGCTTCTCGTGGCGGGTGAACGAGGAGTCCGGAGGCGGCGCGTACTTCGGCGGCTGCAACTTCCTCGCCGCAGGGACGGCGGGCGACGCCGGCAGCTCGCGGCTGTGGGCCGAGACCGACGGCTTGTACTCGACCAGCGATGGGAATGTGACGATCACGAAGCCCGACAGCGCCGGCAACCAGGTCGAGCCGACGTGGTCGACGAAGTGCCTGGACTCAGCCGGCGGTCCGGTGACCACGCAGCCGGGGTCGTCGTCGGGCAATCAGGTGAACTTGGCTGGCGGCTCCGGGAGGCTCGATGTCGACGCCGATACCGGCAGCATCTCGTGGAAGGGGTCGTTCACGATCGTCTACTACGGCGGTATGACGTACTGGACGATCAGCGATCCGGTGCTGTCCGTCGAGAACGGTGTCGGCACGCTCACGGGTATTGCGTCGGGGTACGGGGCGGACATGAACGATCCCTCGAAGTGGGTGGAGCTGGAGCCGACCGAGATCGAGCTCGCGACGTTCTCCGGTGTCGATCTCACGGCGACCGGCGTGACCATCGATCCCGACTACGCGGGAATCGCGATCGACAGTGACCCAGGCGGCCCCTCCGGTCCGCAGAACCGGGAGAAGGAGGGCTGGGGCTCGTTCCCGCAGTCCTTCATCGACTTCAACGTGCAGACCGGCCAGGCCGCGTACTGGTACACCTCCGGTGGCGCCGCCGACCCGAAGAAGCCCGGCGCACCGATCGCCATCGACTACGCCGTCGCCGACGGTCCCGCGGCATCCGTCGATCACGGCCGGGTGCCCGAGGGCTTCGACGGGGGCGTCGCGGTGTCGTTCTCGGGCCTCGGGGATGCGCCCGGCCGCGTGGAACTGCGTTCCCGCGCGGACGGCTCAGTGCTGCAGCTACTCGACAAAGCGGTCGTGGACGGCGGAACGGCGAGTGGGCGTTGGGACGTCTCGACCCTCGCCCGAGGCCCGCACGAGTTCGACGCCGTGCTCGTCGACGGCAGTGGCGAGACCGTCATCGAGCTCGCCTCGCCGGTGACGATCGTGGTCGTCGCCCCGCTCGCCGACGCAGCGCCGGAGCTGGACGCGCCCCTCGTGACGGCCAGGTCGATCGCGGCGAGTTGGGGGTGGCCGGCAGGCTCGGCCGCGGGGCCGCCGAGCTCCTACGTCGTCCAGGCCTTCGCGGGGCCTGCGGCGACGGGAACACCGGTCGCCGAGCGCACGGTCCCCGCTGACCCGGCCGCCTCAGGGGGAACGACGACGCTCACCGGGCTGGCGCCATCGACCCAGTACACGGTCGCGGTGACCCCGCAGCTCGCGGGGGAGAACGGATCGGCAGCGACGCGCACGGTGACGACCAAGGCGGCCGGTGACAACGCCGGCGGGAACGACGGCGACGGGAACGACGGCGGCGGGAACGGCGGTGACGGCGGTGTCGAGGGGAACGACCCGGGCGGCGATGATACGGCGGGCGCCACGTTCTACTGGGGCCTGAATCAGGAGTCGAACGCCGGCGCCTTCTTCGGCGGCTGCAACTTCCTCGTGGCCGGGCGGGCGGGCGACAAGGGCGCGGCGACGCCCTGGACGGATGGCGACGGCATGTACGCCTCGGCCGCGGGCAACGTGACGATCATCAAGCCCGTCGGGCAGAGCTTCGAGCAGGCGAGCTGGTCGACGAAGTGCACCGATCGGACCGGGGCGCCCGTCTCGGTGCAGCGCCAGGGCTCGTACACCGAGTCGCAGGTGCGCATCACGGGCGGCGAGGTCGCGACCGAGGCGGACGGTTCGGTCCAGGTCCAGTGGCGCGGCTCGTTCACGGTCGCCTTCTACGGCGGCATGACCTACTGGTCGGCGACCGACCCGCTGCTCGTGGTGGACGCGAACGGGAACGGGAAGGTGACGGCGACCGCATCCGGCTACGGAGCATCCATGCACGACGCCTCGAAGTGGGTTGCGCTCGAGGAGCGCACGATCACGCTCGCCAATCTCACCGGGTTGACGGCCGATGCTGTCGAGCGCGATGGCGGGTTCACCATGACGCCCGACTACTTGGGCGTCGCGTACACGGGCACCAACGAGGGGCAGGGGGTGCCCGGCTCCGGCATGGAGTCCGCGACCGAGCAGGCGGCGCGGAACGCGGCCAATGGTTCGTACTGGGGGTCGTTCCCGGCCGACTTCGTCGACTTCCAGGGCGAGACGGGCCAGTTCTCGTACTGGTTCACGTCGAACGGCCAGCGCGACCCGTACAAGCCGACGACGCCCATGACGGTGAGCCTCGACGGCGCGGGCGGCCCCGTCGCCGGCAACTACAACGCGGCACCGGCGCCCAACCTGAACCAGCAGGTGCCGGGAGGCGGCGGAGCGGGAGCCGGAGGCAACGGGGGCGGGGGAGCGGGTGCGGACGCCCTGGCCGACGCTGGTCCCGCGGACGGCGCGCAGTCGCAACCCGCGCAGGCCGGGCCGGCGCCGCTGACGGTCGCGAGTGGCGACCGAGGGCCCATCAGCCCGGCGCTGCTCGTCGGCAGTGGTCTCGGGCTCACCGCGACCGGGCTGGCGAGCTGGGCAGTCGGTCTGCTGATCCGAAGACGCCTCGGCCTTGATCCCGCGGCGTTCTCGTAGCAGCGGGCCCGCCGAAGCCCGGTGCGAGGCCCGAAGCTGTCCGAGATCCCGAAGCTTCGGGTGGGGCCGGCGGGTGACGCTAGGCGAATGTGCGCTCGAGGGCCGTGAAGATGCGCTCGTTGTGGGCGAAGCTCTCGTTGGCCTCGTCGAGCAGCCGGGAGATGGCGGCCTCGTCGAACGGCAGCTCGTCGAGCCGTGTGCGGTAGGCGCGCTTGAACGGCACGAGCTCGTCGATCGCGTCGAAGGCGAAGAACCTCGCCTCGTCGTCGGGCAACCCGTAGGCGCGGTCGATCATGACGCGCATGGCCTGACCGCCCGACAGATCGCCGAGATAGCGCGTGTAGTGGTGCGCGAGGAGGCGGGCGGGATCGCCGGCGGCGTCGTGGATACGGTCGGCGTAGGACCGAGTTTCGGGCAGCACGCCCGGCAGTGGTGTCGAGACGCGCGGGGCGAGAGCGGCGAGGTCGGACTCGATCGAAGGCACGCGGTCGAGCTCCTCGACGACGAGACCGGGCAGGTCGCGGCGCTCGCGCAGCCGTCGGGTCGCGGCCTCGAGCGCCTCGTACACCGCGCCGTACTGCTGCAGCAGCGCCGCCCACGCGTCGATGCTGAGGTTGCCGCCGAGCAGGCGTTCGAGGAAGGCGGCGCGCTCAGCGCTCTCGTGCGCCTGAGCAGTTCGCTCGCGCAGGCGCTGGCTGATCGGCAGCGCGTCGGTCGCGGTGGAGGCGGTCGTCGTCATCGGTACTCCTGCGGGCTCATGGCGCGGCGTTGCGCGCACGGCAAGGCTACCTTAGGTACACCTAACTTGCGGAGTCGATTCGAGCCGGATCTCGTTGGCGCTACGTCCAGCGAGCGAGCACCCGCTTCTGCGCGATGCCGAACAGGCCATCACACAGCTTGCCGATGACCGCGAGCAGCACGACCGCAAGCAGCATCCGGTCGGTTCGGCCGTTGTTCTGCGAGTCGACGAGCAGGAACCCGAGCCCGCTTGAGGAAGCCAAGAGCTCGGCGGCCACGAGGAACAACCACGACTGGGCCAGAGCGAGGCGGAGTCCGGCGACGATTGACGGGAGCGCGGCAGGCACCTGCACCTGCAGGAGCAGCTCGAGTCGCGTGAGACCGAAGGCACGACCGGCTTCGACCAGCAACGGGTCAACGTGACGGAGCGCCGCCGCGACCGTCGTATAGACGGGGAAGAACGCGCCGATTGCGACGAGTGTCACCTTCGAGTCTTCGCCGATACCGATCCAGAGCGCCAGCAGCGGCACCCACGCGAGCCCCGTGACGGCGCGGAAGGCGCCGACCGTTGGGGCGAACAGTGCGTCCGTGAGACGCGAGAGGCCGACGGCCGCGCCGACCGCGAGACCGAGCAGCGAACCGATGACGTAGCCGAGCAGCACCCGTTGCGTCGAGATCCCGACGTGGCCGAGCAACTGTCCGCGCTCGATCAAGTCGACCGCAGCCGTGACCACGTCGGCTGGCGGCGGCAACTGGACGGACGTGAAGATGCCGACCGACGTGCTCCACTGCCAGAGCGCGAGCAGCAGCAGCGGCACGATCGCCCCGAGCAGCCAATACGCGCCGGCGCGGCGACGAGTGCGACCGCCGGCGTCGCCGGTTCCCCGGATGACCCGCGCGCTGCGGTCTCGCGTGCGCCCAGGGTGACCGGGCAGCCCTCGGCGGCGTGCCGAGCCGGCGTCCGTGCCAATGGGCCCGGTCGAGCGCGAGTCGGGGTTGGCGCGTTCGTCGAGCTGTTCGCCTGTGGTCATGACGGGCTCCTGCTGGGATTCATCGATGGGACGGCGGTCGCGCTCGTCGCGACCGGATCGCTACTCGGTGGAGGCGCCGCTCGCGGCGGCCTCCGCGAACGACGGGTCGAAGAGCGTGCCGAGGGCATCGTTGAGTTCGTCCTCGCTCCGCACATCGCCCGACTCGACCATGAAGCCGCCGATCGTCAGCAGCACGGGTGAGAGGTCGTCGCTGTTCGGCACACCGCTGATGTCGTGGTTGAACCGGCCGAAGGCGAGCTCGGCCACGTCGTCCTCCAGGCCCGCACCATCGGCATAGATCCCGAGCGCCTCGTCGGGGTTCTCGAGCACCCAGGTGCGTGCGCGCTCGTAGGTATCGATGACGAGCTGTGTCAGCTCGGGATGCTGCGATGCAAAGCTGTTGTTGACGTTGAGCACGATGGGGCTGATGAGCGACGGGTCCGTGTGGATCAACTGCGCGCCCGCGAGTTCGGCGCCAGCGAGGATCGGGTCGAGGCCCGACCACGCGTCGACCTGGCCGGTGTCGAGGGCCGCGCGACCGTCGGCGTGCTGGAGATTTTCGAGCGTGACCTCGTCGGCGCCGATGCCGGCCTCCTCGAGGGCCTGGAGCAGGTAGAAGTACGGGTCGGTGCCCCTCGTGACGGCGATGGAAGCGCCGCGCAGGTCGTCGATCGACGTGATCGACGAGTCGGCGGCGACCGCGAGCCCGAAGCCCTCGCTGGCGTGCGTGACGTAGACCGTGGAGATGTCGGCCCCATTGGCGCGGGCCTGCAGCGCGGGACCGCCGCCAGTCGTGCCAAAGTCGATAGCCTCCGCGCGCAGGTTCTCGTTCGCCTTGTTCGAACCCGCCGAGAGCACCCAGTTCACCCCGACGCCTTCCTCGGCCAGTGCCTCCTCGAGCCACCCCTGGTCCTTGATAACCAGGCTCAGCACGCTGTACGTCGCGTAGTCGATGTTGAGGGTTTCCGGTGCGCCGGCCCCGGCGTCGCCGGCGGCGCAGCCGGTGAGCGCGAGGGCCGCCGCGGCGGCGATTGCGGCGCCGAGTCGGATTGGGTGTCGAGTCATATTGAGGGCTCCGGATGCTGTTGTTGCGTGTGGTGGTCTGGTGGGTTCGAGATGAGGGCCCTACCGCGCGGGCGTGGTCGCGTCCTCCGTCGAGCCGCCTGCGGGTTCACCGGCCTCGGCGTGCAGGTGCACGCCGAGAGCTGCGAGCAGTTCGTGACGCAAGCGAAGGAACTCCTTGCTCGACCGGCTGCGCGGGCGGGGTTCGGCGAGCTCGTCAATGCGCAGCAGTGTGGCGCCTTCCCGGGCGCCGGCGATGTCACGGTCGTCAGCGGAGCGTCCGGCGCCGTCGGCCGTGCTCGCGGCTGCCTCGGTGCCCACGACGAAGATCCGGTCGGCGAGGATCAGCGCCTCGTCAACGTCGTGGGTGACGAACACGACGGTGCACGGGTTGGCCGTGTGGATGTCGAGGAGCAGATCGTGCATACGCAGGCGGGTGAGGGCGTCGAGCGCGCCGAACGGCTCGTCGAGCAGGAGCACGTCAGGCCTGCGAGCGAGCGCCCGGGCCAGCGATACGCGCTGCGCCATGCCGCCCGAGATCTCACGCGGGCGGTGCTCGGCAAACTCGCTCAGGCCAACCAGCTCGAGCAGGCGCGCCACGCGCTCGCGTCCCTCGACACCGCGAGCCCTCCGCGGGAGGCCGAGCGCGATGTTGGTGGCGAGCGAGCGCCACGGCAGGAGCCGTGCTTCCTGAAAGGCCACGGCCGATCGTGGATCGTACGGCTGGACGGGCGTGCCGTCGATCGTGACCCGGCCGGTCGTCGGATCGGAGAGCCCACCGAGAACGCGGAGCAACGTCGACTTGCCGGAACCGCTCGCGCCGATCACGGCGACGATCTCGCCCGGCTCGATACGAGCATCCACATCACGGAGCACGACGCGCTCGCGGCCGGCCTCACCAAACGACTTCCCGACGCTGTGCAGTTCGACGACCCCACCGCTCGCGCTCCGATCCTGGCTCGCGCCGGCCAGCTGGGCGTCGGGGACGGTCGGTGCCGTTGTCATGGAATTCCTCTTGGCTGGCGGGGCGTACTGGCTGACGGGAGTGGAGACGGCCGTCGAGGGATTCCGGTCGGCCGGTCGGTGGCAGGTGGTCCTCCTCGTGGAGGTGCTCGCGCGCTGTGCGAGCGTCCGCCTCGCGCCTGGCGCCTGGCCAGGCCGGCCGGGGCCCCTATCGGGTTCGGCGCGTCCAGCCCGCCACGCTAACGGTGCACGACGATCGGCTCGAAATGGAGCGTCACACGGCGAAAGAAACGGGCGCGGCCGCGGCGGGCTCGTACCGGGCGGGACCGACGCGCTAGCGCGCCTCGAGCCGAGCGATCGCCTCGTCGAGCGTCGCGTCGTGTTTGCACGCGGCGAATCGCAGCCACGTGCCGAACGTGCGGCCGGCCTCGCTGCCGTCGCGACAGAACGACGCGACCGGGATGCTCACGACGCCCGCCTCGCTCGCGAGCGTTCGCGCGAAGTCGGCACCGTCGCGCGCCCCGAGCGGCGCAGCGTCGGCGCACACGAAGTACCCGGCGGCGGGTCGGGCGACGTCGAGCCCGAGCCGCGCGAGGGCATCGGCCAGCTTTGCCGCGCGGCGGCCGAGGTCTTGGCGGCGCCCTTCGAAGACCGCGTCCGGCAGGCCGAGCCCGACCGCGACGGCGTGCTGAAACGGCGTCCCGTTGGAGTAGGTGAGGTACTGCTTAACCATGAGGACCGACTGCGCGAGCGACGGCGGGGCCGTGAGCCAGCCGACCTTCCAACCCGTGGCCGAGAACGTCTTGCCGGCCGACGAGATGGTGATGGTTCGATCCCTGGCGCCGGGGATCGCGGCGATCGGCGTGTGCGTGCCGCCGTACGCGAGGTGCTCGTAGACCTCATCGGTCACGATGAGGGCGTTGTGTCGTTCGGCGACGCGCACGATGTGGGCGAGGGTCTCCCGTGGGAGCAGTGCCCCGGTCGGGTTGTGGGGTGTGTTCACGATGATGAGGCGCGTGCGGTCGGTGACGGCCGAGGCGAGCTCGTCGGGGTCGATCGTGAACCTCGGCGGAGCCGGGTCCGCGCCGGATGCTGGCGGCAGCGTCGCGACGGTCGCCCGCCGAAGCGGCACGGTCACGAGTTTCGCGTCCGTGAGGCCTGCGAGCGCCGCATACTCGTCGTAGTACGGCTCGATGGCGACGATCTCGTCGCCCGGCTCGACGAGCGCGAGCAGGACCGCGGCGATCGCCTCGGTCGCGCCCGCCGTGACGACGACCTCGCGGTCGGGGTCGACGTCGAGCCCATACCAGCGCCGCTGATGCTCGGCGACCGCCCGGCGCAGGGCGGGCACGCCGATCCCCGGCGCGTACTGGTTGCGGCCGTCGGCGATCGCTGCGCGCGCGGCCTCGAGCACTTCGGGCGGCGCGCCGTCCTCGGGCACGCCCTGCCCGAGATTGACCGCGCCCGTGCTCGTGGCGAGCTCGGTCATCTCGGCGAAGATGGTCTGCGCCGGGCGGCCGTCGGCGCGGAGGAGCCCGGCCGCGTGGGCCGACCGGCGCCACGGCCCTGTGATGTGCATGCCCACCATTGTTGCGCGTTGCGGGAGCGCGCCCTCTCCACGCGGGCCGGCGGGCGCGCGGGCATCCGCGTCTGCCGGCCGCCGGCATCCGCCGATGCGGAGAAATGTGTCGTAACGTGCGGCGCCGGCCGGGCGCACGCGAGGGGCGCGCATTCCGCCCGTCTTGCCCGGAAACGCGGGCGACGCGGGGCGATAAGCTTCTGCTATGGGCGGCATGCACCGTGGCTTATTGGTGGCGCGCTGCGCTGCGTGCCTACAGTGATCGACACTGCCGACGGCTGCACGAGAGAGCGGTGCGCCGCTCCGGAAGATGACGTGTGACCGCCGAGGGAGCCCTATGCCCATTGAACTTCGATCTCGCCTGCAGATCGCCAGCGCCCCGATCGGCGACCCAGCGACCGTCGTGCAGCGTCGCGCCACGTCGAGCGGCAATTGGTCGGTTCGGAACTCGACGAACGTCGAAACCGTGCTCACCGCGGCGCGTGAGCAGGAGGAGATCGGTTACGACGGGGTGCTCGTGGCCGAGCGCAGCGGCTGGCCCGACGTGTACGCGCAGTCGGCCTGGGTGCTCGCGAACACGAGGCGACTCAAGACCGTCTCGGCGCACCGCATCGGCCGGCAGTCGCCGACGACGGTCGCGCGCCTCGCGCAGACGATGGACATGCTGTCGGGCGGCCGCTTCATCCACCACTTCATCACCGGCCACAATGAGGTCGATCAGCAGCGCGACGGCGACTTCATCGACAAATCGCGGCGCTACGCGCGGGCCAACGAGTTTCTCGAGCTCTACGTGCGCGAGCTGACGGCAACCGAGCCGTTCGACTTCGAGGGCGAGTTCTACCGCGTCAAGGGAGCAATGTCGGGCGTCGGCAATCACTCGACGCCGTACCCCGAGATCTCGTGGGCCGGCTCGTCGCCGCAGGCGCTCGAGGTCGCCGCCGCGTGGGCAGACACGTTCTCGCTCCCGGCGACCTCCGTTGCCGACACGCTCGAGGTCACGAGCCGCGTGCGAGCGCTCGCCGAGTCGAAGGCGCGCACGCTTCGCTTCTGGTACAACGCCAACCAGATCGTCGCCGAAACCGACGAGCGGGCCCGCGGCATCGCCGAGGGGATCGTGCGCGAGCTCGAGACGCGAGCCGACCTCCTCCGACTCGACATCGAGCGTCCCGAGTCGGTGAGTCGGCGCAAGATCTACGACCGGGCTCGCGAGGGCGACTGGGTCGACGGCAGCCTCTTCCTCGGCCTCGCGCGCGTCACGGGCGTCGAGAGCGTGCCGGCGTTCGTCGGCTCGCCGCAGACGGTCGCGAACGCCATGCTCGAGCACTACCGCAATGGCGTCGAGATCTTCGGCCTCGACCCGACGGCCTACACGCAGGAGGAGTTCGAGCTCAAGCGCGAGCTCCTGACGCTGCTGCGCGCGGGAGCGGCCGAGATCGACGCCGAGCGCGCGGCGTCGGTGCCCGCATGAGCGGCGGATCGGGCGCTCGCGGGGCGGATGCTCGTGCCGGCATCGAGCGTTGGCTCGCGTCGCACGACGGCGAGGTCGTCGCGTGGCGGCACCACCTGCACCGCAACCCCGAGCTCGGGCACAGTGAGCACGCGACCACGTCGTTCGTCGCCGAGGCGCTGCGGGCCGCCGGACTCGCGCCGCGCATCCTGCCGGGCGGCACGGGCCTGACGGTCGATCTCGAGCCGGTGGGCGGCGCGGGTGACGGACCGCTCGTCGCGCTGCGCGCCGACCTCGACGCATTGCCGATCCGCGAGGCGAGCGGGGAGCCGTTCGCGTCGGAGGTCGACGGGGTGATGCACGCCTGTGGACACGACGTGCACACGGCGAGCCTGCTCGGCGCCGTGCTCGCCCTCGCGTCGCTGCCGCACCTGCCTGGCCGCATCCGGGCCATCTTCCAGCCCGCCGAAGAGGTCATGACCGGGGCGATCGCCGCCATCGACGCGGGCGTCATGCACGGCGTCGACCAGATCTTCATGCTGCACGTCGCCCCCGGACTACGGACCGGGACGATCGGCGCCGCGACCGGGCCCGCGACGAGCTCGTCCGACGCGATCACGGTGCGCCTGACCGGGCCGGGCGGCCATTCGTCGCGCCCCAACGACACGGCCGACATCGTGTACGCGCTCGGAAGCGTCATCACGTCGCTCCCCGCGCTCCTGACCCGACGCCTCGACCCGCTCGACGCCGGCGTGCTCGTCTGGGGGCAGGTCGAGAGCGGGAAGACGGCCAACGTGATCCCGACCGAGGGGTTGCTCCGGGGCACGCTGCGGCTCGGCAGCCGCGAGGCGTGGGACGAGGCGCCGGCCCTCGTGGCCGAACTGCTCGACGGGGTGCTGGCTCCCACGCGCGCGTCCCACGAGCTCGAGTATCAGCGCGGCGTGCCGCCCGTCGTCAACGACGCGGCCGCCGTCGCGCTCGCGAGCCGCGTCGCCGACGATGACCTCGGCCATGACGCGTTCGTGCCACTGCCCCGCACGGGCGCGGGCGAGGACTTCGCCTACTACCTCGATCACGCGCCGGGCGCGCTCATCTCGCTCGGCGTGTGGGATGGCCGGGGCGAGCCGACCAGCGTGCATCGCGACACGTTTCGAGCCGACGATGCGGCGCTCGCCGTGGGCGTGCGCACGTACGCGGGCCTCGCCCTCGCCGCGCACGCCGAGCTCGCCGGGGCCGCCCGGCCTGACGCCTGACCGTCCGGGCGAACGCTCCGGGAAGGCATCGCGACCCGTCGTCGCCGGCCCGGGCATGCATTTCCCCGCAGCACCTCACGACCCGCAAACCGACCGAAGGACCCCCCAAATGAGACTTACGCGAGTGGCACGAGCCGCCGCCGTCGTCGCCGTCACCGCCTCCCTCGTGGCCGGATGCTCCTCGGGATCGACGGGTGACGGCGGGTACGCCGACACCATTACGTATCCGGTCACGGCGACGATCCCGACGCTCGACCCGCACGTGAGCCCGTCCGGTGTCGTCGCCGACATCGATCACCACATCTTCGAGACCCTCGTGGCGCTCGACGAGTCGCTGACGCCGCAGCCGGCGCTCGCCGAGTCGTGGACGACGAGCGACGACGAGCTCACCTGGACCTTTACGCTCCGCGACGGCGTCCAGTTCCACAACGGCCAGCCGCTCACCGCCGCGGACGCGGCCGCGTCGCTGAACCGGTGGAAGGAGGCAACGGCCAGGGCGCAGACCATGCTCGGCGACAGCGAGTTCGTGGCCGACGACGACCTCACGCTCTCGGTCGAGCTCGCCGGACCGCGCGGCGACCTCCTCGCGCAGCTCGCCAACCCGCTGCAGTTCGCGGCCATCATGCCCGCCGACCTCGTCGAGAACGCGCCCGCCGACGGCATCACCGAGTTCGTCGGGACGGGCCCGTACGAGTTCGTGGCCTGGAACGTCGACCAGAGCATCGAGCTCACGCGGTTCGACGACTACTCGGGCGTCGACGCCGAGCCGAGCGGTTACGCCGGCCGCAAGGACGCCCCGACCGAGAACCTCGTGTTCGAGTTCAACGTCGACTCGTCGACCCGGTTCTCGTCGTTCCTCGGCGGCCAGTACGACATCGTCGACGTTTCGGTCGACAATCTCCCGCAGGTGGCCGACGACCCCGACGTGACGGTCAACCGCGAGCTCGGCACGGGCTACGCCGTCGTCTTCAACATGCAGAGCGACTTCGGCGCGAACCTCGCGAACCGCGAGGCGACCAACGCGGCAATCGACGCGGACGACTTCATGACGGCGGTGACGTCGGATCCCGACCTGTACCGGCTCAACCCCAGCTACGTCTACGAGGAGAACGAGGCGTGGTGGACCGACGCGGGCTCCGACGGCGTCTACAACGCTCCCGACGCCGAACTCGCCGCGCAGAAGCTCGAGGAGTCGGGGTACAACGGCGAAGAGGTCACGATCCTCACGAGCCACGACTACGGCGACGTCTACTATCGCTCGGCCGTGATCCTGCAGAGTCAGCTCGTCGCCATCGGCGTCAACGCGGTGCTCGACATCTACGACTACGCGACGCTCATCCAGAAGCGCAACTCGCTCGACGGCTGGGACATCTACGCGGGCGCGTTCCTGGTGCCATCGACGCCCTCGCAGCTGCTGCATCTGACGCCGAACTACGCCGGGGCCGACGACCCCGAGCTGGCGTCGCTCGTGCAGGACACGGCCGCCGCGACCGACCCGGAGGCGCAGCAGGCGGCGAGCGTTGCGCTGGAGGAGTACCTGTGGGAGCAGCTGCCGGTGATCAACGTCGGCGACACCTACACGTACGAGGCCGTGCGCAACTCGGTCGAGGGCTACCAGACCCTCAACGGTTCGCCGATCCTCTGGAACGCGCGCGTGGCGGGCTGATCGGGCCGATGCTCCGCTACACGCTCTCGCGGCTGGCTGCCCTGCTGCAGGTGCTCGTGATCATGTCGATCGTGATCTACGGGCTGATCTACGCGATGCCGGGCGACCCGGCGACCGTGATCCTGGGCGACGAGGCGACCCCTGAGCGTGTGGCCGAGCTGCGCGGCGAGCTGGGACTCGACCAGCATCCGGTCGCCGGCTACGTGTCGTGGGCGTGGTCTGCCCTCGGCGGCGACCTCGGCGACTCGATCTTCCTGCGTCAGCCCGTCACGGAGGTGCTCGGGGAACGGATGCTCCCGACCCTCTCGATCGCCGTGCTGGCGACGTTCCTCAGCGTCATCGTCGCGATCCCGCTCGCGACGTTCGCGGCGCGGCGGCGCGGGGGAGTGGCGGATGTCTCGGTCACCGTGCTCGCGATGCTCGGTATCGCGGTGCCCGGCTTCGTGCTCGCGCTCTTCCTCGTGCGCGTGTTCGCGGTGCAGCTCGGCTGGTTCCCTCCGGCCGGGTTCACCGACCCGGGGCGGGATCTCGGTGACTTCCTCCGCTCGATCTTCCTGCCGGCCGCCTCGCTCGCGGTCGTGCAGGTTGCACTGCTCGGCCGCATCACCCGCAGCTCCGTCGTCGAGACGCTCGGCCAGTCGTTCGTGACGGTCGCCCGTGCCAAGGGCCTCTCGCCGCGCGGCGTGCTGTTCGGGCACGCGCTGCGGGCGTCGCTCGTGCCCATCCTCACGGTGCTCGCCGGCTCGTTCGGCACCCTGCTCGCCGGTGCCGCCGTCGTCGAGACGGTCTTCAACATCCAGGGCGTTGGCGAGCTCATCGTCACGGCGATCTCGCGCCGCGACTACCCGGTCATCCAGGGCACCGTCCTGACGATCGCCCTCATCTACGTGGTACTGAACTTCGTCGTGGACCTGCTCTACCCGGCGCTCGATCCTCGCATCCGACTCACGGCAGGAGGCCGACGATGACGATGGCGGCTCAGGAACGTCCCGCACGACGCTCATGGATCATGCGGCGGCCGGGCATCGCGATCGGCATCGCGCTGCTGGTCGCGCTCGCCCTCTTCGCCGTGCTCGTGCCGCTGTTGAGCCCGTACGACGCCAACGACGCGACCGCCGTGCAGCAGCGCATGCAGGCACCTTCCGCCGAGCACCCCTTCGGCACCGACGACTTCGGCCGCGATGTCATGCTGCGGCTGGCCGTCGGCATCGGCACCTCGATGCAGGTCGCGCTCGGCACCTCGATCGTCGCGCTCGTGCTCGGCCTGTTCCTCGGGCTCGTCGCGGTCTTCGTGCGGTTGCTCGACCAGCCGATCATGCGCGTCTGCGACGGGCTGCTCGCCATCCCGGGCGTGCTGCTCGCGCTGGCGGTCGTGGCCGCGACCGGAGCGAGCACCTGGAGCCTGATCGCCTGCCTGATCATCGTCGAGACGCCGAACGTCGTGCGGCTGACGCGGTCGGCCGCCCTCGGCATCCGCGAGCGCCGGTACGTCGAGGCCGCCGAAGCGGCCGGTGTGCGGCCGGCGACCGTCGTCGTGCGGCACGTGCTGCCGGGCGTCGTTGTGCCCGTCGCCGTACAGGCGTCGGCCGTGTTCGGGGCGGCGATCATCATCGAGGCCGCGCTCAGCTTCCTCGGCGCGGGGGTGCCCGCGCCCACCGCGAGTCTCGGCAACATGCTGAGCGACGCCAAGGGCTTCATCAACATCGCGTGGTGGATGATGACGTTCCCCGCCGCCGCCCTCGCCGGGCTCGTGCTCGGAGCCAACCTCATCGGCGACGGCATCGCGGGCAGCGGGCTGCTCCGGCGGCCCCGCCGGCGCGACCGGGCCCGGCTGACGCGGGACGAAGCCATGTCGATCGAGGGGGCACGCTCGTGAGCGCGCGCACGCCGACGGTGCCCGACGACGAGCGGGACGAGATCGTCCCGGCGCTCGACGTGAGCCGGCTGCGAGTGGCCTACGGCGAAACCGCCGTGGTGCAGGGATCGACGTTCGCGATCGCTCCGGGCGAGGTCGTGGCGCTCGTCGGCGAATCGGGCTCCGGCAAGACGACGACGGCGCAGGCCGTGCTCGGGCTCCTGCCACCGGAGGCCGAGGTCGAGGGCGGCAGCGTGCGGCTCGCGGGCGAGTCGCTGCTCGGCCTCGACGAGCGCCGGTTGCGTGAGCTCCGAGGCCGTCGCATCGGCTACGTGCCGCAAGACCCCGCCTCGGGGCTGAACCCGGTCGTACGCGTTGGCCGCCAGATCGATGAGGTGCTTCGCAGCCACCGGCTGGGCCCGGCGCGCGAGCGGCGCGGACGCGTCCTCGATGCCCTCAGGCAGGCCGGCATCGCCGACGCCGAGCGCGTCGCGGCGAGCTTCCCGCACCAGCTCTCGGGCGGCATGCAGCAGCGCGCCCTCATCGCGCAGGCGCTCGTGGCGGGGCCGGAGCTCATCGTGGCCGACGAGCCGACGAGCGCCCTCGACGTGACGGTGCAGCAAGAGGTGCTCGACAACCTCGGGCGCGCGGCCGACGAGCTCGGCGTCGCGCTGCTGCTCATCACCCACGACCTCGCCGTCGCCGCCGAGCGTGCCGACCGGGTGCTCGTCCTGCGCGACGGTCGGATCGTCGAACAGGGCGACGCCGCGGCCGTGCTGCGCGCGCCGACCCACGCCTACACGCGCGAGCTCGTCGCGGCGAGCCCGGCCGTCATCGCCGACTCGCTGCGGGACCGCGAGGAGCGGGCGGTCGAAGCGCCCGGTTTCCTGCGGGTGGAGGGGCTGCGGCGCAGGTTCACGGGCGGCGGCCTCGGATCGCGCGGCGCCGTCGTCGCCGTCGACGACGTCTCGTTCGAGATCCCGCGCGGGCACACGCTTGCGCTCGTGGGGGAGTCGGGCTCGGGCAAGACCACGACGGCGCGCATCGTGTCGCGACTCGAGCGGGCCGACGCCGGCGAGGTCATGCTCGACGGCAGGCCGATCACGGGGCTACGCGGTCCGGCGCTGCGCGAGTTCCGTCGCCGCGTGCAGTACGTGCACCAGCATCCGCGCACGGCACTCAACCCCCGCTTCACCGTCGCTCAGGCCGTCGGCGAGCCGCTCGGGGCATTCGGCGTCGCGGGCGGCGAGCGATTGCGGCGCGTGCGCGAGCTGCTCGAACGGGTGGCGCTCCCCGAGCACTTCGCCGAGCGCACGACCGCCGAACTCTCGGGCGGGCAGGCGCAGCGGGTCGCCATCGCCAGGGCGCTCGCGCTCGACCCCGAGGTCATCGTGCTCGATGAAGCAGTCTCGGCGCTCGACGTCGCCATCCAGGCGAAGATCCTCGACCTGCTCGCCGCCCTTCAGGCGGAGGCCGAACTCACGTATCTGTTCGTCACGCACGACCTCGCGGTCGTCGCGCAGATCGCCGACCGCGTCGCGGTCATGCGCTCGGGGGAGGTCGTGGAGGCGGGGACCGCGCGCCGCGTGTTCGAATCGCCCGAGGATCCCTACACGCAGCGGCTACTCGCGGCGGTGCCCGGCATGCGTGGCGTAGCGTGAGGGGATGCCAGAGCCGCTCGATCTCGTCGCACTCCGCAGCCTGACGGAGATCGCCGAGGCCGGCTCGTTCACTGGGGCCGCACGGTCGCTCGGCATCAGCCAGCCGGCCGTGTCGCAGCACGTGCGAGCGCTCGAGACGCGCTTCAGCACGCGGCTGGTGCACCGGGATGGGCGGCGCATGGTCTTCACCACGTCGGGCGAGCGCGTGCTCGCCGCGGCCCGAAGGCTGCTCAGCGTGCACGATGAGGTCGTTCGCGCGCTCGAGCCTCCCGAGACACCGCCCATCGTCGTGGGCTGCATCGATCACGCCGTGTCGAGCGTGCTGCCCGGCGTGCTCGCCGAGCTCGGCCGTGCGGCGCCGGCGCGACGTGTCGTCGTGCACGTTGAGCGAGCGGAGACCCTCAGCGAGGGCCTGCGCGACGGGTGGATCGATGTCGCCGTCGTGCTCGGCGGCGACTGGAGCGTGCCCGGCGACGAGGCGGGCCGGTTCGAACTCCGCTGGGTCACGGCGGCCGCCGGCGGCTCGGAGACCGGGGCGGGGGCGGGCGCGGAAACCTCTGTTCCCCTCGTCGTGAGCCGCGAGCCGTGCCGCATCCGCAACCGTGCGCTGTCGCTCGTGGCCGAGGCCGGCATCGCGGGGCACATCGCGGCCGAGTCGTCGACTCTCGAGGGGGTCGTGGCGGCGGCCCGGACGGGGCTCGGGGTGGCGCTGCTTCCCATGCCGCACGGCACGACGAACGGCTTCACCGAGCGCGCCGGCCTGCCAGAGGCGGGCTCGATCCCCGTGCGCGTCGTCGCGGGCGAGCGCACCGACCCTGAGATTCGGGCGGCCGCACTTCGCGGGGCCATCAACGCGCTGGGAGCGGGCGCCGCGGCGCCGGGCGACCGCGTCGCTCCCGGCGCTGAGCCGCACCGCTAGCTCGTCAACCCGCGCCGTTCGAGAAGGGGCTCGATGCGCGGCTCGCGGCCCAGGAACGCGCGCACGGCATCCATCGCGTCGCGCGAACCACCGACACCGAGCACGTGCTGGCGGAAGCGGTCGCCGTTCGTCCGCAGCAAGCCCCCGTGCTCGCGGAACCACTCGACCGTGTCGGCGTCGAGGACCTCGGACCAGATGTAACCGTAATACCCGGCCGCGTAACCGCCGGCGAAGACGTGTTTGAAGTACCGCGAGTGGTAGCGGCTGCGCACGCCGGCCACGTCGAGCCCGGCGCGCGTCAGGGCGGCGGCCTCGAAGGCGTCGATGTCGGTCACCGCGTCGGCCTCGGCGGCCGAGAGCGTGTGCCACGCCTGGTCGATGACGCTCGCGGCGAGGTACTCGACGGTCTCGAAGCCCTGATTGAACGTCGAGGCCGCCTCGAGTCGGTCGATGAGGTCGTCGGGCAGGGGTGCGCCCGTGGTGACGTGCGCGGTCGAGTGGCGCACGACCTCGGGCCACAGCATCCACATCTCGTTCACCTGGCTCGGGAACTCGACGAAGTCGCGGGGCACGCTCGTGCCGCCAGAGGAGGGGTACACGACATGGGCGAGCAGGCCGTGCAGCGCGTGACCGAACTCGTGATACAGCGTCGTGACCTCGTCGAGCGTGAGCAAGGTCGGCGCGTCGCCGGCCGGCTTCGGCACGTTCAGCACGTTCACGATCACGGTGGGGTGACCGAGCAGCTCGTTCTGCTGCCGGAAGCTGCTCATCCACGCCCCGCCGCTCTTCTCCTCGCGCGCGAAGAGATCGAGCAGGTAGAGGCCGAGCACTTGCCCGTCGGCGTCGCCGACCTCGAACACGCGCACGTCGGGGTGATAGCCGACCAGGTCGTCTCGCTCGGCGAAGGTGAGCCCGTAGAGCTGCGAGGCGGCCCAGAACACGCCATCGCGCAGCACGCGCTCGGCCCCGAAGTACGGGCGCAGCGCCGCCGCGTCGAGGTCGAAGTCGCGCGAACGCACGAGTTCGGCGTAGTACGGCCAGTCCCACGACTCGAGCTCGAAGCGCTCGGCACCCGCGGCATCCTGCAGCTCGTCCGCGAACGCCTGCAGCACCTCGCGCTCGCGGCGGGCGTTGCGGGCCGCCGGCGTCGCGAGCAGTTCGAGCCGATCCGCGATCGCGGTCGGCGACCCCGCCGTCGACTCGGCGGCGGCGAGCTCCGAGTGACTGGGGAAGCCGATCAGCTCGGCCCGCCGCGCACGAAGCCGCACGATCTCGAGCACCGTCTCGGTGCTGTCGTGCTCGCCGCCGGCGGCGCGGCCGACGGATGCGTCGAACAGACGCCGGCGCACGTCGCGGTTCGTGAGGCGCGCCAGGGCTGGATGCGCCGTGAAGAGCACGAGCGGGAGCCGGTACCCGTCGTGGCTTTTCGCGCGAGCGGCCTCTCGGGCCGCCTCGATCTCGGCCTCGTCGAGCCCGTCGAGCTCCTCCGGCGTGTCGACGACGAGCGCCGCGTCGGCCGTCGCCGCCAGCAGGCGCTGCTCGAATCGCGTCGACAGCGCGGCGAGCCGTGTGTTGATGTCGGCCAGCTCGACCTTGACCGCGTCGTCGAGCGCCGCTCCGTGCACGCGGAACTCGAGTTCGGTGCGTTCGAGCACGTGGGCCTGCTCCGGCGTCAGGTCGAGGTCACCGGATCGCGACGCGAGGTCGCGCACCCGTTGAGCGAGGGCACCGTTGAGGAAGATCGCATCGGCGTGCTGCGCGCTGCGCGGGCTGATCTCGCGCTCGATCGCCTCGAGTGCCGGTGTCGAGTGGGCGGACGTGAGGTTCCAGAACACGTCGCTCACCCGCGCGAGCAGCTCGCCCGAACGTTCGAGCGCCTCGATGGTGTTCGCGAAGGTCGCTGGCTCCGGGTTCGAGGCGATCGCCTCGATCTCCGCGCGGTGCTGCGCGAAGCCCGCGTCGAACGCGGGCAGAAAGTGCTCATCGCGGATGCGTTCGAACGGCGGCAGCTCGCACGGCAGCTCGCTCGGCGCCGCGAAGGGGTTGCCGGCGGGGAGCGCGGCGGCTGATTGGTGGGGCGTCGTCGAAGTCACCCGGTCAGGGTATCGGGGCGCTCTCGCCCGGCTGTGGCGTGCCACCCCGGACATGTCGTCGCCGCGACCGTCATCCGGTGCGCCCGCCCCGCGACCCCTACCCGGCTGGACATTCGCTACCGGACGTCCGGTCGCCGGTGTCCGACTCGGTAGCTGAATGGGCGGGGCTGCCACCACGCGCATTTGGCAACCTGACGCCGACTGAGCTTCCGGGCGCTACGCCGCGCCGTGCACGAACCGCGCCGCGAGCTCTCGCACCCGCGCCGCGATGTCGTCACGCACGAGGCGCATCCGCTCCATGCCGCCGATGCCGCGCTCGGAGGGTTCGTCGGTGATCCATGTCTCGACCGGCGTGCCGTTGGCGGGCTCGACCCTGGCCTCGGCACCCAGCACGACGATCAGGTCGGCGGCGGCGACCATCTCGTCCGTGAGCGGCTTGGGTTGCTCGTCGCCCACTCCGATGCCGAGCTCAGCGAGCGACTCGACCGACTGCGCGTTGAGGGTCTCACCGGGCGCGGTGCCGGCCGATGCAACGTGCACTCGGTCACCGGCCTCGTGGCGCATGAGCGCTGCGGCCATCTGCGACTTGCCACCGTTCTTCTTGCAGACGAACACGATGTACGGGGCGGCGGTGCCCTGCCCGGCAATGGTGGCGTCGATCACGGGATGCTCCGTCGGGTCGATCGGTGGAGGGCACGTCATGAATGGGCCGGGAAGAGGTCTTCGTCATCCTCGTCGTCGAGCGCGGCATCGTGCCCGTGCGGTGCGTCGCCGACGGTCACGCGCAGCCCGCTGTCGAGCTCGGCGACCGGTCGGCCCTCCAGCCACGTCAGCGTCCAGGATCCACCGCGCGCCGATGCCGGCGCCGCGGCCTCCGCCTGCGCGATCGCCGCGACGAGCTCGTCGGGCAGTCCTCGGGGTGGAGTGTCGCCGAACGCCCAGCGGCCGCCGATCTGCATCATTCCGCGCTCGCCCTCAGGCCCGTGACTGCACGCGCATGCCGTGCCCGACGATGTGGCTCCGATCGCCGAGACGGTCCCAGTAGCGGATCGAGGCCTCGTCGTCGCCGGGGGTGAACGTCGAGATGCGATCGACGCCGCGCCTCTCGGCCTCGGCGTAGACGGCCCCGATGAGCTCGTCGTTGATCCCGCGCATCCTCACGTCGGGCGCCACGTAGAGGTCTTGCAGCTGGAACTCGACCGTGCCCGTCTGCGGCACGACGGTCTCCTGGAAGTGCAGGATCCCCACCACGCGATCATCGAGCAGGGCGATGAGCCCTTCGAGGCGCGCGGGCCGTGCCTCGAGCCACTGCCACACGCGCAGCGCGTGCGTCTCGCTCAGTTGCTGGCCCGACTCGGCGAGGAACGCCGCGAAGGCATCGTGCCACCCGAAGAAATCGCCCCGCGAGATGGGGCGGACGACGATGCTCGCCTCGCGGGAGCGAGCCTGGCGAGAAGCTTGACGGCGTGAAGGAAGGTGACCGGATGTGCTCATTGAGGCCTCGAAGACGTGGAATGCGGCGGCGATGAGCGTCCACGATAGCGCGCCGAGGTAGCCGCGTTTTGAACGCGTGGCGCGCGACCCGCGGCAGTGCGGACGGGGCCGGATGCAGGCCGCGGCATGCGGACGGGCCGGTCCCCGCGACCGTGAAACCGGCCCGACCGGCGCGCTACGCGCTCGCCTCGGCCTCGGCGAGCTCGATGTCGCGCACCTCGAGGTCATCGGCCTCGCTGAACCGCAGTTCGGCGATGCGCCCGACGGCCTCGAGGTCGCCGGCCACCTGCCGGAGCAGCTCGAGCTCTGCGCCGGGCGCCGCGATCTCGGCCGACGCCACTGGCGTCTTCTGCGAGGCCTTCGCGGCCGTCTTCGCGCCGCGGATGCTCGTGAGGGCCCGGCTCGCGAGGCCGAGCACCGTGTCACTCGCGTCGGCGGCGCTCGCGAACTCGTCGGCCGTCGGCCACGCGGCGGCGTGCACCGACGCGCCGGCGTCTGGGGCCGATCCGGTCCCCGCGGCGATCCACGACCACGACTCCTCGGCCGCGAACGGGATGAAGGGCGCGAAGAGCCGCAGCAGCACCTGTACGGCCGCGCGCATGGCGGCGACGGCCGAATCCCGCTGCGCCGTCGACCCGTCGGCGTCGGCGCCTCCGTACGCGCGCTCCTTCACGAGCTCGACGTAGTCGTCGCAGAACGTCCAGAAGAATGTCTCGGTCACCTCGAGCGCGCGGGCGTGGTTGAACGCCTCGAACGCCCCTGTCGCGTCGCGCACGACGTCGGCCAGCGAGGCGAGCATGGCCCGGTCGAGCGGATTGGTGACGACGGCGGCCAGCGCATCGGGGTCGATCGTTCGCCCGATCGTGCCTGGCGCATCGCCGTAGCCGAGCACGAGCTTCGTCGCGTTGAGCACCTTGATCGCGAGGCGACGGCCGATCTTGATCTGGGTCGGGTTCTGCGGGTCGAAGGCGGCGTCGGTTCCGAGGCGCGACGAGGCCGCCCAATAGCGCACAGCATCCGACCCGTGCTTCTCGAGGATGTCGGCGGGCGTGACGACGTTGCCCTTGGACTTCGACATCTTCTTCCGGTCGGGATCGACGATGAAGCCCGAGATCGTCGCGTGCTTCCACGGGGCCGAACCGTGCTCGAGCTGGCTGCGCAGCATGGTCGAGAAGAGCCAGGTGCGGATGATGTCCTGGCCCTGCGGGCGCACGTCATACGGGAACACCACGTCGAACAGCTCGGGGTCGCGCTCCCAGCCGCCCGCGAGCTGCGGGGTGAGCGACGACGTCATCCACGTGTCCATGACGTCGAGCTCGCCGGCGAAACCACCGGGCACGCCCCGCTGCTCCTCGGAATAGCCGGCCGGAACATCGGTCGAGGGGTCGACGGGCAGCGCCTCCTGCGGCGGCGTGATCACACGGTCGTAGTCGGGGTTGCCGTCGGCGTCGAGCGGGTACCAAACCGGAATCGGCACGCCGAAGAAGCGCTGGCGCGAGATGAGCCAGTCGCCCGAGAGGCCCTCGACCCAGTTCTCGTAGCGAACGCGCATGAAGTCGGGGTGGAACCGCAGCTCGCGGCCCAGCTCGATGAGCCGCGCCTTGAGCGCGTCGTCGCTCGCGCCGTTGCGCACGTACCACTGGCGCGTCGAGACGATCTCGAGCGGCTTGTCGCCCTTCTCGAAGAACTTCACCGGGTGTTGGATGGGCTTCGCGTCGCCGAGCATCTCGCCCGAGTCCTGCAGCAGCTCCACGATGGCCTTCTTGGCCGAGAACACCGTCTTGCCGGCGAGCTCGGCGTAGGCGGCCAGGCCGGCTTCGCTCGCGATCGCCTCCGGTGGCGTCGAGACGATCCGGCCATCCTGGCCGAGGATCGTCCGGTTCGGCAGCTGCAGTTCCCGCCACCAGACCACGTCGGTCACATCGCCGAAGGTGCAGATCATGGCGATGCCGGAGCCCTTGTCGGGCTGCGCGAGCGGGTGGGCGAGCACGGGCACCTCGACCCCGAACAGTGGCGTCGCGACGTTCGTGCCGAAGAGCGGCTGATAGCGCTCATCATCCGGATGCGCGACCAACGCCACGCAGGCGGGCAGCAGTTCCGGCCGGGTCGTCTCGATGACGACGTCGTCGCCCGTTCGGGTGCCGTCGGCGTCGACGCGGTGGAACGCGAGCGTGTGGTAGGCGCCCGGCTGGTCGCGGTCCTCGAGCTCGGCCTGGGCGACGGCCGTCCGGAACGTGACGTCCCACAGCGTGGGCGCCATCGCCTGATACGCCTCGCCGCGCTCGATGTTGCGCAGGAACGCGCGCTGGGATGCCGCGCGCGAGTCGTCGTCGATCGTGCGGTACGTCTGCGTCCAGTCGACCGACAGGCCGAGCCGGCGCCACAGCTGCTCGAAGGCCTGCTCGTCCTCGATCGTGAGCGCCTCGCACAGCTCGATGAAGTTGCGGCGCGAGATGGGCACCTGGTCGGCGGCTTTGACGCTCTTCGCCGCGCCCTGCTGCGGGGGCGTGAAGCCGGGGTCGTACGGCAGTGACGGGTCGCAGCGCACCCCGTAGTAGTTCTGCACGCGGCGCTCGGTCGGAAGGCCGTTGTCGTCCCAGCCCATCGGGTAGAACACGCGCTTGCCCCGCATGCGCTGATACCGGCTCACGACGTCGGTGTGCGTGTACGAGAAGACGTGACCGATGTGCAGCGAACCCGAAGCGGTCGGCGGCGGGGTGTCGACCGAGTAGACGTCGGCGCGGGTCGCGCCATCGCGGTCGAAGCGGTACACGCCCGACTGCTCCCAGGCCTCACCCCACTTCGCCTCGAGGCCCTCGAGGGCCGGCTTGTCGGGCACGTTCGCAGGTGTGGTCATGACGCTCCGCATCGCTATGGGCGGCACCGAGTCAAGGGGTGCCTCATGTCAACCCGGCAAGTGTACGCGGAGGGTAGGCTCCCCGGGTGACGCAGAAGACCACCGTGTTCGATCGCATCGACCGCTGGTTCGCGATCTCGCAACGCGGCTCGACCCTCTCCCGCGAGCTCCGCGGCGGGGTCGTCACGTTCGTGACGATCTCGTACATCCTCGTCCTCAATCCGCTCATTCTCGGCGGCGGGCCCGATGTCGCGGGCGGTTCGCTCGAGGCGGTGCAGATCGCGACGTCGACGGCGCTCGCGGCCGGCGCGCTGACGGTGCTGTTCGGGTTCGTCGCCAACCTGCCGTTCGCGCTCGCGGCCGGCCTCGGCATCAACTCGTTCGTCGCGGTCTCGATGGTGCAGCAGGTGACGTGGGCCGAGGCGATGGGTCTCGTGCTGCTCAACGGCATCGTCATCGTCATCCTCGGAGCGACCGGTGCGCGGACGGCCATCTTCCGCGCCGTGCCGGCCGCGCTGAAGTCGGCGATCACGGTCGGCATCGGCCTGTTCATCGCCTTCATCGGGCTCGTCGACTCGGGTTTCGTCACGCGCACCGACGCCGGCCCGCCCGTGCAGCTCGGGTACGGCGGGTCGATCGCGACCGTGCCGACCCTCGTGTTCGTCGTGACGCTCTTGGCCATCGCGGTCCTCGTGGCCCGAAAGGTGCCCGGCGCCATCCTGATCGGCATCGCCGGCGGAACCGTCGTCGCGATCGCCGTCGAGGCCCTCCTGCAGCTCGGGCCCCTCGCCGAAAACCTCGGCGGCTGGAACCTCACGGTGCCGGCCCTCCCCTCGGCCATCGTGGCCCCGCCCGACTTCGGGCTCGTCGCGACGGCGGATCCCTTCGGCTCCTTCGCGCGCGTCGGTCCGGTCGCGGCGCTCATGCTGCTGCTCACGCTCGTGTTCATGAACTTCTTCGACGCCATGGGGGCCATGACGGGGCTCGCCCGCAACGCCGGCCTCGCCTACGACGACGGCACGTTTCCGCGGATGCGAGGGGCCTTCGTCGTCGAGGGGCTCGGTGCCGTGGTCGGCGGCGGCACATCGAGCTCGTCGAGCACGGTCTACGTCGACTCGGCGGCGGGAATCGGCGAGGGCGCTCGCACGGGGCTCGCCTCGGTCGTCACGGGGATGCTCTTCCTGCTCGCGATGTTCTTCACCCCGCTCGCGCTCATCGTGCCCCAGGAGGTCGGCGCGGCGGCGCTCGTCGTCGTCGGCGCCATGATGATGGCGCAGGTCGTCAACGTCGAGTGGGGCGACTTCGCCGTCGCGCTGCCCGCCTTCCTGACGATCGTCACGATGCCCCTCACGTACTCGATCGCCAACGGCATCGGCATCGGGTTCATCTCCTGGGTCATCGTGGCGGCCTTCACCGGCGGCATCCGTCGCGTGCACTGGCTGCTGTGGGTGGTCGCGGCGGGCTTCGTGCTGTTCTTCGCAAGGGGACCGCTCGAAGCGCTCACCGGGTGAGCGCCGTGGCTGCCGTCCCGGCGCCGAAACGGGATAATGCGAGGTGCCGAGCCCGCGACCCCAGTCGTGACGCGCATCCGGCGCACATCGAAGGAGATCGCCTATGAGCAACGACCCAACCCCTCGCCGCCGGAGCATCGAATTGCCCGGCTTCGGGCACGAGAACCCCATCCCCGTCGCCAGCCGCATCGGGCCCTTCGTCTACTCGGGCGCGATCACGGGCAAGAACCTCGAGACGAGGGCGTTCCCCGACTCGCTCGACGAACAGGTCGCCATCGTCTTCGGCCGCATCCGCGACCTCATGGCGGTGGCCGGTGGCACCGTCGACGACATCATCAAGCTCAGCGTGCACCTCGCCGACCCGAGCGACCGCTCGGCCCTCAACCGCGAGTGGCTCGCGATGTTCCCCGATGCCGACAGCCGGCCCGCACGCCACGTCTCCGGCGGCGAGCTGAGTGGCGGCGCGCTCGTCAACGTCGAGCTCGTCGCGATCCTCCCTGACTGAGCCGTCGCTCGGCGAACCGACTACGACGAGGCGTCCTCCTTGGCGGCGGCCCGCAGCCCCCCGCGTACCTCGTCGAGCTGCGAGAAGAGCTGCGCCGGCACCTTGTCGCCGAGCTCCTCGAAGTACGCCTTCGTGACGTCGAGCTCGACGAGCCACGACCGCGGGTTCACCTCGAACAGCGGCTCGAGGTCGTCTCGGGAGAGGTCCTTCAGCCCCTCCACGTCGATGTCGCGCGTGCGCGGCAGGTTGCCGATCGGCGTCTCGACGGCATCGACCGCGTTCTCGATCCGGCGGGTGACCCACTTGATGGCGCGGATGTTCTCGCCGAACCCTGGCCACAGGAAGTCGCCGTGCTCGTCCTTCCGGAACCAGTTGACCTGGAAGATCTTGGGTGCCTTGTCACCAAGCTCCTCGCCGATCGAGAGCCAGTGGCCCCAGTAGTCGGCCATGTGGTAGCCGGCGAACGGCTGCATGGCGAACGGGTCGCGGCGCAGCTTGCCGACGGGGCCCTCGGCGGCAGCGGTCTGCTCGCTCGCGAGCGTCGCGCCGAGGTAGCAGCCGTGCTCCCAGCTCTTCGACTGAAACACGAGCGGCACGTTCGAGGCGCGGCGCCCGCCGAACAGGATCGCGTCGACCGGCACGCCGTCGGGCGACTCCCAGTCGGGCGAGATGGTCGGGCACTGCGAGGCGCGCACGGTGAAGCGGGCGTTCGGGTGCGCGGCCTTGCCGGCCGAGTCTGCCTCCCAGTCGTTGCCCTGCCAGTCGATGAGGTGCTCCGGCGCGTCCTCCGTCATGCCCTCCCACCAAACGTCGCCGTCATCGGTCAGCGCGACGTTGGTGAAGATCGTGTTCTTCGTGATCGTCTCCATGGCGACGGGGTTCGTGTGGTAGCCCGTGCCGGGGGCGACGCCGAAGAATCCGTACTCGGGGTTGATCGCGTAGAGGCGGCCGTCCGCCCCCTTGCGCATCCAGACGATGTCGTCGCCGATCGTCTCGACCTTCCAGCCCGGCAGCTTCGGCCGCATCATGGCGAGGTTGGTCTTGCCCGTCGCCGACGGGAATGCGCCCGTGATCGTGAACGTGCGGCCGGCCGGGTTGGTCACCTGGATGAGCAGCATGTGCTCGGCCAGCCAACCCTCGTCGCGGGCCATGGCCGACGCGATGCGCAGGGCGAAGCATTTCTTGCCGAGGAGCGCGTTGCCGCCGTAGCCCGAGCCGAACGAGATGATCTCGCGGTCCTCGGGGAAGTGGGTGATGTACTTCGTCTCGTTGTGCGGCCACGGGACGTCCTCGCGGGCGTTGCCGTCCGCATCCACGAGCGGCGCGCCAACCGTGTGCAGCGCCTTGACCCATTGGCGCTCCGGCGTGATGTACTCGAGCGCCGCCGAGCCCGAGCGCGTCATGAGCGCCATCGATGCCACCACGTATGGCGAGTCGGTGATCTCGATGCCGTACTGCGTGATGGCGCCGCCGAGCGGGCCCATCGCGAACGGCACGACGTACATGGTGCGTCCGCGCATCGAGCCGTCGAGCAGGGGGTGCAGCTCCGCGCGCATCTCGGCCGGGTCGCGCCAGTTGTTGGTCGGGCCGGCGTCGTCTTCGCGCTTCGAGCAGATGTAGGTGCGGCTCTCGACGCGCGCGACATCGCCGGCGTCGGAGCGCGCGAGGAACGAGTTGGGGCGCTTTTCTGGATTGAGCCGGATGAGGGTGCCCGCCTCGACCATCTCCTGCGTGAGCCGGTCGTACTCCGCGTCGCTGCCGTCGCACCAGACCACCCGCGTCGGCTTGGTGAGCTCAGCCGTGGCAACGACCCACTCGTTGACCTCGGGGTTCGCAGAAAGCTGCGGAACATCGGCGGTTGACACGACGGCGTGTGGAGACATGATGCTGCTTTCGACTTGGCGGGCTGCGACGTTCCCCCCATTTTCACCCACACTGCCGCCATTAGCACGCTGAATGGGCGTCAAAAATCACAAAAGTTTACAAACTTCCGGAAACCGGGTCACCCTTGTCGATCAAGGGTGGTAAAAGTTTGCCTGGATGCGCAAAACTGGTGAGACGTGATTCCTTCGCCGGCCGTCGCGGTATGCGCGGTTCGGGGCTCGAGCGTGGGGAACAGGAACGGGTGGGAGGGCAGTGGACACGCTCATACTTGGTCGCCGCATCCGCTTCTTCCGCAAGCAGCGCGGCCTCACGCTTGAAGCGCTCGGCTCGCGCACCGGCCTGCTCGCGAGCCAACTGTCGCTGTTCGAGACCGGGAAGCGCGAGCCGAAGCTCTCGGTGCTGGAACAGATCGCGGCCGCAATGGACGTCGACCTCGCCGAGATGCTCAGCCCGACCCCGCCCGATGAGCGGACGCGCCTCGAAGTCGAGGTCGAGCGCGCGCAATCGAGCGAGCTCTATCGATCACTCGGACTGCCGCGCATCGGCCCGACGAAGTCGCTGCCCGGCGAGGTGCTCGCGGCGCTCGCCGGCATGCATCGCGAGTTGCAGCGCCGCGAGCACGAGGCCACCGAGACGCCCGAGGAGGCGCGCCGAGCGAACACCGAGCAGCGGCTCCGCATGCGCGAGCTCAATAACTCGATGCCGGAGCTCGACAGGGCGGCCGACGGCCTGCTCACCCGCGTCGACCACACGCGTGGGGCGCTCACGCACCACGCGGTCGCCGAGATGGCGCGGCACCTGGGATTCGAGCTGATCTACGTGGACGACCTGCCCCGCTCGACGAGGTCGATCACCGACCTCGAACACGGTCGCATCTATCTCCCGCCCGCCTCGATCCCCGGTGGTCACGGGCTGCGCGCCATGGCGCTGCAGGCGATGGCGCACCGCGTGCTCGGGCACGAGCGGCCGCGTGACTACGCCGACTTCTTGCGCCAGCGGCTCGAGATCAACTACTTCGCGGCGGCCTGCCTCATGCCCATCGACCGCTCGATCGCCTTCCTGCGTGACGCGAAGGAGCGCCGCGACATGTCGGTCGAGGACTTCCGCGACGCCTTCGGCGTGACGCACGAGGCCGCGGCCCTGCGCATGACGAACCTGCTCACCGCGCACCTCGGCATCCGCCTGCACTTCCTGCGGGTCGACGACGACGGCTCCATCTCGCGCGTGTACGAGAACGACGATCTCCCCCTTCCGACCGACATCACCGGTTCGATCGAGGGACAGCTCGCCTGCCGGAGCTTCCTCGCCCGCCGAGCCCTCGGCCAGCGGAACCGCACGACCGCCACGTACCAGTACACCGACACGCCCGCCGGCACGTTCTGGTGCTCGACGCAGACCGGCCGCACCGAGTCGCGCGAGTTCTCGATCACGATCGGCGTGCCGTTCGACGAGGCGAAATGGTTCCGCGGTCGCGACACGACGCAGCGGGCGTTCTCGTCGTGCCCCGACGATCCCTCGTGCTGCCGCCGACCGAATCCGGCCCTCGCCTCGCGATGGTCGGGGAGGGCGTGGCCGAGCGCTCGCGTGCATCAGCACGTGTTCTCGCCGCTGCCGGGCGGCGAGTTTCCCGGCGTCGATCAGCGCGAGGTGTTCGAGTTCCTCGATCGGCACGCGACCGAGTGGGCCGACGATGGGATCGGTGCGGGCGAGCGGATCCTCGGCGAGCACGCATAGCGCGCAGGCCGTGCCCGGGGCGTGGCGAGCCTCAGGGCGCCGACTCGAGGCGGCCCGACGCCATGCGGAGCGTGCGGTGGCTGATCTGCGCGGTGACGAGCGGGTCGTGCGAGATGAACAGCAGCGCGAGCCCGCGCTCGCGCTGCAGCCCTTCCAGCAGGTCGAGCACGCCGTCGGTCGAGGCCGGATCGAGCGCCGAGACGGCCTCGTCGCACACGAGGACGCGCGGCTCGGCGGCGAGGGCGCGCGCGATGGCGACCCGCTGGCGCTGCCCGCCCGAGAGGTGCAGCGGACGGCGAGTCGCGAGGTCGCGGGAGAGCGCCACCTCGTCGAGCGCCGCCTCGATGCCGTCGCGGTGTGTGCGGGGCGAGCGCGAGGCGCCCCGCGAGAGCGCGTCGGCGAGGATCGCGCCGACCGTGCGACGAGGGTCAAAGCTCGAGAGCGCGTCTTGTGGCACGTGACCGACCGCGCCGCGCATGGGGCGCCGTTCGGCCTCGGTCGCCGGCGACCAGCTGCGGCCGTCGAGCTCGATCGTGCCCGAGTCGGGGCGCTCGAGACCGAGGATCAGGCGCCCGAGCGTCGATTTGCCAGAACCGGATGCTCCGACGAGGCCGACCGTCTCACCCGCGCGAAGATTGAGCCGGGCGTCGTCGACGGCCTGGATGCGACGGCCTCCGGGGACGGTGAACGCCTTCGAGACGCCGTGCACACCGAGCACGACCGGCCGGGGTGACGTTGCTGCGGCGCGAGGCTGCGTAGGCCGAGGAGCCGGCACTGCCTGTGCTCCCCGAGGCGCCGACGCCGAAGGCGGCAGGACGGGCGCCGCGCCCGCCTCCCGCAGCCCGCCGTCGCTGAGCTCGCGCACCTCGTCGGCCACGCGCCCCACCGCGTCGAGATCGTGGCTCACCAGCAGCACCGCGACGCCGCCGCGCGCAAGCTCGCGCAGCAGCTCGAGCACGCCGTCGCGGGTGTCCCGATCGAGTGATGCGGTCGGCTCGTCGGCGATGACGATGTCGGGATGCTGCGCGATGGCCGTCGCGATGAGCGCCCGTTGCCGCTGGCCGCCCGAGAGCTCGTCGGCGCGCCGGCCGAGATAGGCGGCGGGGTCGTCGAGCCCGGCGCGCTCGAGCAGCGCGGCGGCGCGGGCGCGCCGCTCGCGTTTCGGAACTCCGGGCAATCTGCCCATGGCCTCGTCGAGTTCGCGGCCCACCGTGCGAAGCGGGTCGAGGGCGACGAGCGCGTCCTGCAGCACCAGCCCCGCGAGCCGCCCGCGCACTCGGCGCCAGTCGCGGTCCCGACCGGAACGCAGGTCGATGGCGCGCCGCGCCTCCCTCCCCTCGGCGCCCCGCTCAAGCATCTCGAAGCGGTCCGCCCGCACGCGCGCGCCGGCGCCCGCGAGTCCGACGAGCGCGCGAGCGGTCACCGACTTTCCCGCCCCCGACGGACCGACGATGGCGAGTACCCGCCCCGGCACGAGGTCGAGGTCGACACCCCGCACGATCGTGCGACCGTTGAAGTCGATCTCGAGCCCGCGCACCGAGAGCGCGGGGCGAGCGGCGTGGTCGCCGGCCGCGAGCATCCGGTCATTGCCACGGGTGGTCGCCGAGGCATCGGGCGTCTCCGCGCTCACGCCGTGCCCGCCTGCCGGGTGCGCCGCTGCAGTGCCCGACCGAGCAGCGTGGCGGCGACCGCGGCGACGACGATCGCGGTCCCGGGGAACACCGTGAGCCACCATGATCCGGTCAGGAGGTAGGTGCGCCCCGCCGAGAGCAGTGCGCCCCACTCGGGGGAGGGCGGGGGCTCGCCGAGGCCGAGGAAGGCGAGGGCCGATGCCCATACGATCGCCTGCCCGAGGCCGAGTGTCGCCAGGGCGAACAGCGGCGCGAGCGTGTTCGGCAGGATGGTGTGCACGAGCCGGTGCCGGCGCGAGCGCCCGAGCACGACATCGGCCTCGACGTAGGCCGAGGCGCGCACGCCGAGCATCGCGCCGCGGACCACACGGGCGTACCCCGGCGCGGTCGACAGGCCGACCGCGATCGTGGAGGTGACGACGCCCGGCCCCCAGAGGGCGATGACGAGGAGCGCCAGCAGAATCCCGGGGAACGCGAAGCCCACCTCGAGCACGCGGCCGACGCCCCAGTCCAGCCAGCGGGGCCCGAGCGCCGCTGCGGCCCCGAACACGATGCCGATGCCGAGACCGATGGCGGTGGCCGCGACGCCGATCACGAGCGATGCGCGCGTGCCGTGCACGATGCGGGTGAGCAGGTCGCGCCCCGACTCGTCGGTGCCGAGCGGGTGCCGAGGCCCCGGCGGCCGCATCGCTTCAGCGGGATCGATCGCGAGCGGGTCGCCGGGCGCGAGCAACGACGGCACGAGTGCGGCGAGCACGATGCCAAACAGCACGGCGGCACTGATCCAGAGCGACGCGTCGGGGCGTCGTCGCCGGACCGCGACCTCGGGCTGCGCGGTCACGGTGCGCCCGCCGGGGTGATGGGCGCGTGGGCATCGGCGGGGCCGCGGACGCTACCAGGGCCGGGCGTTCCGGGCCCGGCCGCGCCGCCCGGCGCAGGCTCGACCGCACCGGCGCCGCCCGCGATGCGCGGGTCGAGCAGGCGCTCGGCGAGCTCAGTCGCGAGTGTGACGAGCACGTACACGATCGCGACGACGATGAGGGCCCCGCATACGAGCGGTACGTCGCGGATCATGACCGCGTCGAGCAGTGTGCGCCCGAGGCCAGGCCGGGCGAAGATCGTCTCGACCACGACGGCGCCCGACACGAGCGACCCGAAGGCCCACCCCGTGGTCGCCACCGCCGGCACGGCCGCGTGCCGCAGCACGTGCCGGAAGTAGACCTGTGTGTCGCCGAGCCCGCGCGCCCGCGCCGCGACGACGAACGGCTGCTCGAGCGTGTCGAGCATCCGCTCGCGCATGACCTGGCCGAGAAACCCGGCAACGGGAATCGCGAGCGTGACGGCCGGCAGAATCAAGCCGCCGGCGCCAGGACGGCTCACCGCCACCGGCAGCCCGAGCGATACGGCGAAGACCGCGATCAGCACCGTCGCGATCCAGAAGTGCGGCAGCACCGTGCCGACGGCCTCGAGGAATGATGCGATCGCCCACGCCACCCGGCCGCCGCGCATCGACCACCACGAGAACGCGACCGCGAGCGTCCACGCCAGCACGAGCGCGACCAGCGCGAGCCCGAGCGTGGGCGGCAGCTGCTCGCCGACGATCGCGGTGACGGGGCGGCGCAGGTCGTACGAGTCGCCGAGGTCGAACACCGCGACGCGGCCGAGGTAACGCACGTACTGCAGCCACAACGGCTGATCGAGCCCATGGTCGGCGCGGGCCTGCTCGACCGCCTCCGGTGTCGCGTTCGACCCCGGACCGCCGAGGATCGCGAGCACGGGATCGCCCGGCACGGCGCGCACCGCGAGGAACGTGACCGTCACGACGGCCCAGATCACGGCGACGGCACCGAACAGGCGCAGCGCGAGAGCGCGAAGGCGCCCACCGAGCGCACTCACGGCCGACCCCATGACCATCTGAGTGCATCGAACGCGCGACGCGCCGTCGATGCTCCGCGCGGCGGCACCAGCCGCACTCGGTTCGCCACGCACCGGGACGTGCGAGGCCTCCGTGTGCGGGGCGGTACCGGGACCATCCCGCCCCTAGCGCCCGATCGTGACGTCGAGGAAGGTGGGCGTTCCGAGCTGCGGTTGGAGCCTGAAGCCCTGCACGTCGGTCGAGTACGCCAGCTGCACCATTTGATCGTAGAGCGGGATCACCATGCCGGTTTCGGCGATCGCCTGCTGCGCCTGCCCGTAGAGCGGCCCGCGCACGGCGTCGTCGCTCGCCTGGCTGGCCTCGTCGAGGAGCGCGTCGAGCGCGGGGTCGCTGAGACCCGTGTTGTTGGCGTGGTAGCCGCTCGGGGCGGGTGGGATGCCCATCGAGTGATACACGGTGCGGAGCACGTCGGGCGACGACTTCGAGTAGGGCGCGATGATGGCGTCGAACTCCCACGAGCCGCTGCGCTCGTACCAGGTCGCGAGGTCGAGCAGCTCGAGTCGCACGTCGAAGCCCACCTCGGCGGCCGTGGCCGCGATCTGCTCGAGGAGCGACACCTCCGCGGGGATCGACTGGTTCGTCGACACGGGGAAGGCGACCGTGAGCCGCTCGCCGTCGCGGGTGCGGATGCCGTCGGCGCCGCGCGCCGTCCAGCCCGCCTCATCGAGGAGGGCGTTCGCCCGGTCCGGGTCGTACACGAAGCGATCGGGGAACGACGCGGCGAACGGCAGCGAGCTCGACAGGAGCGAGGTCGATCGGTCGAGCGTGCCCGCGAAGAGCGAATCGATGGCCGGGTCGAGGTTCATCGAGAGGGCGAAGGCCTCGCGAACGGTGGCGTCCTCGAAGGGCGCGCGTGTCGTGTTGAGCTCGATGCGTGCCGTAACGCCCGGGCGGGCGAACGTCGCGGTCGAGAACGCGTCATCGTCTCCGAAGGCGGCGAGGGCATCCGGCTGCACCGAGTCGATCACGTCGACCTGCCCGGACTGCAGGGCAGCGAGCCTCGAGGCCGCGTCGGGGATGAACCTCCACTCGATGCGCTCCAAGTGGGCGGGGCCCTGGTTGCTGGCGTCAGCAGGCGGCGACGCGTAGTCGTCGTTCCGTACGAGCGTGATGCTGTCCTGCGGCTGCCACGACTCGACGATGAAGGGCCCGGTGCCGATGGGCGCCTGGCAGTTCTCGTCGATGCCGCGCTCGAAGCCGGCCGGCGACATCATGCCGGTCCAGGTCTGGGCGAGCGATTCGATGAGCGCGCCGTCGGGCTCCGAGAGCTCGAAACGGGCCGTGTGCTCGTCGACGGCGACGACGCGCTCGACCTTGCCCAGCGCGAGTACGCCGGTTGACGACGCGGTCGCCGGGTCTTTGAGGTGCTCGACGTTCGCCCGCACGGCCTCGGCGTCGAAGGGCGTGCCGTCGGTGAAGGTCACGCCCTCGCGCAGCGCGATGTCCCAGCTGAGTCCGTCGTCGGCCTCGGACGCACCCGTTGCGAGCCACGGAATGATCTCGCCACCGTCGTTGCGCGAGAACAGCGACTCGACGAATTGGTTGCCGACGAGCGCCTGCGGCCAGTTTCCGCCCACGTGAGGGTCGAGGCACGAGGGCTCGGCGTCGCCCGTCGCATACACGAGGGTGGTGCGCTCGGTCTCGCCCGGGGAGCACGCTGCGAGCGCGGCCACGATGGCGACGGCCGCGGCCGATGCGGCCATGATGCGGGCCGTTCTCACTCGGCCGCGGAGACGGGGGGACGGGTGGGGGAGTGAGGCGAGTCGGAGTTCGGGCACCAGAGCATCCTAGACTTTTGGATCGGGTCCAACAAACGCCATCGCCCCCGCCTCGACCATTCTGGGAGCGGTCGTCGCCCGCGGGCGACGAGCGGCTTCCACGTACCGTAGGGGGACGCCGCGAGAACGCGGCGCGGGACGAGCAGTCGGAGGCGACGTGGCAGAAGCCGACGCGGCCGGGCGCGAGCCGCAGCCGGTCAGGGGACGCCCGACGGCGACGACCCGAGAGACGATCGAAGAGGCCGCCTGCGAGCTGTTCCTCGAGCGAGGCTACGAGGCGACGAGCGTGACCGACATCGCGAGGCGCGCGGGCGTCAGCCGATCGAGCTTCTTCAACTACTTCACCGGCAAGACCGACGTGCTATGGGGGCCCGTGTTCCGCGCGCTCGACGGGGCCGACGCCGCATTCGAAGCCGCCGCGGCCGAGCACCGCGAGCCCGGAGACGTCGTGCGCGCGGCGATCCTCGCCCTCGCGCGCCAGGTCGACGCGTCGAGCATCCCCGTCGCGGCCTCGCAGGCCGAGCTCATGGGCACGGGGCGCGCCCTCCTCGAGACCGGCGCGGTGCTCGTGCTCGAGCGCGCCGGGGTGCTGCGCGAACGGCTCGCCCGGCTCGACCCGGGCGGCGACCGGCTCGCCCACGCCGCTTACGCGTCGGCGGTGACCGGGGGCGTCGCGGCGGCCTGCATCGAATGGATGCGCGCGGGAACCGATCGAGGCGAGCTCGCGCCCTATATCGAGCGCGCGCTCGCGGGCCTTCCGCAGCTGCCGGCAGTCCCTCGGTGAGGCCGGGCCGTCGCGGCGCCTACTCGCCGCCCCCGCAATAGTCGCTGAGCGCGCTGAGGTCGGACTGCAGCTCACCGAGCTTGGTCATGCCCTGGGCGCCAGCCTCGATGAGGGTGATCTCGCCCGCCTGCGCCTGCTCAAGAATCGTCAGCGCCTCGGTACCGCGCGCCGTGACGTTCTCGAGGTGCTGCTTCAACTCGCCGTCCTGGACGCGCTCCGAGAGCGTCGTCACCTCATCGATCGACGTCTGCACGTCAGTGATCGCGCCGGGGAGGTCGCCCGGAATCTTGTCGGGAAGCGCGTTCAGCCGGGCCTGCGTGGCCGCGATCGCGGCCTCCACATCGGCGCACTCGCTCGCCGCGGTGGTCGCGCCGTCCGTGGCGGCTACTCCGTCGCTCGTCTCGCCGGGCTCCGTGTCCGCGCCCGGCCCCGTCGGCCCGCAGGCCGCGAGCGAGAGGGCGACCGCCGCGGCGAGCAGTGGCGCGCCCAGGCGTCGGAGCCGGCCGCGTCCGGAACGGATGGGGCGAGCGGATGCTGCGGGCAGGGCGGCGGTCGGGATGAGGTCGGTCATGTCGAGCCTTTCGCAGGGATCCGGCCGTTGGCGGGACGCCACGGGTGACGCTCCGAGGCCCGGCCCAACGTACTCGCTCCGCGCTGCGGACGCGCAGGTGGGGACGAAAGGCGGGGGATAACCCCCGAGCGATCTGGGGCTGGCACGGGAGACGGCCGCCTCGTCCGCCAATAGCGTTAGTGGCATGAACCTCGGACTCGGCAGATCACTTGCCACCATCGCGAATCTCGCCGCCTACGGCCTCCTGGGTGGTTTCGTCCTCGGCACGCTCGGCGTGCTCGCCGGCCTCTCCATCGGCCTCGCCTTCGTGCTCGTCGGCTTTCTCTTCGCGGCGCTGCTCGCCCTCGTCCTTCGAGGTATCTGGTACATCGAGTCGTGGCGCGTCGCGACACTCTTCGACACCGACATCCGACACGCACCATTCAAGCGGTCGAACCGAACCGATGGATGGCAGCCGCTGCACACGCTCGTGCTGCAGTTCGCCGACGGCAACAATTGGCTCGCGCTGCTCCACGGCTTCATCACCACGCTGCTCGGGTGGATCACGCTCGCGCTGCTATCGGTGATCGGCTGGGGTATCGGCGCGATCACGTGGCCGTTCGCGGATTGGACGCCGCCGGGGGCTTCTCCCGACGACTTCCGGCCCGGTTCCTACTTCGGCCTGCCCGTCGACTCGCCGTGGTACATCCTCTTCGGGGTCCTGGCCATCGTGATCGCCGTCGCCACCCTGTACGCCCTCTCGGTCGCCCACCGCGCCATCTCGTTGCCCATCTTCGCTCCGAACCGCGAGCAAGAGCTGCGGCGCGAAGCCCACGACGCGCACCTGCGCCGCAGCGAGGCCATCCGCGCCGCCTCCGTTGAGCGCAGCCGCATCGAGCGCGACCTGCACGACGGCGTCCAGCCCCGCCTCGTGTCGGTCGGAATGACCCTCGGCATGGCGAAGCAGAAGGTGCCGACCGAACCGGACCGGGCCGTCGCGCTCATCGACGAGGCCCACACGTCGACGAAGGCGGCGATCACCGAGCTGCGCCAGCTCGCGCGTGGCTTCCATCCCGCCATCCTCGAAGATCGCGGCCTCGACGCCGCCCTGAGCGCGCTCGCCTCGCAGTCGCACCTCCCCGTCTCCCTCGACGTCCGGATCGGCCGGCGCTGCGCCCCGCAGGTCGAGGCGGCCATGTACTTCGCCATCGCCGAGTCGATCACCAATGCCAACAAGCACGCCCGTGCCACCGAGGTGCGCGTCACCGCGGTTGAGCGGCCGGGCGGCAAGCTCTGGGCCCGCATCGAGGACGATGGTGTCGGCGGTGCTAATCCGCTGCCCGGCGGCGGGATCGACGGTGTCGCCAATCGAGTCCGCGCAGCCGGCGGCACGTTCACGCTCACGAGCCCGGCCGGCGGCCCGACCACCGTGGAGGTGAGCCTGCCGTGCGAGTAATCATCTGCGAAGACGCGGTCCTGCTGCGCGAGGGAATGATCCGGCTGCTGCAGGATGCCGGGCACGAGGTGGTCGCCGCGCTCGCCGACGCGACGGGGCTGGAAGACGCCGTGACGGAGGCGGAACCCGAGCTCGTGCTGCTCGATGTCCGCCTTCCCCCGACGTTCACCGACGAGGGCATCCGCGAGGCGATCCGGCTGCGCGCCTCGCATCCCGCCATTCGCATCCTCGTGCTGAGCCAGTACGTCGAGGAGCGCTACGCCGCCGAGCTCATCGCCGACCGTCGCGGCGGGCTCGGGTACCTGCTGAAAGACCGGGTCACCGACATCGAGGAGTTCCTCGAGTCGGTCGAGACGGTCGCGGGCGGCGGCACCGTCCTCGACCCGGAAGTCGTGGCGCAGCTGCTGCACCGCCGCAGCCGCGACTCGAGGCTCGACCGCCTCACGCCCCGCGAAAGCCAGGTCCTCGGCCTCATGGCCGAGGGCAAGTCGAACCAATCGATCGCGAAGGCGCTGTTCGTGACGGAGGGCAGCGTCGAGAAGCACATCTCGCAGCTGTTTCAGAAGCTGGATCTCGGCGCTGACACCGACGGCAACCGCCGAGTGCTGGCCGTGCTGACGTACCTCGCCAACGCCAACCAGGGCAGCTCCGGCGGCGGGCCCGCCCACTACTCGTCGAACACCTACTCGTCGAACACCGGCGTGCCCAGAAGGGGAGCTTGACATGAACACCAACGACAGCAACGAACCGCAGGGCCACGAGTTCCGCTCCGATCAGGTACCCGGCGACGCGACGATGCCGGAAGCGGTCGATGCCGGGCGGGCATCGGGAGCGTGGACCGCGGAGGGCTCGGCCACGGGCGAGGGGTTCGCGGCACCCGAGCCGGTTGCCCCGACGATGCCTGCCGAACGCATCGCCCCGTCGGGCGACGCGCCCGGTGCCCCGTCGGACGACGCGCCCGGTGCCCCCTTCGGCGGAGCGCCCGGTGGCGCGCCCGGCGACGACAGCCGGGGAATGAGCCCGCCACCAGGCGCAGGAGCCGGGAGGGGGGACGACGGTGGCAGCGGCGCGGGACGTGGCAACGCGTCCGGGCCGTTCCGCCGCCAGGGTGCCTGGGTCGCCGTCGTGCTCACGATCGTCGGCGGGCTCGTGGCGTTGTCCACCCTCGGCACCAGCATCTGGGACAGCGCGATCGCGATGCCCTCGCAGTCGCGCGGCGACGGATATGTCGGCGGCTGGGGAGGGCCCGGGCCGTGGCAGGAGGACGTGCCGACGTTCGACTGGAGCGACAGCATCGCCGTCGACGACGTTGAGTCGATCGTCGTCGACGGCCGGTCGAGCGAGCTGACGATCCGGTACGGCGGCGTCGACGCGGCCACCCTCGACATCTCGACCACGGCGGGCTCGATGCCCGACTGGCGGTTCGAGGTCGAGGACGGCGTGCTCACGGTGCGCGAGTCGGACACAACCGGGGGCGCCCGTCCGTTCGGATGGTCGAGCACGAGCGCGACCCTCACGCTGCCGGATGCGCTTCAGGAGTCGGCGCCCGCGCTCGCCGCCACCATGCAGTCGGGTGCGCTCAGCATCGTGGGCGACTACGGCACGGTGGAGCTCGCGGCGCGCAGTGGCGCGCTCTCCTTCGAGGGCGCCGCCTCGAGCATCCACTGCGACCTGCAGTCGGGCGCCGGCGATCTGACGGTGTACGACGCCGACGAGGTCGCCCTGTCGGTCGGCTCCGGCGTACTCGGCGTGAACGTCCACGGAAACCAGCCGGCCTCCACGGTGCTCGACGTGCGGTCCGGATACGGCGAGCTCACGTTGCCAACCGGCGCCTACAACCTCACCGGCACGGCCTCGAGCGGCGCGCGCGACGTCGATGTCGAGACCTCGTCGACGGCCGACGCGACGCTCGAGGTCAATGTGAGCAGCGGCATCGCCGCCGTCTCGCAGCACGGGGGATAGGCACGCCCCCGTCCATCCGAGTGACGATTGCCCGGCTGAGCCGACATGGCGACCCAGCTGGGCAATCGTCACGCTCCGCACGGTTGGGCGGGGCGTCAGGCGGGTGATGCCCCCGCCGCCCCCGGCACGCGCAGCACGGCCGCGAGGCGCTCGTGCAGCGGTGAGACGCGGAACGGCTCGCCATCGATGCTGACGACCGGCGCCGCGATGCGCCCGCTCGAGAGCAGCCACGCCCCTCGGGCCGCGAGCAGCTCCTGGCGCGTCACTTCGCGCGTGCGGAGCGCGAGGCCCGCTGCTGGTCCTTCGCGGCGGAGGTGCGCGACCGTGATCGAGTCGAGAATGCCCGCGAGCGGCGGGGTCACGAGCTCGCCGTCGAGGTCGACGACCACCCCCGACGTCGGCCCTTCCAGGATGTTCCCGCTCGGCGAGACGAAGATCGCGTCATCGGCCCCGTTGGCGGCGGCGTAGCGACCCGCTGCCATGTTGACGCCGTAGCTCAGCGTCTTCGCGCCGGGCAGGAGCCACGGCAGGGGCGCGATCTCGTCGCCCTCGAAACCACGGTCCAGCAAAAGCACCCGCACCCCGGCGCTGCGCTGGCGCACGACCGCGGGGGAGAGTGGAAAGGCCAGTGCCCAGCCGCCCGGCCCGCCGGCGTCGGGCGGGTCGAGCTCGGACCCGGGTCCGCGCCCCACATCGCGACCGCGCGTCTGGACGATGCGCACGAGCGCCTCCTGCGCATCGGCCCACGGCCACGCGCCGAGCACCGCGGCGATGGCGCGGCGATAGCCCGCCGCATCGGGAACGGGGAGCGAGAGCAGCTTCGCCGACGCGGCGAGCCGCTCGAGGTGGGGCTCGAGGTCGCGCGGCTCGCCGTCGATGGCGAGCAGCGTCTCGAAGACCCCGTCGCCCCGCACGACGCCGAGATCGTCGGCGTGAACGATCGGCGTCGCCGGGTCGATCAGCGAGCCGTCGAGGAGGGCGAGCAGCCGGGATGACGTGACCATGCCGCAAGGGTAGGCCGCGTTCCTGCCAGCGCGGCGCCGGTGTGCGGCGAGGGCGCCGCGACAGGGGTACGATGTCGCGCACGGGCGATGATCCGCGATCAACGGGGAGCCTCCGGAAGAACGGCGCACCGCGCCAAGTAGACCCGGACGGGGCAGGCCCGTCACAGCCGGCGAACGAGCGGTCGCGCGCACGGGCAGTGCGCACGGCAATCGGGGTGGTACCGCGTGAGCGGCCCGGAAGCGGGCGGCGAGCGTCCCCGGAAGAGAACTCCCTCTCCCTGAGACCCGTCCCGATCCACCGACCGATTGCGAACGCCATGACCTACCCCCGCGCCACGGGCCCCGCCGACGAGCGCGCCGCCATCGACCGCGCGTCATCGTTCGGCCCGGCCGCCAGCGTGCCGGCCTCGCCCTCGTTTCCCGAACTCGAGCGCGAGGTGCTCGAGTACTGGCGGCACGACGGCACGTTCCAAGCATCCATCGACCAGCGCGACGGCGCCGACGAGTGGGTCTTCTACGACGGCCCTCCGTTCGCGAACGGCCTGCCCCACTACGGCCATCTCCTGACGGGCTACGCGAAGGACGTGTTCCCCCGGTTCTTCACCATGCGGGGAAAGCAGGTGCAGCGCGAGTTCGGGTGGGACACGCACGGCCTGCCCGCCGAGCTCGAGGCCATGCGGCAGCTCGGGATCCAGTCGAAGGACGAGATCGAGCGCATGGGCATCGGCGCCTTCAATGCGGCGGCGCGCGACTCGGTGCTGCGGTACATGGACGAGTGGCAGGATTACGTCACGCGCCAGGCGCGCTGGGTCGACTTCGAGAACGGCTACAAGACCCTCGACCTGACCTACATGGAGTCGGTGATCTGGGCCTTCAAGCGGCTCTACGACGAGGGCCTCGCCTATGAGGGCTTCCGCGTGCTGCCCTACTGCTGGCGCGACGAGACGCCCCTGTCGAATCACGAGCTGCGCATGGACGACGACGTCTACCAGCCGCGACAGGATCAGACCGTCACCGTCACGTTCCCGCTCGAGGGCGAGCGCGCCGTCGAGCTCGGCCTCGAGGGCGTGCACGCCCTCGCATGGACGACGACGCCGTGGACGCTGCCGACGAACGCCGCGCTCGCCGTCGGCCCCGCGATCGAGTACGCCGTCGTGCCGGCGGGCCCGAACGGCGCCGGCGACGGCGCCGATTCCGGCACTCGCGCGTATCTGCTCGCGACCGAGCGTGTCGGCGCACACGCGAGGGAACTCGGCTACGACGACGCCGAGACCGCGCTCGCGGCCGTCGATCGGCGCATCGCGGGTGCCGAGCTCGAGGACGTGCGGTACGCGCCGCTGTGGGACTTCTTCGCCGGTGACGAGTACGGGATGCTCGGGGTCGCGTGGCGCATTCTCGTCGCCGACTACGTCACCACGGCCGACGGCACCGGAATCGTGCATCAGGCTCCGGCCTACGGCGAGGACGACAAGGCGATCTGCGACGCGGCCGGCATCCCGACCGTGCTCTCGGTGAATGACGGCGGCGTCTTCCTCGACGCGGTCGCCCCCGTCGCCGGCCTGCAGGTGTTCGACGCCAACAAGCCGCTCACTCGGCTGCTCAAGACCGACGGGCGCCTCTTCAAGCAAGCAAGCTACGAGCACAGCTACCCGCACTGCTGGCGGTGCCGAAACCCGCTCATCTACAAGGCCGTCTCGAGCTGGTTCGTGCGCGTCACCGACATCAAGGATGACCTGATCCGCCACAACGAGGCGATCGAGTGGGTGCCCGAGAACGTCAAGCACGGCCAGTTCGGCAAGTGGCTCGAGGGTGCGCGCGACTGGTCGGTGAGCCGCAACCGCTACTGGGGCAGCCCGATTCCGGTGTGGAAGAGCGACGATCCGAACCACCCGCGCATCGACGTCTACGGCTCGCTCGACGAGCTGGAGCGCGACTTCGGCGTGCGGCCGAGTGATCTGCACCGGCCCGCGATCGACGAGCTCACGCGCCCGAACCCGGACGACCCGACGGGGCGCTCGACCATGCGCCGCATCGAGGACGTCTTCGACGTCTGGTTCGACTCGGGCTCGATGCCCTACGCGCAGCGGCACTACCCGTTCGAGAACGGCGAGTGGTTCGATGCGCACTCGCCGGCCGACTTCATCGTCGAGTACATCGGGCAGACGCGCGGCTGGTTCTACGTGATGCACGTGCTGTCGGTCGCGCTCTTCGATCGTCCTGCGTTCTCCCGGGTGGTCTCGCACGGCATCGTGCTCGGGAGCGACGGTCGCAAGATGTCGAAGAGCCTGCGCAACTATCCGGACGTGCACGAGGTGTTCGAACGCGACGGGTCCGACGCGATGCGCTGGTTCCTCATGTCGAGCCCCGTGCTGCGCGGCGGCAATCTCGTCGTGACGGAGGAGGGGATCCGCGAGGGCCTGCGGCAGTTCCTGCTGCCGCTGTGGTCGACGTACTACTTCTTCACGACGTACGCGAACGTCGCCCACGCCGGCTCGGAGCCGTACGTGGCGCGGTGGCGCACCGACTCCGCCGATCCGCTCGATCGATACATCCTCGCGAAGACGGGCCGGCTGGTCGACGAGGTCGCGGCCGACCTCGAGTCGCTCGACTCGACCACGGCGACGCAGCGCCTGCGCGACTTCGCCGATGTGCTGACGAACTGGTACGTGCGCCGGTCGCGCGATCGCTTTTGGGGCGGTGTCGAGCCTGCGGGGGCGGATGGTCCCGGTGCGGATGATCCGGGCGCCACCGAATCGGCGTCGGTCGTCTCGAGCGGCACGGCCGCGTTCGACACGCTCTTCACGGTGCTCGAGACGCTCACTCGTGCGGCGGCGCCGCTCGCCCCGCTCGTGACCGAGTCGGTGTGGCGCGGGCTGACGGGCGGCCGGTCCGTCCACCTCGAGGACTGGCCCGACGCGTCGGCATTCCCGGCCGCCGACGACCTCGAGTCGGCGATGGACGGCGTGCGCAGCGTTTCCAGCGCCGCCCTCGCCCTTCGCAAGCAGGCACAGCTGCGCGTTCGGCTGCCGCTTGCGTCGATGACGGTCGTGACACCCGATGTCGAGGGGCTCCGTCCCTTCGCCGACATCCTTCGCGATGAGCTCAACGTGAAGGCCGTCGTCTTCGAACCGCTTTCGGACGCAGTGGTCGCGTCGTACGGCATCGAGCACGTGCTGCAGGTCAATGCGCGCGCGGCCGGCCCTCGGCTCGGCAAGCGGGTGCAGCAGGCGATCAAGGCCTCGAAGACGGGCGACTGGAGCGAGGCCGACGGCGTCGTGACCGCAGGCGGGATTCCGCTCGAGCCCGGGGAGTACGAGGTGAAGCTCATGACCGGCGACGCGGCGGACGACCGCGCGCTCACGCTGCTGGGCGATGGCAGCATCCTCGCCCTCGATACCCGGGTCACGCCGGAGCTCGCCGCCGAGGGCACCGCGCGCGACGTGATCCGCGCCGTGCAGGAGGCGAGGAAAGAGGCCGGTCTCGACGTGTCCGACCGCATTCGCCTCGCGCTGCGCACCGACGATGCGTCGCTCGCGGCGATTACCGCGCACTCGCGCCTGATCGGCGACGAAACGCTTGCGGTAGCGCTCGACATCGCGGGCGGGCTCGAGCCCGAGAACGATGCGGCCGAGCATTCGTTCGGGGCACTGGATGTAGAACTCGAGGTGGCGACGTGAGAGATGAACGTGGGCTCGACGGCGGGGACGGCGCAGCCGGCCACGGCGACGGCGGGGACGATGATGCGCAGCGGGATTTCGACGCCGAACAGGCCGACGCGCTGCTCGCGGCGTTCCGGCGCGAGCTCGGCGATCCTGAGTCGCTGGGGCTGCCCGATCCCGACCTCGGCCTGACCGACGAGTTCGGCGGCGAGCTCGTCGACGCGTTCGGCGATGAGGCCGGCCGGCAGCCCGAGGACCTCAACGAGGAGACCGAGGCCAAGCCCGAGCCGCTGAGCGAGCGCGAGTCGGCAGAGCGGACCGTGCGCGAGCGGACCGACTGGCGAGACGAGGCCGACCGGGTGATGGACGAGCTGATGGAGCGCGTCGGCGAGGCCCAGCCCGAGCCGCGGCTCGGCCCGACGCGGCGGGCCGCGGAGCTGCTCGGCGACGTGCATCGCAGCGCGCCGGTCGTGCACCTCACGGGCACGAACGGCAAGACGTCGACGGCCCGCATCACGGCCGCGCTCCTCGGGGCGCACGGGCTTCGCGTCGGCCTGATGACGAGCCCGCACCTGGAACGGCTGAACGAGCGCATCGAGATCGAGGGCGAGCCCATCAGCGACGAACGCCTCGCCGTGAACTGGGGCGACATCCAGCCGGTCCTGACGATCGTGGATGCCGAGCTCGAGGCGGCGGGCGAAGTGCGGTTGACGTTCTTCGAGGCGCTCACGGTGCTCGCGTTCGCCTGCTTCACCGACGCCCCCGTCGATGTCGTGGTGCTCGAAGTCGGCATGGGCGGCGAGTGGGACTCGACGAACGTCGCCGACGGAGACGTGGCCGTGTTCACGCCGATCGCGCTCGACCATGCGAGTCGGCTCGGCTCGACCATCGCCGAGATCGCACGCACGAAGGCGGGCATCATCAAACCGGCCGCGCGCGTCGTCACAGCGATACAGGCGCCGGAGGCGCTCGCCGAGATCGCCGCCGCCTGCGCCCTGCGCGACGCGACGCTCGCGGTCGAGGGGTCCGAGTTCGAGCTCGTCTCCGACACCCCGGAAGGGCCGGCGGCGCGCGACATCGTGGTTCGGGCACGATCCGGCACCTACGAGGGCGTGCTGCCGCTGCGCGGCGCGTACCAGGCGCACAACGCGTCGCTCGCGATCGCCGCCGTCGAGGCGTTCTTCGGTGGGGAGCAGCAGTTGCGCGCCGAGGTGGTCCAGCAGGGGCTTGCGGCGGTCACCTCGCCCGGGCGGCTGCAGCGCATCGGCCACAGGCCGGCCGTGTTCATCGACGCGGCCCACAACCCGCACGGCGCCCTCGCGCTCGCCGAAGCCGCCCCGCACGCCATGGGGCGGCGCATCATCGTGGTGCTCGGGGTCCTGGACGACAAGGACTATCCCGGCGTGATTCGCGCGCTCGCACCCATCGCCGCCGGATTCATCGCGACCCGGTCGGAATCGCCGCGGGCAGTCGATGCCGAGGTGCTCGCCGAACGCATCGCCGAGCTCACAGGGCACGAGCCGGACGCGTTCGATCGCCTCGAGGAGGCGCTGGAGCACGCGCGCGATCTCGTGTCGGGGGATGAGGGCGGCGCCGTGCTCGTGACCGGATCGGTCACGATGCTGGGCGACGCGATACGGCTCGCCCGCGAGGAGGGCTGGGGAGCGACCGGCACCGACCTCGCCTGACGCGAACCGCGCGACGACGACCCGGTACCCTGGTGGGCGGCGAGACGAGGCCGGCGACGGCAGCAGAGGACGGTGAAATGCCAGTGGCAGTCGCGCGAGACGACCGCACGAGCGACGACGACCGAGCTGACGACGCCGCGCGTGCACCTCGCCCCCGCCGCCGCAGGTCAATGCGCGAGAACCTCGGGAGCATCCTGATCGCCTTCGAGCTCTTCGCGATCTTCTGCAGCACGCTCACGTTCTTCGGTCTTCGCATCCTCCCCGCCCCTCTCGCCCTGGGTGGGGGAGCGGCCGTGTGCGTCGTGCTCATCGCCCTCGTGTTCGCGTTCCGCTACGAGTGGGGCTTCGTCGCCGGCTGGGTCGCTCACATCGCCCTCGTCCTCACCGGCTTCCTGCACCCCGGAATGTTCGTCGTCGCGGGAATCTTCCTCGCCACGTGGGCCTTCATCATGATCAAGGGCGGCGAGATCGACCGCGCCCGAGCCCCCATCATCGCCGAGTACGAGCGCGCTCTCGCCGCGGGCGAGATCAACCCAGACGGCACGCCACGCGATCGAACCGCCTAATCGCCCAACGAAGGGAAGCGCATGACCTCCACGCCCATCGAAGAGACCCTCGTGCTGATCAAGCCCGATGGCGTTGAGCGTCAACTGACGGGTGAAGTCCTCGCCCGCATCGAGCGCAAGGGGTACGAACTCGTCGATCTGCGCATGCTCACACCGAGCCGCGAGCTGCTCACACGTCACTACCTCGAGCATGAGGGCAAGCCCTTCTTCGAGGGGCTGCTCGCGTTCATGTCGTCGGGGCCGGTCGTCGCGGCGCGGGTGCGGGGCATCCGCGTCATCGAGGGCTTCCGCTCGCTCACCGGGCCCACCGACCCGACAACGGCGCCGCCCGGCACGATCCGCGGCGACCTCGGTCGGGCATGGGAGACGCCGACGATCCTGAACATCGTGCACGGCTCCGATTCGCCCGAGTCGGCGGCCCGCGAACTCGCGATCTGGTTCGCCGCGTAACGCCGACCGGCACCTTTCTCACTGCCGCGCGCGCGAGCAAGCACGCGCCAGCCAGAGTTCACGTCGCGTACACCTTACGGCTCGGCTGCGGTTGGTCGCGCCCGCTTCGATGTTCGTGACGCCGGTACCCCTGCCGGTCGATCCCGCATTCGACCAGAAGGTCGGCCGGGCAGTGAAGGGCGAGGTGCCGGAATGACCGACGTCAATGAGAAGGTCGCGGGGCGCGACACCACCGAGCCCGAGGCCCGGGCCGCGACGATCACGAGTCCCCTCTCGTTCATCCCGCTGACCGGCCGAGCCGCGAACATCCGCGACTGGATCGGTGTCGCTGTCGGCGTGTGGCTGCTGATCACCGCCGTGAAGATGATCAGCTCCGGCTTCAAGACCGCGACGGGCGACCAGGCCGGCGAACTGTTCGCCTTCGCCGACAACCCGCTCGTCGCCCTCCTCATCGGCCTGCTCGCGACCGCCCTGACGCAGTCATCGTCGACGACGACCTCGGTGACGGTCGGCCTCGTCGCCGGCGGCATGCCGATGGAGATCGCGATCCCCATGCTCATGGGCGCCAACCTCGGCACGACCATGACGAACACGCTCGTGAGCCTCGGCATGGCCGGCGAGAAGGCGACGTTCCGCCGCGCATTCGCTGCCGCGACGGTGCACGACTTCTTCAACGTGCTCGCCGTGGCGATCATGCTGCCGCTCGAGATGATGTTCGGCATCCTGCAGACGAGCGCCGGCTGGCTCGCCGGGATCACGTCGGGCGACGGCGGCGTCGTCGCCGTCGTCTTCGGCGCTCTCGGTACGGTCGTCAGCTTCATTACCGAGCCGCTCTACGAGGTGGTCAGGTGGGTGCTCGAACTCTTCAGCATGCCGAGCGTCGCGGAGGGCATCATTCTCATCGCCCTCGGCATCGGACTCATCCTTTTCGTGATCAACAAGATCGGCCAGCTGCTCAAGGGGCTCATGGTCGGCAAAGCCAAGCAGGTCCTCCACACCGCGATCGGCCGTGGCCCGATCACGGGCATCTTCTCGGGCATGGTCATGACCGTCATGGTGCAGTCGTCGTCGACCACGACGAGCCTCGCCGTGCCCCTCGCCGGATCCGGCGCATTCACCCTGCGCCAAATTTACCCGTTCACGGTCGGCTCGAACGTCGGCACCACCATCACGGCGCTCATCTCGGCCTTCGCGTTCACGGGGGTCGAGGCCACCCTCGCCATGCAGGCGTCGTACGTGCACTTGCTGTTCAACGTCTTCGCGGCCATCATCATCTTCGGCCTGCCGTTCCTCCGCGTCGTCCCGCCGTGGTGCGCCGAGCTGCTCGCCAAATACTCGGCCGAGCGGAAGTGGATCGCGCTCGTGTGGACCTTCGGAGTCTTCCTGGTGCTGCCGCTCATCATCATCGCCCTCACCAGCTGGGTCTTCTGACCCGCCCCCACCGGAGGACAGCATGAACACGTCACCAGACACCCCGCGCCCTGCACGCGGCTATGCCGATGTCGATCGTGAGATTGAAGAGATGCTCGTCGACGCCGAGCACACCGTCGCCCGGCTGAAGGCGGAGCTCGCCGCCCGCCGTGCCCAGCGCGAGGCGGCCGCCTCGGGAGTCCCGAGTGGTCCCAGCGAGCTTTCGCCCGAAGAGCGCGAGGCGCTCGCGCACGCTGAGATCGATCGACTCGAAGAGCACCTCGCAAACGCCAAGGTGCGCTGGAGCGAGGTGCGGTCGTTCCTCGAAGACGCGCTGAACCAGCTCATTGCCCGGCACCAGACGCCCGACGCCTCCGCCTCCGCTTCCGAGGCGCCAACCGCCACCACGCCCCGCACGGGCACCGATGAGGAGCCCTCGCGATGACCGCTCGCAGCATCCGAATCGCCGCCACGTCGTTCGCCGCGCTTGCGGCGCTGACGGGCTGCGCGACCGCGGCGAACGAGGGCGCCGAGATCACCGTCTCGGGCTCGGCCACGGTCGCGCCGATCACGCAGGCGGTCGCCGATCAGGGACGGTTCGCCATTGACCTCGCCGCCGAGGGAACCATCAATGGGTTCGAGCGATTCTGCGCCGGCGAGACCGACCTCAACAACGCCTCGACGGCGATTCCGGAGGAGTTTGTGGCGTCCTGCGCCGAGAACGGCGTCGACTTCGTCGAGTTGCCGATTGGGCTCGACGCGATGACCCTCGTCCGAAACGAAGCGAACTCGTTCGCGACTGACCTCTCGATGACCGAGCTCGCCGACATCTGGGCACCCGACTCGACGGTCACCACGTGGGCCGACGTGCGGTCGGAGTGGCCCGACGACGAGATCGGGCTCTACGGTCGGCCGGACGGCTCAGGAACGTTCGATTTCTTCACGAACACCGTCAACGGCGAGCCCGGCTCCATCCGCGACGACTACCAGGCCACGAACGACATGGTCGAGTTGACAAGCTGGGTCGCTGACGACGAGAACGCCCTGGCGTTCATGGGCGTCGGCAACTACCTGGAGGCCGATGAAGAGCAGCGCGACCGGATCACGAACATCGCGATCGATGGCGTCATGCCCACGCTCGAGCACGCGCAATCTGGCGAGTACACGCCGTTCTCGCGCCCGCTGTTCATCTACGTGTCGCTCCAGGCGATCGAGGAGAAGGCGGCCGTCGCCGAGTTCGTCGATTACTACGTCGACTACGTGCCGAACGCCCTGCCCTTCACGGGCTTCTACGGCCTCGGCGACGAGGTCACGGAGCTCGTGCAGGCGCGCTGGGAAGCACGCACCCCCGGAGCCATGTTCGACGGCGACGAGTTCCCCACGGGAGACCTTGCGGCGGCGCTTTCGAGCTGACACCAGCCCGGCACCCGCAGCGCGCCAGGAGCGTCGACGACGGTCGGCGCTCTTGGCGTTCCTCCTGCCGGGCGGTCGGATGCCCATGGTGGTGTTCGGCGTGGGTGCAGAGCTCCGTGCGATACTGGGTCTTGGTCCACCCATCGAGTGCGACGAAAAGCTTTGCGCGCGGCGCGGGCGGCGGCCGACACGGTCGTGGTCCGATCGACGCGCCCAACGCCGCAACCGCGGCACCAACACCAACAACCGTCGGCCGAACGGCACGACGTACACAGTTTGAGAGCGAGGCGCGACGAGCGTCTCCACGAGCAACCGGCGGACCGCGCGGACGCAGGGCAACGCCGGGCGAGGAGTGCACCAGGAATGGTGGAATACAACGAGCAGGAGCATGGCGACCCTGCAACTGAGGCGATCGCTCCCACGTCGTCTGACGCTGAGCGATCGGCGACCGGGCCCGACCCGGTCGCCGCCGAGGCGACGACCCCCTCAACTGAAAGCGTCGAGCGGCCAGGCGGGAGAGAATCCGGCCCGGACGGCGATGCTGTCGGCACGGCTTCGACCGATGCCCAAGTCGGCGAGGCAGATGCGGGCGAGGCAGCGGTCGATGGGGATGACCGTGAGGTTCCGGTCGATGCGGATGCCCCCGAGGTCCCGGTCGACCCGGATGATCGCGAGGCCGCGGTCGGCGTGGACGACGGCGACGCCGCGACCGGTGTGGACTCGAGCGTGGCGGCGGAAGCGGCCGTCGAGTCGGGCACCGCGACCGATGTGACCGACACCGCTCAGGCTGAGGCGACCCGGGAACTCGACGCGACGCCCGCATCCGGCACGACCGGCACCGAGCCCGAAACGCCACACGAGCCGGAACCCGAGGAGAAGCAGCGCGCGGCAGCGGAGCCCGCGGACGAGCGGGAGCGCGCGGACGAGAAGCGCGCTGCGTCGTCGAAGCTCAAGGGGTTTCCGGAGGTCATCACGACGACGACGCTCTTCTTTGTCGCTCCGGACCTCCCTCCCGTCGATGACTGGAGCAAGGGTGATGACTGGAGCAAGGCCGATGACTGGGGCAAGGGCGACGACGCCGACCGTGACGACGATCACGGTGACCGAGACGAGGGCCGCTCCGGTCGTCGCCGCGGCCGCAACTCGCGCAAGCACCGGGGTGACCGCGACGATCGCGGCAATGACGGAGCGAACGACCGCGGCGGGAAGAGCGACCGCGGTGACAGGACCGACCGGCACGACAAGACCGACCGCGGTGACAAGAACGACCGGCACGACAAGAACGACCGGCACGACAAGGGCGACAGGCGCGACAAGGACGAAAGGCACGACAGGGGCGACAGGTACGACAAGTCCGACAGGGGGGCGAAGCGAAACGACCCGGAGCCCATCACGGAGCCCCAGAAGATCAAGGGGTCGACCCGCCTCGAGGCCAAGCGTCAGCGCCGCCGGGAGGGCCGCGAGGTCAGCCGCCGCCGCCCCGTTGTGACCGAATCCGAGTTCCTCGCGCGCCGTGAGTCGGTCGACCGCGTCATGCTCGTGCGCGCGAAGGACGGCCGGGTGCAGATCGGTGTGCTCGAAGATCAGGTGCTCGTCGAACACTACGTCGCACGCTCGAGCGAGTCATCGCTGATCGGCAACGTCTACCTCGGGCGCGTGCAGAACGTGCTGCCGAGCATGGAGGCCGCATTCATCGACATCGGCCGCGGTCGCAACGCCGTGCTGTACTCCGGCGAGGTCGACTGGTCCGTGGCCGAGCTGGGCGGCGGCCAGGCACGGCGCATCGAGAACGCCCTCAAGCCGGGCGACCGCGTGCTCGTGCAGGTCACGAAGGATCCTGTCGGACACAAGGGGGCGCGGCTCACGAGCCAGGTGTCGCTGCCCGGCCGCTACCTCGTCTACGTGCCGGGCAATGCCATGAACGGCATCAGTCGCAAGCTGCCGGACACCGAGCGGGCGCGCCTCAAGAAGATCCTGAAAGAGGTGCTGCCGCAGGGCGTCGGCGTGATCGTGCGCACGGCTGCGGAGGGCGCAACGCGCGAGCAGCTCGAGCGCGACGTGAACCGGCTGACGGCGCAGTGGGAGGACATCCGGAAGCGCGTGGCCAACGGGCCCGCGCCCGCCCTGCTCCATTCCGAGCCCGACCTGCTCATCAAGATCATCCGCGATGTCTTCAACGAAGACTTCCAGAAGATCGTGATTCAGGGAGAGGCCGAGCTCGAGACGATCACCGCCTACCTGAATCAGGTGGCCCCCGACCTCGTCGAGCGCATCGAAGCGTTCGACGGCGAAGATGCGTTCCAGGCGTATCGGGCGACGGAGCACATCGAGAAGGCCCTTGAGCGCAAGGTCTGGCTGCCGTCGGGCGGTTCCCTCGTGATCGACCGCACCGAGGCCATGACGGTCGTCGACGTCAACACCGGCAAGTTCGTCGGGTCCGGCGGCAATCTCGAGGAGACCGTCACGAAGAACAACCTCGAGGCCGCCGAAGAGGTCGTGCGCCAGCTGCGTCTGCGCGACATCGGCGGGATCATCGTGATCGACTTCATCGACATGGTCCTCGAATCGAACCGCGATCTCGTGCTGCGCCGGCTCGTCGAGTGCCTGAGCCGTGACCGCACCAAGCATCAGGTCGCCGAGGTCACGAGCCTCGGGCTCATCCAGATGACCAGAAAGAAGCTCGGTCTCGGCCTGCTCGAGACCTTCAGCGAACCGTGCGCGACGTGCGCGGGGAGGGGCGTGGTGGTGCATCACGACCCCGCGGCCAAGCATCGCGCGACCGACGATGCGCCCTCCGGTCGCTCGGGACGGCGCGGACGCGGCGGCCAGGGCGAATCGAATCGCAAGGCCGGCGCATCGACCGGCGACGGGAACAACGGCAACGGCAACGGTGGCACGCACGCCATCACCGACGAGGCCCGCGGGGCGCTATCGCGCATCGCGGCGTCGACGCTGTCCGGCGTCCCGAAGAACGAAGCCGGCAAGGATGAGCCCGACGGCGGTGCGCCGAGTGACGCGCAGGCCGCGGGCGGCACCGCACCGACGTCCGGTGGCGATTCTGCGGTCGAGGGAACGGAAGCGTCGCCCGCCGACAGCGCTGAGCGACGTGACGCGCCCGACCAGCAGGGTGAGGGCCGAAGCCGTCGATCGCGTCGCGGCCGCCGACGCGGACGCGGCAACAACGGCGGCTCGGAACAGCAGTCAGACGCGGCGACGGCAGACCCGCAGGACGGCGGTGGCCGAGCGTCCCGGAGTGACGAAAGCGGCGCGATCGGCGCAGCGTCACCGGACGGGGACGCGGGCTCGGTGCTCCCCGACCTCGCGATCGACCTGCCCGCGCCCCGCGGCGAGGAGCCGGCCGTCTCGAGCCCCGACCGTGCGGCGCTCGACGCGCTCAGCAGCGCCCTCGATGCGCTCGGGGACGATGAGCGCGGGGATGCGGGCGCCGATGCGGCCGCGGACTCCACGCCCAGCGGCGCCCCGGATGTGGGGACCGGCGCGGACGAGGCCAAGCCGACCGCTGAGAAGGCGCCCGCGACCGAATCGACCGCGGATGGTTCGGCCGCTGAAGAACCGGTTGCCGAAGAGCCGGTCGAGGCGGCCGCGGTGGCTCCTGTTGCGCCGGCGACGGCCGCCGACCCGGCTCCATCCGCTCCGGACCGCAGCGGAGCATCGGGTCGTCCGAAGCGTCGTCGCGTGACCGTAGCGATGAACGACGACGAGGGCGGGGCGACGCACTGAGCTTGACGGCCCAACGCGGGCCGCGTAAACTTGGTCGCTGTTGCACGTGGGCACGTGGGTGCGATCCCGATCGCCCGTGTCACCGCGTGCTGAGCTTGCGTTGCGGAGGCTCACCGGCTCGGTTCGGGCGCGGGAGGCTGCGAGAACACGATTCGCGAACACCCGTTGGCGAAGACCGGGTTGGCGGCACGAGCGACGACCTCGGCAATGAGAACACATCAGCTCGGCTTCGGCCGGGCACCGAAGAAAAGGACCCAGAAGTGGTATTCGCAGTTGTGCGCGCCGGTGGCCGGCAGGAAAAGGTCGAGGTGGGCGACGAGATCAGCGTGAACCGCGTCGTCGCCGATGAAGACGGCAACATCACGTTCCCCGCGCTGCTGCTCGTCGACGGCGAGACCGTCACGAGCGACGCGGCGAAGCTTGCCGGCGTCACGGTGACCGGCGAAGTCCTCGAAGACTTCCGCGGCCCCAAGATCGTCATCCAGAAGTTCAAGAACAAGACCGGGTACAAGAAGCGCCAGGGCCACCGCCAGGAGCTCACCCGCGTCAAGATCACCGACATCACCGAGAAGTAAGCCTGGGAGGCGTACGAAATGGCACACAAGAAGGGTGCGAGCTCATCTCGCAACGGTCGTGACTCGAACGCCCAGTACCTGGGCGTCAAGCGCTACGCGGGCCAAGAGGTCAACGCCGGCGAGATCCTCGTCCGCCAGCGCGGTACGCACTTCCACCCCGGCGCCGGTGTCGGTCGCGGCGGTGACGACACGCTGTTCGCCCTCGAGGCGGGTGTCGTGAAGTTCGGCGCGAAGGGCCGCCGCAAGGTGGTCAACATCGTCACGGCGGACGCGTAGTCCGCAGCCAAGACGAGCCCACGGTGGCTCGCGAACACGTTTCACGATGAGGGGTGGCACACGCCACCCCTCATCGTCGTTTCGGCCGCAGGTGCCGAAACACCCGGCAGCAAACCAAGTGAGGATCGGAGGAGTCATGGCGACGTTCGTCGACGAGGTCACCCTGTATCTGCGCGCGGGCGCGGGGGGCAACGGTTGCGCCTCGATCAAGCGCGAGAAGTTCAAGCCGCTCGCCGGCCCCGATGGCGGGAACGGCGGCGACGGCGGCGACATCGTGCTCGTCGCCGATCCTCAGGTCACGACGCTGCTGAGCTACCACCATTCGCCGCATCGCTCAAGCGAGAAGGGCGGCTTCGGCATGGGCGACTTTCGCAACGGCGTGACGGGTGGCGACCTCGAGCTCCCGGTACCGGTCGGCACGGTCGTGCGCGACGCCGAGGGCGTCGAACTCGCCGACCTCTCCGAGACCGGAATGCGCTTCGTGGCCGCCGAGGGCGGTCAGGGCGGGCTCGGGAACGCGGCGTTGTCGTCCACCAAGCGCAAGGCCCCGGGCTTCGCCCTGCTCGGCACGCCCGGCGAAGAGGTCTCGCTCCTGCTCGAGCTCAAGACCGTCGCCGATGTCGCGCTCGTCGGCTACCCGTCGGCGGGCAAGTCGAGCCTCATCGCCGCGATGTCGGCCGCGAAGCCGAAGATCGCCGACTACCCGTTCACGACGCTCCACCCGAACCTCGGCGTCGTCGAAGCGGGGCAGACGCGTTTCACGGTCGCCGACGTGCCGGGGCTGATCGAGGGCGCGAGCGAGGGGCGCGGGCTCGGTCACGAGTTCCTGCGCCACGTCGAGCGTTGCTCGGCGCTTCTGCACGTTCTCGACTGCGCCACGCTCGACCCGGGGCGCGACCCCGTCTCCGACCTCGGCGTGATCCTGCGCGAGCTCGAGGCCTACGAGGTGCCCGAGGGGCAGGTGCCCTTGCTGGAGCGGCCCCAACTCGTTGCGCTGAACAAGATCGATGTGCCGGATGCCCGTGAGCTCGCGGAGTTCGTTCGCGGAGATCTCGAGGAGCGCGGCTACCGCGTGTTCCTGATTTCCGCGGCGAGCCACGAGGGGCTGCGCGAGCTCGGCTTCGCCCTCGGCGAGCTCGTCGAGGCCGATCGGTCGGTCCGCGCGGACGCGGAAGCGACGAAGCCGCGCATCGTGCTGCGTCCGAGGGCGGTCGACGCGAAGGAGTTCGAGGTGCGCGTCGAGGGCGGAACGTACGGCAACCTCTACCGCGTGCTCGGCCGCAAGCCGGAGCGCTGGGTTGCCCAGACTGACTTCCAGAACGACGAGGCGGTCGGCTACCTCGCGGATCGCCTCAACCGGCTCGGCGTGGAGGACGCGCTCTTCAAGGCCGGGGCGGTCGCGGGCTCGACCGTCGTGATCGGGCCCGGCGACGGCATGGTGTTCGACTGGGAGCCGACGCTCACCTCGGCCGCCGAGGTCCTGGTGGGGCCCCGCGGCAGCGACCTGCGGCTGGACGAAAACCAGCGCTCGACGCGTCGCGAGCGGCGCGACGCGTACTTCGAGCGCATGGATGCCAAGGCCGAGGCTCGTGCTGAACTGGAGCGCGAGCGTGAGGCCGGGATCTGGACGGCCGACCAGGGCGCTGACGAGGGCAGCGAGGCACCCGGCCGTGCAGGGGATGACTAAGATGTTCCTCATGATCGAGCTCATCGCTGCCGCCGAAGAGGGGCACCACGTCGTCAACGAACTCTTCATGCCCCCATTCATGTTTGGCGTGCTCGCCTTCGCGATCTTGATGCTGCTCACGGTCCTGACCTTCCTCTTCCGCAATACTCAGCATTCGCACCCCGAGGCCTCCGCGGTGTCGCCCTACACGCCGTACGTGCATCCCGGCCACGACACGGATGAGTAGCGCGCGAGCGGGCACGACGCGGGTATGACCGACCGTTCCACTGCATCCACGCCGGCCAAGCGCCGGGTCGGGATCATGGGCGGCACGTTCGACCCCATTCACCACGGGCACCTCGTGGCGGCGAGCGAGGTGGCGAAGAGCTTCGACCTCGACGAGGTGGTGTTCGTTCCCACCGGCAATCCCTACATGAAGCGCAACGTGTCGCCGAGCGAGGACCGCTATCTCATGACGGTCATCGCGACGGCGTCGAACCCGCGTTTCACCGTCAGTCGCGTCGACATCGATCGCGACGGCCCCACCTACACCGTCGACACGCTTCGCGACGTGATGCGGTTGCGTCCCGACTCTGAGCTCTTCTTCATCACCGGCGCCGACGCGATCGCTCAGATCCTCGAATGGAAAGACTCGGACGACATGTTCGAGTACGCCCACTTCGTCGCGGTCTCGCGGCCGGGCCACGAGCTCGTGCTCGACGACAGCCTGCCTCGGGAGTCGGTCAGCGTCCTCGAAGTCCCCGCCCTTGCGATCTCGTCGACCGACTGCCGGGATCGGGCTCGCCGCGGTTACCCGGTCTGGTATCTCGTGCCGGATGGGGTCGTGCAGTACATCGCGAAGCACCGGCTCTACACCGATTCCGATCATGACGAGGAGCGTGCTTCAGCGCCCGAGGGGTCGGCCGTCTTCTCGTCCGACCGGGCGCACGAGGTCGCCACATGACCGCCGATCGCCCCCTGACCCGGCGCGAGATACGCGAGCGCGAACGTGCCGCGGCCGAGTCGCCCGCACACGGGCCCGGCGTGGAAGCGGCGGCGCGTGCAGCCGCGCCGGCAGCGCCGCCGCAAGAGCCCAGGGCGATCACGCCCCAGCAGGAGCCCCAGCGGCGCCCGCGTCAGCATCGCTCATCGCTCGATCCCGTCGAGTGGCGGCTGAGCACGAGCGACATGAGCTCGGTGCGCGATGAGTTGGATGCTCGCTTCTCCGGCCAGGAGGGCGGCGGCGACGGTCTCGATGACGACGTGTCGCGTGCGGCCGAACGGGCTGCGTCGCCCGCGGAGCAGCCGGCGCCCGCGACCCGCCGGAGCCGCCGCGACGAGCAGGTGCCAGCGGGCGAACGGCTGGCCATGCCCGAGACGCCGGTGCAGCACGCGCCGCCGGTGCCGCGAGCAACCGTGTCGCCAGGTGAGCGCAGTGCGCCGCATGAGCCCGAGGCGCCCGCACGTGCTGCCGACGCGCCCTCCGAGGACTGGGCGGCCGCCACCTGGGCGTCGTCGCCGTCGTCGCCGCTCGGCGACCTGCCCGATACCGCGCCGACCGCGACGGCATCCGGCACGACGGCATCCGGAAACACGGCATCCGGCAACACGGCTTCCCGGCCCCTGGCGCCGGAAGCGGCAGCAGCGCCTCGCGTTCGCGACCAGGCCGCGCACCGCGACGAGGTCGAGACGGGGCCAGATGGCTACTTCGAGCGGCTCGCGACGGCGAGCGTCGGCGATGCGCCGACGGGCATGATCGTGATGCCCGAGGTCATCAACCCAGACATCACCGGCGCACTTTCGGGTTCCGGCGACGTCATGGTGACGGGGTCGATGCGCATCTCGCGCGACCTTTCGAGCTTCGGTGCCTACCGTGACGGTCTCGATCAGTTCGATGCCGAGACCGGCATTGTGACCGACGAGAGGCGGAGTGAGCACTCGCCGGTGCCTGCCCGCGATGCCGTCTCGCTGAGCAGGGCCCCGGGTGTTCGTGTGGCGCCGGAGCCCCACCGGCACCTCGGCGTGTGGATCTGGGTTGTCGTTGGCGCGATCGGCGTCGCCGTCGTCGGGGGCGGGGGAGTGCTGCTGTACGGGGTGGTGAGCGGATGGTTCTAGCTCCCCGATCGGGCGTCGACGCCGCGCCCGCCATGAAACGTTTTTGCCAACCGAGAGGAACCGAATGACAGCCTCCGAGCGAGCCGTCGAGCTTGCCAAGATCGCGGCCAAGGCCGCTGACGACAAGCAGGGAGACGAACTCGTCGGCCTCGATGTCTCGGCGAACATGCCGCTGACCGACGTATTCCTCATCGCCTCCGGGCGCAACGAGCGCCTCGTGCTCGCGATCGCGGAGGAGATCGAAGACCAGCTGCTTGAGCAAGCGCGCCAGAAGGCCATCCGCCGGGAGGGGCGCGACGAGGGGCGCTGGGTACTGCTCGATTTCGGCGATCTCATCGTGCACGTGTTCCACGAAGAAGACCGTGCGTACTACGGGCTCGAACGGCTGTGGCGCGATGCGCCGGTCGTCGATCTCGGGCTTCACGCGGCCGGAACATCCGGCGACTCGCGACAGGAGTAGGTTCGACGGGTTGGGCGCGTCCGCACGATCGGGCGCGCAACGTTCGGCTGCGAGGAAGAAACGTATGATGAGCACGCCAACCAGGCGGCCTTGGCTGTGGTTGATCGCGATCGGCCTGGTGGCCGGATTCATGTCGGGCATGTTCGGCGTGGGCGGCGGCATCCTGATCGTGCCCGCCCTTATCTACCTGGCCCGCCTCGAGCCGAGGCTGGCCGCCGGCACGTCGCTGCTCGCGATCTTCCCGGTGGCGATCGTCGGCGTCACGACATACGGCATCGGCGGGCACGTGGACGTGCTGCTCGCGCTCCTCCTCGCCGTCGGCTCGATCCTCGGGGCGCCGCTCGGCTCATGGTTGCTGTCGAAGGTATCGCGCACCGCGCTGCAACTCGCGTTCATCGCGTTCATGCTCGTCGTGATCGTCTCGCTGTTCATCGTGATCCCCTCGCGAGACGCCGAAGTCGACATCACCTGGGTCACGGGCCCGCTCATCTTCCTGCTCGGCTTCATCGTCGGCATCATGTCGGGCCTGCTCGGCATCGGCGGGGGCGTCGTCATCGTCCCCATGCTGGTGCTGCTCTTCGGGTCGAGCGACCTCATCGCCAAGGGTTCGTCGCTGCTCATGATGATCGGCACGAGCATCTCGGGCACGATCAGCAACATCCTGCGCAAGAACGTCGACGTGCCGTCGGCCATCGTGGTGGGGGTGTGCGCGTGTTTCACGACGACCCTCGGCGCGATCGTCGCGGCGGCCGTGTCACCGCTCGCCGCAAACATCGCCTTCGCGGTGTTCCTCGTACTCATCGTGATCCGGATGCTCGTCGACGTGATCAACCAGAACCGCCGCACCAAGCCCGGCGCCTAGCGCCACCGTCCTCGCCTCGGCGTTTTGCGTCGTCGGAGCCGGATGGGCTATATTCGTCTGGTTGCTTTCAAGTAGCTGAATTGCCTCGGTAACGGGGCCTGGGTCTGTGGCGCAGCTGGTAGCGCACCTGCATGGCATGCAGGGGGTCAGGGGTTCGAGTCCCCTCAGATCCACCACGATGCTCGTACTCGAACCCTCGACATGAGCAAATCATCGGACAGTGAGTCCAGGAAGAGCCCGCCGGTTTCGGCGGGCTTTTTGTTTGCCCCATAGTCGCGGGGGCCGCGGCTGTGTGAGCGCGTCGGGCGTCAGTGACGATGGCGCGGGTGGTGACGTCGAAGACGAGGTCGGTACCTGGTGGCTCGCGTTGACGTGGTGCTGTCCGTCCTCGTCGATGGTAATGAGGTGAACCGTCACGGGTTTGATGTCGCTTCCTTGTGAGTCAAGGAGGATGAGCACATGCGGACCCCGCCCTGAAGGATCGGGCGCTTCGGATGGTCGCTGAGCACAGGTCGGACTACCCGTCGATGACCGCGGACTCGAAGGCTGTCGCGGATCAGCTCGGTATCGGTAAGGAGACGGTGCGTCGGTGGGTCGTCCAGGCCGACGTCGATGCCGGGGACCGGCCAGGGACCTCGAGCGAGGAAAGCGCTGATATCCGCAGGCTGAAGGCCGAGAACCGCGGGTTGCGCGAGGACAACGAGATCCTGCGGAGGGCCTCGATTTTCTCGTGCCTGGCGGCAGGCCAACAGGCTGGTCGCGGTCAGGATCGTGTCCGGCGCTGTCGTCATCGACGCCATGCTCGCAACTCGCGGCACCCCCGAGGGGCTTGACGGCCTTCGGAAGATGACCGCGCACCTGCGACGCCAGGGCCCCGTCGTGGCGCACTGCACGGTGGACCGATTGATGCGCGACGTGGGCATGAACGGTGTGCGCCGCGGCAAGGAAGCTGCGCGCCACCATCCCAGGCCGGGCCGGGCACCGGGCCGGTGACCTGCTGGACCGCGACTTCACCGCCGCTGCGCTCAACACCCGGTGGGTCGCGGACCACCTTCGTGCGGACGTGGGCGGAATTCGTCTACGTCGCCTTCGTCGTGGCGCTTGGCTCAGCGGATCGTGGGCTGGCACGCCGCGACGACGAAGGTCACCGACCTGGTCCTGACCTCGTTGCGGATCGCGATGTGGGACCGCGACCGACACGGCCATCCCGTCGCGCCCGGCACCGGTCGCGTCATGCACGGCAGTCCCCCCCCAATGCCTCTTCGCATGCTGGTCCTGGCATAGCGTGCAAGCCCAACCAGGACACGGTGAGCGGGGTCATTATCGAGACGGCGGTCCCCATGTCGGCGCAGGTCATGAGATTCAGCATCACTCGTCGAGGAGGTTCGAGGCTTGCTGCCACGCCTCTTCATTCCAATCCTCCTTCCCTCAGTGTGGCCAGTCGACGATGAGCGTCCGCTCGGGCGCCGGCTCGAGTTCGTGCATGAACTGATCGCGAAGTACGGTGCGGTTCTTGCTGACATGATCGGCACACCGTCGAGTAAAAAGCTGCGTTCTGCGAAGATATGCGCGTTCCCGTGTAGACGCGGCGCTCGACGGACTGATCCATCACGCGGACCACGGCTCGAACAATATGTCGATGGTCTACACCGACCGCGTCGTCGAACTCGGCCGCGTCCCCGTCGACCGGGACCGCCGGCGACAGCAACGACAACGCCCTCGCCGAGGCGGTCAACAACCTCTACAAGACCGAGCTGATCCGTCAACAAGGACCCTGGAGGACGGTCGAGCAGGTCAAACTCGAGACGATCGAATGGGTGTGGTGGTGGACCCACCAGCGCCGCCACGGCGAGCTCGACATGCGAAGCCAGGCCGATTCAGTCCCGAGTGGGTTTGTCAGGATCGTCAGGGCTGGGGCGGTTCGTCCTCACCGGCGGCTTCGGCAGCGTCGGCCTCCTCGCGGGTTGCGAACGCGGCGCCGGCAGCATGCTCCGGTGGACTGTAGATGGTGTAGAGCACCAGCGACTCCTCGCCGGTGTTGCGGAAGTTGTGCTGGGCGCCGGCAGGAACTGCGCACTGGTCGCCTGCCTCAATGGGGTGGGTGTGGCCGTTGAGGTCGGCTTCTCCGGTTCCGGAGACGAAGGTCAGGATCTGGTCGGTGTATTCGTGGACCTCGTCGCCGATCTCACCACCGGGCGGAATCGTCATGATGACGATCTGGGCGTGTTCGCCGGTCCACAGCACCTTCCGGAAGTCGGGGTTATCCCGGGCGACGTCCGCGATAGTGAAGTGCTCGACGTTGTCTCCCAGGGTGAAGTTTTTTTCGGTCATGGCTGATCTCCTCTGCTTCCTGTGTAGCTGTCTGTGTGGGTCGTGTCGCTGCCTGAGTTTTCATGACTATCCGCGTCCGGGGCAGCCGGGGCGAGGGGCTCCGGACCGCCACGCGGATTTGACGTCAGGCGGTCACCTGCTTCGCCCCTTTCTCGGTGGTCCTCTCGCGCTTGGGCATCTCGGTGGAACCCTGGGCGTTGCGCAGCAGTCGCATGGCGTTGGCGATGACCACCAGCACGGAGGCTTCGTGGACCAGCATGCCGATCGACATGGTCACCCCTCCGGCGAAGATTCCTGCCAGCAGCAGCACCACGGTGATCAGGGCGATCGCGATGTTCTGCCGCATCACGGACACGGTCCGCTTAGCCAGGCCGATAGCCTCCGGCAGCTTGAGCAGGTTGTCGCCCATCAGTGCGATGTCCGCGGTCTCCACGGCAACGGCCGAGCCAGCTGCCCCCATCGCCACGCCGATGTTTGCGGTGGCCAAGGCCGGGGCGTCGTTGACGCCGTCGCCGACCATGGCGATGATGTGGCCCTCTTGCTGCAGTTGCACGACCGCGTCCAGCTTGTCCTCGGGGAGCAGGGAGGCGTGGATCTCGTCGATCCCGGTGGCTGTCCCGATGGCCTCGGCCACCAGCCGGGTGTCGCCTGTGAGCATGACCACCTTCTCCACGCCGGCCTGGTGCAGGCGGGCGACCATCTCGGGCGCATCCTGTCGGATCTGGTCTGCGACGGCGACGACGCCGATCACCTTGTCGTCGACGGCCACGATCATGGGCGTCTTGCCGTCGGCGGCTAGCGCTTTCGCCGCCTGGGCGGCGCTGCCATCGTCGGGAACGTTGTACTGCTCCAGCAACGGCGGGTTACCGATCAGCACCTGCCGGCCGTCAACATCGGAAACGATGCCCTTGCCGGGTACCGGGGTGACAGTACCGGGAATACCGTGCGGGCCTACTCCGTCGGCCTGGGCCGTTTCCAGGATGGGACGGGCCAAAGGATGTTCGGAGCCGGCCTCCGCGGCGGCAGCCCAGCGCAGCACTTCGGTGCGGTCTAGCGCCGAATCCAGGAGCACGATATCGGTCAGCTGCGGACGGCCCTCGGTGAGGGTGCCGGTCTTGTCTACAGCGACCGCCGAGATTCTCGCCGAGGTCTCCAAGAACTCCCCACCCTTGATCAGGATGCCGTTGCGGGCCGCGCGGCCAATGCCGGCCACGATCGCGACCGGGATGGAGATCACCAGGGCGCCAGGGCAGCCGATGACCAGCAAGGTCAGGGCGAGCACCACGTCGCCGGAGATCAGCCCGGCCACCAGTGCCAGCACCATCACCGCAGGGGTGTACCAGCGGGAGAAGCGGTCGATGAACGCCTGGGTCTTCGCCTTGGCGTCTTGGGCCTCTTCTACCCGGTGGACGATGCGGGCCAAGGTGGTGTCCGCGCCGATGCCGGTGGCCAGCACCTGTAGGAATCCACCGCGAGAAACGGTGCCGGCGAAGACCTGGCTGCCTTTGATTTTCTCCACCGGGATCGCCTCGCCCGTGATGGAGGCCTCGTCGATGGCCCCGGTGCCGGAGACAACCTGGCCGTCCACGGGCACCTTCGCGCCGTTCTTGACCAGGACGATCTCGCCCATTCTCACCTGCCCGGCAGGGATCTCCTGTTGCTCGCCGTTGCGCACGACGATCGCGGAATCTGGGGCGACGGCGACGAGTTCGGCCAGTGCCGAGCGCGTCTTGTTCAGGGTCGCAGCTTCGAGGGCGTGGCCGATCGCGAATAGGAACGTCACTGCCGCGGCCTCCCAGAAGTTACCGATGATGACCGCGCCGATCGCCGCAACCGACACGAGCAGGTCGATGCCGATGACATTGGCGATCAGCGCACGAACCGCCTTCGCCACAATCCCGTAGCCGGCGACCACGGCCGCGGCGAGCATAAAGCCGTCCCCGAGGGTGAAGACCGCGCCGGCGTGGGTGGCGTGGGCGCCGGCCTCGAGCCACCACTGGGGGCTCACGGTGAGGTCGGCCACACCCCCGGCCAGCCATTGGATGGCGAACGAGAGGATGATGAGCATGCCGGACACGATGGGAACCGACCAGTTCCCATAGACCCATTTCTGGAGTCTGTTCATTTTCGGGTACGACCTTTCTGGGTCTCGTGCCATCGGACCGGCCCAGTGGAATGAGGGAAGGACGTTCCGCGGGCGTTGGTCTTTAGAAAGTCGAGGGGACGGCCTTGTAGCCGGCCTTGGCAACGGCGGCGACGAGGTCATCGGCGGAGATGCGCTCGGCGTCGTAGTTGATCTCGATGCGAGCGGAGGCGAAGTGGACCTTCACGTTCTCAACACCCTTAAGGTGGCCGACCTGCTTCTCGATCTTCGCGACGCAGGACGGGCAGGAGAATCCCTCGGCCCTCAGGACGGTGCGTGTCGTGGTCGAGGTGCTCATTGTGGGTTTCCTTTCGACATGTATTCCTTGCTGACAGCTTCAATGTAGGTCCGCAGCGCCCGGTACTCCTTGACACAGATCAAGTTCGGACGAACACTTTCCGAGGCGTCTCTTGCGCCTCCGGCACGGGCGCCGCGCACGCCGATTTCGGTAGGCTTGCGCCATGGCCGAGGAGGATTTGTGTGTCACCCGCGTCCCGATCTTCCAAGGACTCACGCATGAGGAGCAGTTGCGCGTTGCGGAGTTCGTCCGCCCGATGTGCGTCCACAAGGGGCAGACGGTCGATGCTCCCGGACAGTCGGTGTCGCGTTTGCTGGTGATGCACAGTGGCCAGCTCAAGGTCAGCCACGCGGCGGCCAATGGCCAAGAACAGATCTTGCGCACGGTGACCGACGGTGATGTCGTGGGCGAACGGGCCTTTCTGACCGGCTACCGCCCGAATGACCTCGTGGTCGCGCTGGAAGACAGCCGGATGTGCGTCTTCGATCACGCCGACCTTGCGGCCCTACTACGCGACTTCCCCGACATTAGCCAGCGAATGCTGCGGACACTCTCCGACCGGCTCTTTTCCGTCGAGAGGCGGCTGGCCGCCGTCACTTCCAGCGATGTCAGCGCCCGCGTCGCAGCTTACCTACTGGATCTGCCCGGCAGCATGCGAGACGGCGTGCCCACCGTGCAGATGCCTATGGCAAAGCAAGAAATCGCCGCCTACCTCGGCACGACGCCAGAAACCCTGAGCCGACGTCTCGCCGCGCTCACTGCCTCCGGCATCATCGAACTCCGTGGGCGCCGTGACGTCACGATTCGTGACATTGATGCACTTGAACGCGTGGCCACACCTCGGTAGACCCGATATCGTGTCGGATTGGCGCCGGGTCTCCAGGACCGGTGACGAGCCGAGCACCGTCGTCCGGTTGGATTCTGCTGGATTGATCTGTTGCTGCCGTCAGCATTCCAGCAGGCGGCGCAGGACGCAGGGCAGGATGCCACCGTGGAGGTGGTGCCCGAGCGCTTCCGGATGGCCGCTCACCGGCGATCCTTCAAGACAACCGCGTGCCAATGAGATCCAGTTTGCGCTGTCCCCAGGCGCTCGGGCTCGGCTTCGCGGGGGCCGAGTCGCGATCAGCCGAGTTCGTCCCGGCGGATGACGGTGGTCTCGGCGTCGAGACTGCCGCCGCATGCGTCGAGGAATTTCTGCAGCAGGTCTAGGAACCGCGCACGGTCGGGGCCGAGGGCGTTGAGCGCGTGCCGGTAGGTGTCGAGCGTGGCGTGCAGGTTCCGTTCGAACTCGCGGGCGCCCCTGGGCGTCGCGGTGAAGCGATAGGGCGCGGCGGAGTGGTCACGCTCTCGGACGAGGAGCCCCGCCGTGACCGCGGCGTTGACCTGGCGATTGGCGGTGGACTGTTCGAGCCCGAGCCGCTCGGCGATCTGCTTAAGCGTCCGCGGCTCGTCGTCGGAGAGCAGCCACAGCAGTCGCATATCGGCGGTGCCCAGAGTCGCGCGTTGACTCAGGGTGCGCCGGTGCCGGTCGAGCTCGGTGAACATGCCCGCGAGCGTCCGCGCCTCGTCGCGCGCGTGTTCGGTTCGTGCGCTGATGGTCTCGTCACCTCCGAATGGCGACCTCACGTGGATGTGGAGTCTACACAGCCATGCGCGCCGTGCATCCAAACGCCCACCGAGGCGGGCCGGGCAGCCCCGCTCACCTGGTCGGCGTCAGTTGTTCAGCAGCCGAGTCGGCCGTCCCGGGGGTGTCGACCACCTCCCCGTCGTGGTGCTTCGGGATGCGGGGGATGAGGAACGTGAGCGCGACGGCGAGGAGCGCCGCGCCGGCCCCGATCGCGAAGCAGGTCAGGAACGCGCCGTGCGTCGGGATGGGAGTATTGAGGGGACCGTGGGCGGTGGTTTGGCTGGTGAGGACGGTGGCCATGACCGCTCCGGCGATCGTGGAGCCCATGGAGCGCATCAGGGTGTTGACGCCGACGCTGGAGGAGGCCTCGCTGCGGGGGACGTTCTTCATGATGAGGCTCGGCATGGCCGCGTAGCCGATGCCGATTCCGGCGGAGGAGATGCAGATCGCCAGCGTGAGCGTCCACGGAGTGCCGGTCAAGAAGAGCGCCGTCAAATACCCGGCGGCAAGGACGCCGCCGCCGATCGCGAGCGTCAGCCGTCCGCCGAGACGAGTGAGCATCCGGGAGGACACGGGGGAGAACAGCAGCATCATCACGCCCGCGGGCGCCATCCAAAGTCCCGTCTGCATGATCGTCTGCCCGAGGCCGTGCCCCGTCTCGCTGGGCAGCTGAAGGAGCTGAGGGACGACGATGGATTGGGCCATCATCCCGAACCCCATCGCCAAGGCCGCGAGGTTGGTGAACAGCACCGGGAGCCGGGCAGTGGTGCGCAGGTCGACGAGCGGGTCGCGGTGTTTGAACTCGTAGAAGGCCCAGGCGACGAGCACGGCCGCGCCACCAACGATGAGCCCCAGCGTCGGTGCTGTGACCCAGCCCCAGTCGTTTCCCTTGGTGACGCCGACGAGGACTGCCACCAGTCCGATCGCGAGCCCGAGCGCACCGATCCAGTCCACACGTGCGGGGTGATCGCGTTGAGTGTGGGGCAGGACGATGGCGGAGAGCGTGATCATCACCACGGCCAACCCGGCGGACATCCAGAACAGCACGCTCCAGTGGAAGCTCTCCACGATCCACGCTGCGAGTGGAAGGCCGAGTGCACCGCCCACACCCAGGGTGGCGCTGACGGCCGAGAGGGCGGTGTTCGTCATCTTGGGCGGCGTGACCTCACGGACCATGCTGATCGCGACCGGGATGTAGCCCATCGCCATGCCCTGCAGGACACGGCCGGCCACAACCAGTAGAAAGACGCTCGACACGGCACACAGCAGCGATCCGACGAGCAGAACGATCGCAGAGATCACCATGACGGGTTTCTTGCCGTAGATGTCGGCCAGCCTGCCCGCCACGGGCATGGCGACCGAGCCACCCAAGAGCGTCGCAGTCACCACCCAGGAGGTATTGCTCGGCGTGGTGCTGAGCAGGTCTGGGAGTTCGGCCTGGATCGGGATTACCAGCGACTGCATCAACGCCGCGCACATACTGGAGAAGCCGAGTACCACGACCACCAGCAGGGGACGAGCGACGGGCGCGTCCGGCACGCGCTGAGGGACGGCGGATGAAGCCATTGAAACCCTTCCAAGAGAGACCACCAGGCACTGCGGTCCAGGCACTGCGGTCGATATGTAACCTACACAAGAGGCCTATGTAGAATACACACGGCCACAGTCTCGTGCCAGTTGCGAGCGGAGACGGGGCATGGCCGGCCTCGAGTCGTCATTCATCCCGTGTCGGCACCCCATCACCCAGCGACGCTCGCGCGAGAGCGCCACGAACCGAGGAGAACCCAATGACTGCTCATGGTCTGACTGCGAACAACACGATCTCCGAATGGCTCGACCACCCCGTCGGCGGGGAGCTGGTTCGCGGCCTCCTGGCCCAATCGGGCGTCGATGAAGACAAACTCGCCCCGGTGCGGGGGCTCCCGTTGCAGCAGCTCGTCGCGCTGAGCCAGGGAAGGCTCGCGCAGGACGTCATCGACGACCTCGTGCTCCGGGCGAATGACGGAGTGGCGCCCGTCGGGGAGTCCGCGGCGGGGTGGGTTGAGTTCCCGGTCCCAGGGAGGTTCACGGGAAGGACCGTCATCGTCACGGGTGCCGCTTCCGGTATCGGGCGGGCTGCGAGCAGCCGGCTCGTGCGAGAGGGTGCGACCGTTGTCGCCGTGGACGTGAACGCGGACCGTCTCAGCGAGCTGGCCGCCGAGATCGGCGAGCGCGTGGTGACGGTCGCCGGGGACATCACCCGGCAGGAATCGGTCGACGAGATCGTCGCCGCGGCAGGCGAGCGCATCGACGGTCTGGCGAACGTGGCGGGCATCAACGATGACTTCTCCCCGCTGCACGAAACCAGTGACGAGATGTGGGACCGGGTTATCGGGGTCAACCTCACCGGTGCGTTCAAACTCACACGCGCCGTCTTGCCAATCATGCTCGCCCGCAAGTCGGGGTCGATCGTGAACGTCACGTCCGAGGCGGGGCTCCGCGGCAACGCTTCGGGCAACGCCTATACGGCCTCGAAGCACGGCGTCGTGGGCCTTACTCGCTCGGCCGCGTTCATGTACGGCCCGGATGGTATTCGCGTGAATGCAGTTGCGCCCGGCGGTGTCGCCACGGGCATTCCATTCCCGGAGAACGTCTCTGAATCGGGTTCCGCGCGCTTGCGCCCCTTCCAGTCGCAGATTCCCACCGTCGCGACCGCGGAGCAGCTTGCCGCGTCCATCACCTTCCTCCTCAGCGACGACGGGGTGAACATCAACGGGGCGATCCTTCCCTCCGATGGAGGCTGGTCAGTGCAGTAGCGCCCCAGGGTGCACGCGTGCTCGTTCACTGGGTGTCGGGCTCATTGCCGTCCTCGCGCTGTGCGACGGCGCGGCGGAGCGCGTAGACGCCCTGGACGAGGGCCTCGAGATCGTCGAGAGCAAGTGAGGTGAGGATCTCGTCAGGGGCTTCGCGCTTGTTCAGGAACTGGTCGTAGAGGTCGGCTGACTTGGGGGTCACCGTCAGCCGCTTCACTCGCCGGTCGGCACTCACCTCGTCACGGACCAGGTATCCCATCTCGACGAGCCTCTCGATGCTCACCGAGATCGTCGCGGGCGAGACGTGCAGGTGGTCCGCGAGGGCCCTCCCCGAGGTCGCCTCTCCGGTTGCTACGAGGAGCACGATCTTCAGCTGCTGGAGCGACAACTCGAGCTCCAGCACCGGCTTCAGGCGCGTGCGGGCGAGCAGACGCGTCAGTTCCCTCGTCTCACGCGTGAAGCGCTCGACGAGCTCGGCTTTGGGTTCCCTGGGCATTTCACTCGGCACCTTGCGACCGTAGCACGAGGCTAATAGTTTGATAAGAACTAATAGTTCGGATGCGGCTAACCCTGGGTTGGCTCACCGTCCGTGCCCCCCTGAGAGCCAAGGAGCGACATTGACTGTCACCAACCAAGCGACGCTGACCGACAACTTGGAAGCAGTGCTATATGCCCGTGAGCTCATCGAACGCAACCAGTCGGTTCTCGTCCTCGCGGAAGACGTCGCGCCGTTCGCGATGCTGGTCAATGAGTACGGAGACCTCGTCCATACCGTTGAGATCGGTGAAGGCGCCGATGCGGAAAGGGCTGCCATCATCCTGTACGCGCACGAAGCGACGGATGCTGTCGATGCGATCATCGTGATCGACCGAGCGGCGCCGCAATCGACTCGGCAGCACCAGTCGGGAACGCCGGTTCCGAACTAGATTTGGGCGGGCGGGTCGCCGTGGTTGTCAACCCGGGCCGCAATCCACCGTGAGGGAGGGTGCGCGTGTCGGTCGTCGCCGGGCGAGTGCTCATCGTCCTTTCCGGACTGCTGCTGCTGCTGGGCGCCATCTGGACGGCCGCGGGCTTCCACGCCGCGGGGTGGACGTTTCGAGGTTTCCCGCAAGATGGCTTCTTCGGGGCCACCATGGGATTCGCCTTGGCCCTCCTCGTGTTGGGCGGCGTCGTTTTGGTGGTGAGCGTGCCCCTTGTGGGCATGTATGTAGAGGCGGATATGCGTGCAGACGGGGTGGTGCTCCGGCGCGTGTTCGGGCGGCCGTTGTCGATACCTGTCGGCGCGATCGACGAGATCGTGCTGCTGACCAACCTCCGGGTGCCCTCACGGTCGGGACCGGTGAGGACGCCACGGGTCATCCTCCGAGGCGGGGAACGGACGCTGGCTGCCTACACTCCGCGTACGCGGTTCGGGGTTGCCCAGTACCTGGAGCCGTTGGGTGTCGAGCCGACCGTGGTGACGGATGCGCTGACGCCGGAGGCTGCCCACCGGCTGTGTCGCGGATCCGTCTCGCTCATGGAGCGGTTACTCACGCCACTGGCGTTGGGTGCGGTCGTCGTCGGGTTCATCGCGCTCGTCTGGGTGCTGGTCACGGCGTTCTGAGGCGGTGCGGCGCGCCCGTGGCGCCGAAGCGGCCCCCGGGTGATCGTGGCGCGTCTCGGCGCTGCCGGCGTGTAGCGTGCGCGGCATGACTCGATTTCTGGAAGCCGCCGAGACCGCAGTCGACGGCAAGCCGGCCCTGTCCGACGCCGCAGAATACGCCTACGTCGCAATCACCCCGCCCGGCCAAACGCTCATCCATATCGCCGGTGCGTGTCCGCTCGCGCCGGACGGCGCGACCATGTCGGTTGGAAACGTTCGCGGCCAGGCGGCGCTCTGCGTCGAGAACCTCGTGCAGTCGCTGGCCGCCGCGGGGGCGGGCCTGGCTGATGTCGTGAAGACTACCGTCTACGTCGCTTCGGCGGAGCAGGCCGATCTCGTGGCAGCTTGGGAGGTCACCCGCGACGCCTTCGCTCCGCACCGGCCCCCGAGCACCCTTCTGGGGGTCGCCGCGCTGGGTTATGACAACCAGCTCGTTGAGATCGAGGCTGTCGCAGCCCTCAAAGGCTGACCCCAGCCCGAGGGTGACCGTGCGCGAATGCCGCGCGGGTCCCGGAAGGGCCGCGGATCTCATCCTGGGCCAACATCGGCCAGTCGCGCTCGCTGGACCGCCAGATCAGAGGCGTCGGTCGTCTGCGAGGTGGACGTTGAGATCTGTTCGACCGGGCGCAAGGTCTGCTCGCAGTGCCCGAGTGCCGCGGTACTCGCCGTCACGGAGATTCCGGAACAACCTCGCGGGCTCCTCGGCGATGCCCGAGAGCCGGCGGCGGAGTCGCCGCAACTCACGAGCGACGGCGTCGTCGTCAAGGCCGTCGGCGTCGGTGATGACGTGGAGGTCGTAGGACGCTACTCCCGAATACCAGAGCACGCCGTGGGTGAGGGGGAACAGGAGCGTGTCGAGGTCGCCGCTGATCCCGCGGGATCCGAGCGAGCGGCCGTCTTCGCCCGCCGTGACGATGATGAGGGCCTTGCGGCCGACCAGTCCGCCGTCGCCGTACCGCCTCGGCAGGCCCGTCTCGTCAAGATCTCCGAAGGCGAATCCTGCTGTGAGGACACGGTCGATCCAGCCCTTGAGGATGGCGGGCATTCCGTACCACCAGAGCGGGAACTGGATGATGAGGAGTTCCGCCTCGGCGACCTTTCGCTGCTCGGCACGCACGTCGAGTGCCAACTGGCCCTGGGTGTACGCGTCACCGAGCAACTCGGCGAAGTTGCCGTGGGTGCCGGAGAGCTGGCCGAGATCGCTCTCACGCAAGACCGGATCGAAGCCCTGGGCGTAGAGGTCGGAGGTCAGCACGTTGCGTTGCCCAGCGAGGGTGTCGACGCCTTCTCGGAAGATGCGACCATTCAGCGAATCCGGGCGGGGATGCGCGTACAGCCAGAGCGCGGTGCCCGGTGTGGGCGGATGCGAGATCGTCACGATGCCTGCTCCCTGGGTACCGTTCTGGCCTCCTGCGCTATCACAACGATGACCGCGGCGAGAGCCCTGCCGGCGTCATCTGCGTCGATCTTGCCCGCGACCGTTTCCCGGGCGAGGGCGTCACCGGCTGCCGTTACTGCTTGCAGGAAGACCGGGTTCATCGGGCCAATGAGCGGGGTAAGGGCGTTTTCGCAGACACGGAGGTAGTCGTGCTCGGCTTCGCGCCGAAGCTTGTCCAGGTCCGGGGATCCGGAAAGGGCGGCGACGACGCCGGCCATCTCGCGGCCTTCCGTCAGCCAGCATTCGAGGTACGCGCGGGCCACGGTGGAGCACACTTCGAGCATCCCGCCGTCCGTGTTCCGAAGGGCCTCGGTGAGGATGTGGAGCTGCCGCGCCTCGAAGTCGCGATAGAGCTCGACGAGGACCGCCGACCGATCCGGGAAGTGATCGTAGGCGACAGGCTTGGAGACACCGGCCCGTGCAGCCAGCCGCCCCAGTGAGAACTCGTCCGTTCCCCGCTCGTCGAGCAGCTGCCGCGCGACGTCGAGAAGTTGGGCGTGGCGATCCGTCCGTGACAGTCGTCGTTTCGCGGATGCGATCTCTTGTTCAGCTTCAGCCATGACGTTACCCCCTTGACTACCAATAGTAGCCTACTCCGGGTAGGTAGCGTGGTGGGCTGGATGCTGACGGTGCGGTGGCAGGGCGAACGGCCTCCCGCATCCGCTAATGCGGCCCGGGCACGCCCGACGTGATCGCGACGCCGAGCTCGGCCTGACGTGTGTCGAGGTGTCGGAGTTGAACGATGAGCGGCACGTCGCTCACGACGGTCATCCCGTACGGCGCCCCGAGCGGGATCGCCTCCGGGTCGATGAGGTCGTTGATCCTCGTGTGCTTCACCCGTGACGCGGGCACGGCGATCCGATAGGGGCCTACGGGATCGCGATCCTCGTGGAAGATCGTGAGCTCGGCGCAGGCTTCGGTATCGGTCACGTTGAGCAGGCACAGCTCGTCGCGACTCGTGAACTCCGGTTCATGACCGGTCGACCCATCGGGCATGTGGCCCGCCGCAAAGGCCCACGTCGTGCGCCCGAGTGCGGCGATCTCATTGGTCATCGCGGGCTCCTTCCTCGCCCAGAACGGAACGCAGGTAGTCGTTCAGGAAGACGCCATCGGGGTCGAGCTCGCGGCGCAGCTGCAGGAATCGATCCCAGTGCGGGTACATGCGGCCCAGCTCCTCGGCCGCGCGGGTGTGCTTCTTGCCCCAGTGGGGCCGGCCGCCATGGCGGAGGAAGATCGGCTCGACATCCTCGAAGTACGCGCGGTAGTCGAGCGTCGTGTTCTGCAGCAGGGCGATCGTGAGGGTCTCGCGCTCGAACGCGGTCGAGAGCATTCCCCGGTCCGGTGCGATGGTGCGGACGAGGAGGCGCCATGCAACGTTCGCACGATGCTTGGTCTTGACCCGGTCACGGACTTCACGGAACGCTGCGAGCCCCGCCTCGCGCGGCAGCATGTACTCCATCTCGTCGAACTCGATCTCCCTGGCGTTGGGGATGATCTCGTAGGACGGCCCCCGCTCCTCGCGCTTCAGTCGGCCGTTCATCCGCAGGTCGTCAAGGCTGCCGCCCCGCTCAAGCCCGCCAGGCTCATCGAGCACACGCACCTGCGCGCGGTCGCTGCGGGGATACCAGTAGAAGTCGACGTGGCGGTACGACGCCGCGAGCTCGTCGAAATGATCAAGTACCCAGTCGATGTGCGTCATGACGTTATGTCGATGCAGCTCGTAGGCCGGGCGCACGCGGAGGGTCAGGGAGGTCAGGACGCCGAGCGCGCCGAGCGAAACCTGGGCCGCGCGGGTGAGCTCCGAATCATGGGCCTCTCCCGCATCGACGCCGAATGGCACGATCTCACCGGTGCCCGTGACGAGGCGACCGCCCACCAGCGTCGACGAGAGGTTGCCGAGACGTTCGCCCGTTCCATGCGTTCCCGTGCCGATCGCTCCGGCGATCGCCTGGTAGTCGACGTCGCCGAGGTTCTCCATCGCCAGTCCGGCGTCTGCGAGCGCCTCGCCGAGATCGGCGAGTCCCGTGCCCGGCAGCACCGTCACCTGTCGGGCATCCTTGTCGACGGCAACGACGCCACGCATGTTGTCGAGTGAAAGCAGCTCGTCAGACGTCTCGACGAGCGGCGTCGACGAGTGGCCGGACCCGACGGGGCGAACGACGGCGCCGCGCTGGGCGGCTCGCCGCACGAGGCTCGCCACCTCTTCTTCTGTCTGGGGCGCGTGCTGGCGAGAAGCCGTGAACGACAGGCTCCCGGACCAGTTCGTGAATCGAACATTGCGTTCTTCGGTCATGCATCTCCTCAGCACGGGTTACCTGGCCGCCGATGGCCACGCCTTGCGCCTGAGCGAATCTCGCGGACCCCCGGCGGCCGCCCTGGCAAGCGGAGGGGCCGCCCACCGAGAACGGGGGCGGCCCCTCACGGGGTGAGAGGTGCATTGGCCTCTCGCCGATGGTGACTACGGGCGCGGGTCTGTCCGGCCCACGTCAGTCGAGCGTCTGCGCGGCAGGAAAGAGAGCCCGATCATCGTGACACCGAGCACCAGGTGCAGCCAGTTGTCGGCATCGTTGAGGGGAACGAAGTTGGCCGATGAGTCGTGGTCGATGAAGAGGCCGTAAAGCCACAGCACCAGATAGATCACGCCACCCCAGAGGAGGTAGTGCCGCGCGGAACCGGGCCGTCTCGCGAGGAGGAGTCCGACGATGCCGTAAAGAAGGTGCACGATGTTGTGGAGGATCGAGACCTGGAAGATGCCCATGAGCATGGCTTCGGAGTGGTGCCCGCCGAACTGCATGGTGTCGTAGTTCGTGGTTATGCCGGGAATGAACCCGGCAACGCCGACGATCAGGAAGACGATTCCGTAGATGAGTGCCGCGATCTGCACTGGCGTGCGACGCATGCCAGCCGTGTCGGGGTGTCGTGTCGTTGAGTCAGACATGCAGGTGACCTTTCGTTCCGTGCGGCGCTGGTCGATTCCGAGTCTGGATTTCCGCGACCGGTCGGGCGTCGCTGGTGTTCTCGGCTTGTTCACCATATGCATCAATAGCCACTCGCTCCTCCTTCTCGCGCAGACGCACAGCCGACATACATGGAATGTGACCAGAGCGTGACCTTGGGGCCGTCGCCGACCGGGCACCCGACCTGACCACCGTCGGCGCACACCTGTGAGACGCCGCACTTCGGCCGTGCGCGCTTTGCCGTTACCCAGCGGAACGCAGGCAATGGGCAGGGTGAATTCCACGGGGCGGCGTAGCGTCGAAGACACAGGCGGCGCGGCCTGCGCACCGGCGTCGCAAACGGACGAGAGGAGCGCACGTCATGAGTACATTCGAAATGTTGAACACGCATCCGGCCGAGATCGACCTCGACCGAGATCTGCTCGCCCGCACCATCGACTCGCTGGTCGCCTGTGCCCAGGCGTGCACGGTCTGCGCCGACGCCTGCCTGAGCGAGGAGTCGGTGGCCGAACTGCGCCGGTGCATCCGCACGGACCTCGACTGCGCCGACATCTGCGCGGCAACCGCGCGCGTGCTGTCCCGGCAAACGGGCGACGCCGCTGTCCTGCGCGCCCAGCTGCAGGCGTGCGTGCAGGCCTGCAGCTCCTGCGGTGACGAATGCGAAGCGCACGCCGGCCACCACGAGCACTGCCGCATCTGCGCCGAGGCCTGTCGCGCCTGCGAGCAAGCGTGCACTGAGCTGCTCGCGGCAATCGGGTAGCCAGAGGACCCGGTACCCGCCACCAACGAGACCATGGCCGCGCAGGAACCGCATCCGCCGGTAGACTCTCGCGGGTGTCAAAGGTATTGAGTGCTCTTCCCGTCGGCGAGCGAGTCGGCATCGCGTTCTCCGGAGGTCTCGACACCTCCACAGCAGTGGCCTGGATGCGCGAGAACGGCGCGATTCCCTGCACCTACACCGCTGACATCGGTCAGTACGACGAGCCCGACATCGAGTCGGTGCCCGGCCGCGCCGGCGAGTACGGCGCCGAGCTCGCGCGACTCATCGACGCGAAGGCGGCGCTCGTCGAAGAGGGGCTCGTCGCGCTGCAGTGCGGCGCGTTCCACATCCGCTCCGGCGGCAAGACCTACTTCAACACGACGCCGCTCGGCCGGGCCGTCACGGGCACGATGCTCGTCCGGGCCATGAAGGACGACGGCGTCGACATCTGGGGCGACGGGTCGACCTACAAGGGCAACGACATCGAGCGGTTCTATCGCTACGGCCTCATGGCCAACCCCGACCTGCGCATCTACAAGCCCTGGCTCGACGCGAAGTTCGTGAGCGAGCTTGGCGGCCGACAGGAGATGAGCGAGTGGCTGGTGGCCCGCGGCTTCCCCTACCGCGACTCGGCCGAGAAGGCGTATTCGACCGACGCCAACATCTGGGGAGCGACGCACGAGGCGAAGAAGCTAGAAGACCTCGACGCCTCGGTCGAGCTCGTCACACCCATCATGGGGATCGCCGCATGGCGCGACGACGTCGAGGTGAAAACCGAAGACGTCGCGGTGCGCTTCGAGGGCGGGCGGCCCGTCGCGATCAACGGCGTCGAGTACGCGGATGCCGTCGCGCTCGTCTACGAAGCCAACGAGATCGGCGGCCGCCACGGGCTCGGCGTCTCCGACCAGCTCGAGAACCGCATCATCGAGGCGAAGTCACGGGGCATCTACGAGGCGCCGGGCATGGCGCTGCTGCACATCGCCTACGAGCGATTGCTCAACGCGATCCACAACGAGGACACGGTCGCCAACTACCACAACGAGGGTCGCCGTCTCGGCCGCCTCATGTACGAGGGGCGCTGGCTCGACCCGCAGTCGCTCATGCTGCGCGAGTCGCTGCAGCGGTGGGTCGGCTCGGCCGTCACCGGAGAGGTCACGTTGCGGCTGCGTCGCGGTGACGACTACACGATCCTCGACACGACCGGCCCCGCGCTCAGCTATGCGGCCGAGAAGCTCTCGATGGAGCGGGTCGGCAACGCCGCCTTCGGCCCGGACGACCGCATCGGCCAGCTCACGATGCGCAATCTCGACATCGCCGACTCGCGTCAGCGGCTCGAGCAGTACGCCGCGCAGGGCATCATCGGCGGGCCCACCGCCGAGCTCGTTGGTCGCCTCGAGCCGGGGCACGCGGCCCACATCCTCGGCGCCGTCGAAACCTCGAGCGCTGCCGACGAGGCCCTCGACCGGGCGACCGACGCGGTGTCCGAGGCCGCGGCGTTCGACTCGGGGACCGACTAGGGGAGCACCGGCGGGTCCGCTCGCGGACGACCGGGGCCGAAGATGCGCGAGCCCATGGCCTGGATGGAACGCCACCAGGCGGGGCTGTATCTCGCGGCGCTCGCCGCCGGCGCCGGCGTCGGGCTCACGGCGCCACAGGTGGCGCGGCCCGCCGAGGTCGCCGTCACCCCGGTGCTCGGGCTGCTGCTGTACGCCACGTTCGTCGGGGTGCCGTTCGCGAGGCTCGGCGGGGCGCTGCGCGATTGGCGCTTTCTCGCGACCACGCTGCTCGTCAACTTCGTGGCCGCGCCCGTCATCGTGTTCGCGCTCTCGCGGTTCGTCGCGCACGACCGGGCGCTGCTGATCGGCGTGCTGTTCGTGCTGCTGACCCCGTGCATCGACTACGTCATCGTCTTCTCAGGGCTCGCGGGCGGTGCGAGTGACCGGTTGCTGGCCGCCGCGCCCGTGCTGCTGCTCGGGCAGATGGCGCTGTTGCCGCTCTATCTGTGGATGTTCGCCGGGGCGGACGTCGTCGCCGGCATCGATCCCGCGCCGTTCCTCGAGGCGCTCGTGCTGCTCATCGTGCTGCCCCTGGCGGCGGCCGTCGCGACACAGCTGGTCGCGGCCCGCAGCCGACCGGGCGCACTCGTGCGAAGCGGCGCGACCGCGGCGATGGTGCCGCTCATGATGCTGACGCTCGCGGTGGTGGTCGCCTCGCAGGTCCGCGGCGTCGGCGAACGGTTCGGAGCGCTGCTCGTCGTCGTGCCGATCTTCGTCGCATTCGCGGCGATCATGGTCGTCATCGGCGCGGGAGCATCCCGATTGGCGACGCTCGACACCGCGGGTCGTCGTGCGACCGTCTTCAGCGGGGCCACGCGCAACTCGCTCGTGATCTTGCCGCTCGCGCTCGCGCTGCCGCACGAGTACGACCTGGCGCCCCTCGTCGTCGTGACGCAGACGCTCGTCGAACTCGTCATCATAGTCGCGCTCGTGCGGCTCGTGCCGCGCGTCATCCGATGACGCACGGCGCACGGCCCGCCGGGAGGCGGCGCGAGCTCCGGCGACGGCGTGGCGGCCGCGGTTCTCGCAGGTGCCGGCCTGCAGAATGGGCCGAATGAGGGGAAAAGGACGGACAGGGCTCGCACTCGGTCTCGCGACGGCGATAGGCGGAGTCGGAATCTTCGCGGCGGTCGGGCTCTTCTCATTCGTGAACGCGCTGCCCGACGCCGATGCGGCCGACTGGTCGGAGCCTCAGTCGCGGCCGAGTGTCGAGTTCGCGACACCGGCCCACGCGCCGCGCCCGGCTGAGCCGGCCGAGCATCCATACCTCGCCGACCCCGGCTGGCTCGCGCAAACCGCCGCCGTGACCGGCATTCCCGAGCGCGCGCTGGCGGCGTACGCGGCCGCCGACCTTCGCGTCGCCGACGAGCTCGGCTGCGCCGTCGGTTGGAACACGCTCGCCGGAATCGGCTGGGTCGAGAGCTATCACGGCACGATCCATGGCAGCGCGATCGACGCCGACGGCGTGGCCCGCCCGAGCATCGTCGGCATCCCGCTCGACGGCACGAACGGCACCATGGCGATCCCCGACACCGACGGCGGCGAGCTCGACGGCGACACCGAATGGGATCGGGCGGTCGGACCCATGCAGTTCATCCCGGAGACCTGGTACCTGTGGGGCGCGGATGCGACGGGCGACGGGCACGCGAGCCCCCACAGCATCGATGACGCGGCGCTGACCGCCGCCCACTACCTCTGCCGGCTCGACGGCACGCTCGAGACCGAGAACGCCTGGATCGCGGCGATCCGCTCGTACAACAACACGCTCGAGTATCAGCAGCGCGTCGCATCGGCCGCCGAGCGCTATGCAGAGGACGCGACGGCGGTCGGATCCTGATCCCGCGCCGCCCCACCTCCGACACGCCCGCCGCGAACCCCGGCGTGGTCGATGGTCAGGTGCCGCTCATGCCCTTCAGAGCAACTTCAAGACTGGGGCATACCTCAATACCCGAGGATGAGGTCGTCGCGCACGGTGCCCGCGGCGGAGCATCCCACGACGTACGGCACCTCGGTGCACGGCACACACTCGCGAAAGGCTCGACATGACCCGCTTCGACGACGCCTACCCCTTCGACCTCGACAACCAGATCGAACGCACGACCGTTCGCTTCCCCGATCGACTCGGCCGCGACGTGACCGCCGAGCTCTACCGGCCCAAGGCGATCGACGAGTCGGTGCCGCACAGGGGCCTCGTGGTCGGCGCGCCCGACGCGATTCCCGGGGCGCCGGCGCCCCGACGCGATGCGCACCGGCTCGCGCGGCGCGGCGTCGTGGCCCTCCTGATCGTGCCGGATGCGTCGCTCGATGCGACCGCGCTCAACGCCGGCGCCAGGTATCTCAGGACGCTGCCGTACGTCGACGGCGGCCGTGTCGGCACCGTCGGCATGCTGACCCCCGTCGCGATGGCCTGAGTCGCGACCGTTCGACCTCCCACATCCGCGTCCGCGCCTCACTCCATGACGATGACCGCCCGCCCCGTGATCTCGCCGTTCGCGAGCGCTCGGTAAGCGGCGTCGGCGTCGTCGAGCGGGTAGTGGCGCGTCACGACGCCCGTCGCGTCGAAGGCGCCGGAAGCGGCGAGGTCGACGACCGCCGGTAAGTCGCGGCGGGTGCGCGCGCCGAACGAGCCGGTGATGGTGTAGCCGCGTCGCACGATCGGCGTGATCTCGAGCTCGGCCGTCGCCCGGCCGGCGGCGATCCCGATGGCGACCATCCGGCCGCCGTCGGCGAGCATGTCGACAGCCTGACGGAAGGTCGCCGGCCAGCCCAACGCCTCGAACGCCACGTCGACCCCGCGCCCGTCCGTGATCTCTCGAACGCGAGCCGGAGCATCCGTCGTCATGGAGTTGATCGTGTGTGTCGCGCCGAGGCGCATCGCCGCCTGCAGCTTGTCATCGGCAACGTCGATCGCGATGATCGGGTCTGCGCCCGCCGCCCTGGCGACCTGCAGCACGCCACTGCCGACGCCGCCGACCGCGACGACGGCGACGGCATCGCCCGGCTCGACGTGCCCGGCACGGTGGACGGCGCCGTACGAGGTGAAGGCGGCGCAGCCGAGGATCGCCGAGGCGATCGGGTCGAGCGCGGGCGGGAGCTTCGTGAGGGCAGCGAGCGGCACGACCGCGTACTCGGCCAGCCCGCCCATGGAGTACATGGCGAGAAACGAGCCGTCAGGCATCGATAACCGGCTCTCGCCGTCGTAGAGCGTGCCGCGCAGGCGGTTCTGGCCGAAGAAGTTCGCGCAGAGGTCGTCGCGGCCGCGGCGGCAGGCGTCGCACTCGGTGCAGGGCATGATGAAGGCGCCGACGACGTCGTCGCCGATCGCGAGGGTGGTGTCGGCATGCTCCGCGTCGCCGAACGCGACGATCGTGCCGCTGATCTCGTGGCCGAGGACGGCGGGCCGCGGAAACGCGACCTCGCGCTTGATGACGTGCAGGTCGGTGTGGCACACGCCGCACGCCCGCACCTTGACGAGGGCCTCACCGGTCCGCGGCGCGGGCATGGGCACCTGCACCACCTCGAGCGAGGACTCGTCGCCGAGCAACACCGCGGCCCGCATCGTCTCCGTCATGGCACGCTCCTCGTCGATCGCACTCCGCATCCCGCTCAACTGTCTCCGACGACGCACGCCGCGGCAAGGCCGAATCCGGAGGACGAAAAGCCGCGTGGGGCGCGCGGACGCCGTGCGAGATCTGGCCGATCGGCCGAAGTGGAGCATCCGGCGCGCGCGTCAAGATCGATTCCATGCGGAAATCGAAGAATGCCCGTCCACCTCAGATCGGCCGTCGCCCCGCGGCGACCGGGTCCGGGCCGCGCGGTCAGTGGACAATACTGGCCGGGCTGCTCGTGTTGTCCATCATCCCCTCGGTGGCAGGCGGGATGCGCGTCGGCGAAATCACCTCGGACACTCCTGTGACCCCCGAGAACGCCAGGTTCATAACGCTGCCGCTGCCCGTGCTGCTGCACATCGTCGCCGCCGTCGTCTTCTCGTTCCTTGGCGCGTTCCAATTCGTCCCGGCGCTGCGGCACAGGGCGCCCCGCTGGCATCGGTTCGCCGGTCGCTTCCTGGTCGTGCCGTCAGGCGTGATCGTCGGGGTAACCGGCATCTGGATGACGGCCGTGTACGACTTCCCGCCCTTCGACGGCCCGTGGCTCGCGGTGACGCGTCATATCGTCGGTGCGCTCATGCTGGCATTCCTTGCGCTCAGCGTCGTCGCCGTTTCCCGACGAAACGTGTTCACGCACGGCAACTGGATGATCCGCGCCTACGCTCTCGGAATGGGCGCGGGCACCCAGGTGCTCACCTCGGGCCCGCCCGCCATCCTGTTCGGTGCCCCTGACGAGTTCTGGCGCACCGTGCAGATGGCCGCGGGCTGGGCCATCAACGCGGTCGCGGCTGAGCTCATCATCGCCTGGCGCAAGCGGCGCCGGGCCGATCGGCAGCGTTTCAACGTCGAGATCGGTGGTGCGGCGCACTCCCTCGAGCCGTCGGATGCGCGGACGCCGGCGCGGCCGAGCGACCCCGAACCGGTGGCGCCTTCGGGCCGTGGCGCGCCCGAACGGAGTGCCGCGACCCGAACGCGATAGGGCATGGTGAGCGGTATGCCGAGCGTGCGCGCAACCCTGTCGTCTTTGTGGCAGCGTCCTGCCGCCGCGGGTGCGACGGGCCCGCGGGTGCGCGACGGCGTCCTCACTGGAGTGCTGGCGGTGCTCGCGGTCGTCGAGGGTGCGCTGCGCACGGATCTCGCGTGGCCCGTGGCGACGACGGCAGTCGCGCTCGCCTCGCTCGCCGGCTTGCCGTGGCGCCGGTCGCGCCCGCTCGTGGTCGTCGCGTGGCTGACCTCGGTGTCGGCCGGTTTCGGCATCGCGCGGTGGGCAGCGGGCGGCGAGCAGAACGCACTCGCTGTGATGCTCGTGCTCGTCGCCGTGCCGTACGCGCTGTTCCGATGGGGAGCGGGGAGGTCGCAGGTCGTCGGGGCCTGCGTCCTTACGGCGGGACTCGCGTTCTCCCTGGCTCTGGGCACCGAGGGACTCGACGGAGCGATTGCCGGGGTCGCGGCGATCGGGGGCGCCTGCCTCATCGGCGCGATGCGCCGCCAGCGCGTTGAGGCGCGGGCGCGGGAGCTGGAGCACGCGAGGATGCGGGAGCGCGAGGCGCTCGCCCGCGACCTGCACGACACGGTTGCGCATCGCGTTTCGGCGATCGCGATCAGGGCACAGGTGGCGAGGGCGGTCGGGCTGGGAAGCCGGACGGCGTCGGACGGGGGAGCGCATGCACCGGCCGCGACAGCGGTCCTGACGGAATCGCTCGAGGTGATCGAGCGCGAGGCTCAGGCCGTGCTCGAGGAGACGCGCGCGCTCGTGCGGGTGCTGCGCAGCACCGACGGCGCTGACGCGTCCATCGCTCGCAGCGCGCTCGCCGCAGCGGACCTCTACGGGCCGACACCCGGACTCGCCGAGCTCGAGGCGCTCGCGACCGATGGCCCGCCGCTCGTGCTGGTGCGGGTCGATGCGCCCGGTGAGGTGCCGGCGCTCGTCGCGACGACGCTCTTCCGCGTCGCCCAGGAGGGGGTCACGAACGCCAGACGCCACGCGCGGGGCGCGACCCGTGTCGAGGTCGACGTCCGGGCGCGCGGCGACGACGTCTGCATCACCGTGGGCGATGACGGCGCCGTCTCCCGCCCGGGGTCAGGGCGGGGCTACGGGCTGCGCGGCATGCGCGAGCGGGTTGCGCTGCTCGGTGGCACTTTCTCGGCCGGCTTCGCGCACCCGGGATCGCTGGGCGGGGACGGGCCCGCGCCTGTTGGGGGTGACGGCCCAGCTCCGGGAGGCTGGGTCGTATCGGCGTCGATTCCGCGTCGCTCGTCCGAGGCCACGGTATGAGGGCCGCAGCGGGCGACGGGGCGAGCGGCACGATCCGCGTGCTCGTCGCTGACGACCACGAATCCGTGCGCACGGGCCTGCGTCTACTGCTCGAGTCGACGCCGGGCATCCAGGTGGTTGGCGAGGCCGCCGACGGTGAGCAGGCGGTCGCGAAAGCGCGTGCGACGCGCCCCGACGTGGTGCTCATGGACATCCGGATGCCCCGCCTCGACGGCATCGAGGCCACGCGCATGCTTGCGGGCCCGGACGTCGACGAGCCGATCGCGGTCGTTGTCATCACCACCTTCGACCTCGACGAATATGTCTACGGTGCGCTTCGCGCCGGGGCCAGGGGGTTCCTGCTGAAGGATGCCGGCCCTGTGCTGCTCGCCGAGGCAGTGCGGGCCGCTGCGGACGGCGAGGCACTCATCTCCCCGAGGATTACCGTGCGCCTGCTCACCGAGTTCGCCTCCCCGCACGGGCGCTCGGCGGGCGGCCCCGCCGGCACGCGGCACGGCCCCTCTCGCCCCCGCCCCGTCGACCCAGTCGAGCCGTTGACCGATCGTGAGGAGGACGTGCTCCGCCTGCTCGCCGAGGGGCTCACGAACACGGAGATCGGCGCGAGGCTGCACGTGTCGCTCGGCACCGTCAAGACGCACATCGGCGGTCTGCTCGCGAAGCTCGGCCTGCGTAACCGCGTCGAGGCCGCGATGTGGGCGCACGAGACGGGGCGCGTCGGCGGCTGAGCCGCCCCGCCTCAGCGCCCGCGCGCCGCCTGCGCCGCCATGAGCGTCACGAGCTCGTAGACGGTGTGGCTCGCGGCGATGCCCGTGGTCTGCGCGTGGTCGTAGGCAGGGGCGACCTCGACGACGTCGGCGCCGACGACTCGGCGGTCAGTGAGACTGCGTAGCATGCGCAGCAGCTCGCGGCTCGTGAGCCCGCCCGCCTCCGGCGTACCCGTGCCGGGCGCGTGGGCCGGGTCGAGCACGTCGATGTCAACCGACACATAGACGGGCGCGCCGCCGATCCGCGTGCGGATTCGCTCGATTGCGGCCGCGACGCCGTGCTCCTCGATGAACTCGCTCGTGACGATCGAGAACCCGAGCCGCTCGTCGTCCTCCAGGTCTCCCTTCGAGTACAGCGGACCGCGCGTGCCGACGTGGCAGCTCGCCGTCAAGTCGATGAGACCCTCCTCGCTGGCGCGGCGGAAGGGCGTGCCGTGCGTGATCGGCGCGCCGAAGTACGTGTCCCACGTGTCGAGGTGCGCGTCGAAGTGCAGCACCGCGACGGGGCCGTGCTGTTTCGCAACGGCCCGCAGCAGCGGCAGCGCGATCGTGTGGTCGCCGCCGATCGTGATGATGCCCGAGACTCGCTCCGCGAGCCGCAGCACCGCCTGTTCGAGGTCGGTGACCGCCTGGTCGATGTCGAACGGGTTCACGGCGATGTCGCCCGCGTCGACCACCTGGGCGGCCGCGAACGGCGAGACGTCCTGCGCGGGGTTGTAGGGGCGCAGCAGGCGCGACGACTCGCGCACGTGCGACGGGCCGAACCTCGCGCCCGGCCGGTAGCTCACGCCCGTGTCGAACGGCACGCCGACGACGGCGAGGTCGGCCCGCTCGACGTCCTCGAGGCGCGGCAGTCTCGCGAAGGTGGCGATGCCGGCGTAGCGGGGCACCACCGACGAGTCGACGGGGCCGATCGGCTCGGGGAACCCGTTTCGATCGGCGGCCGCCGGAGCGGCGGTGGGGTCGGTCGCTTCGGTCACGGCATGCTCCTCTCATCGGCGCCCGCCCACGCGGGTACCACCTGGTCATGCGGAATGTGCACGAGCTGCACACCGCCCGCGGCCACGGCGGCAGCGATCTGCGGGCCGATGTCGTCCCAGTCCTCGGCCCGGCGCCCCGTGGCGCCGAAGGCGTCAGCGAGCGCGACCCAGTCTGGCTGCGCGAGCTCGACGCCGATCGGCGGGATGCCGCGATCGGACTGGTTCTCGCCGATCTCGCCGTAGCCGCCGTTGTCGACGCACACGACCGTGAGATCGAGGCCCTGCTCGATTGCCGTTGCGAGCTCGTTCACGCAGAACATGAGCGCGCCGTCGCCGATCACGGTGATGACCGGCCGCCGCTCCCCGCGCTCGTCGAGGGCGACCCGGGCGCCGATCGCTGCTGGCAGGCCGTAGCCGAGCGTCGCGTACGTCGGCGTGTAGAGCAGCGAGTGCGGCCGCGATTGCCGCAGCACGTTCGCGAGGCCGAGGTAGACGATCTGCGACGAGTCGCCCGCCACGACCGCGTCGGCGGGCATCGTGCGTGCGATCTCCTCCGCGAGGGCGACGGTCGAAGGGTGGATGCCCCTGGTCTCGCCGGCGATGGCGGCGCGGAGGTCGACCAGGTCGGGCAGTGCGCGCGCGCCCTCGGTCGCGGTGCCGTCCGCCGCCACGGGGAGCGGGACCAGTGAGCCGAGCAGCGCCTCGAGGACGTCCCGGCTGTCGCCCGCGATGCCGATCTCGGCATCCAGGTTCTTATGAAGCTGCGACGCCTCGAGGTCGACACGGATCACGCGACCACGCGCGTCGAGTCGTGGCACCCACAGCTCGGCCTCGCCGAGCTTCGAGCCGACGACGAGCAGCACGTCGGCGGTCTCCGCGACCTCGCGGGCGGCGGCGAGCCGCAGGTTCGCGCCGAGCGCGAGGGGATGGTGCTCGTCGAGAGTGCCCTTGCCGTTGATGGTCGTGAGCACGGGCGCGCCGAGCCGCTCCGCAAGCGCGCGCAGCTCGGCGGCGGTCCCCGTGGCGCCGCCGCCGGCGACGATGACGGGGGAGTCGGCCTCTGCGAGGAGCGCGGCGGCGGCGGCAACGGCATCCGCGTCGATCGCGGGGCGCTCCGGCGCCGGCCGCGCGGCCCTGGCGGAGGCTGGTACCTCCTCACTCGCCGGCGCCTCGAGCACGTCGAGGGGGATCTCGAGGTGCACGGGCCGTGGGCGACGCGTCGCGAATAGGGCGAACGCGTCGTGCACCGCCTCGACGGCCTCGGCGGCCGTGTGCGCGCGCCGCGACCACTCGGCGACGGCGCCGGCCATCGCCGTCGCGTCCTTCGTCTCGTGCAGGGTGCCGCGGTCGGCGAACTCGTCGCCGATCGCGGCACCGGGCGAGATGACGAGCAGGGGTCGCGATTCGCAGAACGCGGTGCCGACCGCGCTCATCGCGTTCTGCAGCCCGGGCCCGGACGTCGTGATGACCACGCCAGGCAGTCCGCGCTGCTGGGCCCAGCCGTCGGCGCCGTACCCGGAGCCCTGCTCGTGCCGGTTGGTGACCGCGCGGATGCCGAGCTCGGCGAGCGGTCGGTACAGCTCGAGGTTGTGCGTGCCCGGAATGCCGAACACGGTCGTCACCCCGTACGCCCGGATCGTCTCGAGCACAGCCCGGCCCGTCGTGTCGCGGTAGCGCTCGGCGACCGCGGCGTGCGGCTGCTCGGCCGTCACGCGTCGCCCCTCCGCTGAACGCCGCCGACCCAGGTCTGCCGCACCTCGATCGCGCTGATGCGGTCGGGCGCCACCTCGAGCGGGTCGTCGCCGAGCACGGCGAAATCGGCGTACTTTCCTGGCTCGAGCGACCCGAGATCGTCTTCGCGGCCGAGCGAAACGGCGCCCTCGTACGTGTGCGCTCGAAGCGCCGCGCGCGCCGAGATGCGGAGCGCATCCGGCCCCAGGCGGTGACCCGCGCGCGTCACGCGCGTGACGGCCGTCTGGATCGCCTCGAGCGGGTTCGGGTCGGCGACGGGCGCGTCCGACGAGATCGTCGTCGGCACGCCGGCGGCCTCGAACTCGCCGAGCGGGTTGAAGCGTTCACCCGGCGTGCCGATGGCCTGCTCGACGCCCTCGCCCCAGTTGTAGTAGTGCTGGGGCTGGTTGACCGGCCGGATGCCGGCCCTCGCGAAGCGCTCGATCTGCTCGGGCGTCGGCAGCCCGCAGTGCTCGATGCGGTGGCGCGCGTCGGGCTCCGGACGCTCGGCCAGTGCCGCCTCGATCGCCTGGGTCACCATCTCAATGGCGGTCGGCGACTGCGCGTGCGTCGCGGTCTGCAGCCCGGCGGCGTGCGCCCGGCGAATGAGCTCGGCGTAGTCGGCGGGCTCGTGGTAGAGCTGGCCTGTCCGGCACGGGTCGCCGACGTAGCCGTCCGGGAAGTACGCGGTCCACCCGCCGAGCGTGCCGTCGGCGTAGAACTTGATGCCGGCGAAGCTCAGGTACGCATTGCCGAACTGGCCGACGAGCCCCATCTCCAGGGCCTCGTCGAGCAGGTGCGACAGCAGGTACATCGACACGCGCACGTCGAGGCGATCGGTCTCGGCGAGGCGGAGGTACATGTCGAACTCACGGCGCGTGACCTGCAGGTCGCCGATCGTCGTGACGCCCGCCGCGAGGAACCGTTCGGTCGCGGCGTCGAGCTGCCGCAGGTGCTCGTCCGGCTCATCGGCCAGGTGGAAGTTCGGACCGTGGTGGCCGATCTTCACGCCGTGCATGCCCGTGAGGATGTTGCAGGCCGCATCGGACAGCTCGCCCGTGAGCTCGCCGTCCCCGTCGCGGAAGAACACGCCACCTTCCGGGTCCGGGGTCTCCCGGCCGACACCGTTCGCCTCCAGGGTGTACGAGTTCACGACGCCCCCGTGGCCGGAGGCGTTCATGAGGTACACCTCCCGGTCGGTTGCGACCTCGTCGAGCTCGAATCGGGTCGGGTGGCGCTGCTCGGCGAGGTTGCGGTGCTCGTAGCCGTAGCCGCGAACGGGCCGGCCCTCGGGGACGCGACCGGCGGCATCCCGCAACCGCGAAACGATCTCGGGGATGCTCGCGGCCTTGCTCGGGCCGCAGTCGACCCACGTCATCATCTGCCCGAACATGAGGGGATGCGCGTGGGCGTCGACGAAGCCGGGGACCACGACGGCGTCGCCGAGGTCGGCGCGCTCCGGCGCCAGCCCCGACGCGGCTGCCGCGGCCTCGCACGCGTCGAGGTCGCCGACCGCGACGATGAGGCCCCGGTCGATGAGCATGGCCGTCGCCGTCGAGTCGGTGCGGTCGAGGGTGTGGATGCGCCTGGCCGTCACGAGGCGCGCCTCGGTCTGCCGTGGGCGGTCGAAGGGCGCGAGCTTCCTCATGCGGGCCGTCCCCGCGTCGCGTCGGGCGATGCAGCCTGGTGTTCGGGCTCGACGTCGTCCTCCAGCTGCGGCGCGAAGTAGGTGCAGATCGCTCCGACCACGGCCATGCCGGCAATCATGAAGATGACCGACCAGATCGTCCCGGTCCAGCCGAGCAGCTGCGTCGCGAACCATGGCGAGAACCCGGCCCAGATGGCGGCGCCGATGCCATAGGCGAGCGCGATCGACGTGTAGCGCGCCTGCGGCGGGAACATCTGGGCGAGGAGCGCCGCGATCGGCGCGTAGGTGGCGCTCATGGCGATGCGCACGAGCGAGGCGAGCAGGAACACGAGTGCTTCGATCCCGGTTGGCATGATGAGCATGAAGACCGCGAACACCACCGCCGATGAGGCGAGACCGAGGTACATGATCGTCTTCCTGCCCCACTTGTCCCCGAGCCAGGCGATCGGGAGGGTCACGAGGAACTCGACGAACGAAGCGATCGTCATGGCGTCGAGGATCAGCTGTTCGCTCAGGAGCACCGGTTCGCCGGTCGCGTAGGCCGTCGCGAAGGTCGTCGCGAGGTAGTAGCCGCCCGTCGAGATGGGGATGAGTCCGATGCCGAGCAGGATCGGCAGCCAGTTCGAGCGCACTGCCACGAAGAGGGGCGTCGACTGTGGTGCGCCCTTCGCCTTCTCGGCGCCCACCTGCTGTTCGAAGACGGGCGACTCCTCGACGCGGTAGCGCACCCAGAAGCCGACGGCGACGAGCAGGATGGAGACGATGAAGGGGATGCGCCAGCCGCCGTCGATGATGAACGTGTCGCCGGCGCGGGACATGATTGCGAAGATCCCCGAGGCGAGCAGCGCGCCGGCCGGGTTGCCGAGCTGCGTGAAGCCGCCGTAGAACGTCTTCGACTTGGCGGGGGCGTGCTCGACGCTCATGAGCACGGCGCCGCCCCACTCGCCGCCGACCGCGAGGCCCTGCAGGGCGCGCAGCAGCACGAGCATGATGGGGGCGAAGACGCCGACGTCGGCGTAGGTGGGCAGGAAGCCGACGAGCACGGTCGCGACCCCCATGAGCAGCAGCGTCATGACGAGCGAGACTCGGCGGCCCAACCGGTCGCCGATGTGGCCGAACAGGATGCCGCCGATCGGACGCACGAGGAACGCGACGGCGAACGTCGCGAACGACGAGGCCGTCTCGGCCAGCGGGTCGTCGCTCGGGAAGAACAGCGGGCCGAAGACGAGGGCCGCTGCGGTCGCGTAGACGTAGAAGTCGTACCACTCGATCGTGGTCCCCACGAAGGCGGCGATGCCGGCTCGGCGGGCTCTCGCGGGGTGCGCGGACGCGGGTCGGGGTGACGCGGGGCTGGTAGACATTGCCGCTCCTTCGCGGGTTGCGTTGTGCGAAGGATGCTAGGTCGGAGAAACGGCGCCGGCAACGGCAAATCATGCGCGAACCGTTCTCGCGAGCGAAGAAGTGCACGGGCGCGCCAGCGAAATCGCGGACACCGTCACGAGTAGCGTGTGTTGCACGCGGATTCTGCTGGCCTCGCCCGGCAATCGCGGGTATCTCGCGAGATTCCCGGATGCCCGCGGGATCCGACCCGCCGAGAAGCCGGCGGAGGGAGCCACGCTCGCGTGTCCGCCTTCACGAGAGAGATGGGGTGAGCGGTGGACGTTGATGCCGCGGTGATTCGCGTGCTGCAGGAAGATGGCCGGGCGAGCATCCGGTCGATCGCCGAGCGCGTCGGCCAGCCGCGCGGCGCCGTCGCCGACCGGGTGAGGCGGATGCTCACGGACGGCACCGTCCGCGTCGTCGCGGCCGTCGATCCTGCCTTCTTCGGGCAGCACGTGCTCGCGCACGTCTCGATCCGAGCGGACGGGCCCGCGTGGCCGATCGGTGAACGGCTGCGCGCGCTGCCGGAGACCGTCTTCGTCTCGGCGATCGGCGGGGTCTTCGACCTCGTCGCCGAGGTGCGCGTCGGCACGATGCCGGCGCTGCACGATCTGCTCGCCCGACTTCGCGCCCTTGCGGGCGTCGCCAGCATCCGCACCCTCGTGTATTCGAGGGTCGTCAAGGGATTTTTCGTCTCCGACTACCAGGGCGACCTCTCGGTTGACGCCATCGACGAGGCGCTCATCGAACGCCTGCAGTACGACGGGCGCATGAGCTACCGAGCGCTCGGTGAGGCGGTGCGGCTCTCGCCCTCCGCCGTGACAGCGCGCGTGCAGCGGCTCATCGACGGCGGAGTCATCAAGATCAGCGCGGTCGAGGCGCGAGGGCTCGCGCAGCGACAGCTGTCGATGGGGGTCGGACTCAACCTCGCGACCGGAGGCGTTCACGATGGCGACGGGGCCGTGCTCGATGCCCTGCGCGCATCGCGCGGCGTCGACTTCGCGGCGCGAACCGTGGGCAACGTCGACCTGGTCGCAACGCTCGTCGAGCCGACTCCGGGCGCGCTGTTCGAGACACTCGAGCACCTCCGGTCCCTTCCGGGCGTCGCGCAGCTCGACGCCTGGGTCCACCTCTCGGTGCTCAAGGAGGACTACGCGCGGACACTGCGCGTCGGTGGCGCGGACGAGGGCGCGCCAGAGGCCGGTGAGGCGCTCGCGGGGCGAGTGCGACAGGATGGGGGCTCGGGCCCCGCCCCGCGCATCCGGCCGACGGGGGCGTGACGGCGGATGCGGCGCGCGCACGACGACAGGGAGACACACGTGACGAACCCGGCGACGACCCTCTTCAGCGGGCTGAGCGCGTTTCCGCTGACCCCGCTCACCGACGACGGCGTCGACGAGCGGGCGTTCGCGAACCTCGTCGGGCGGCTCGCCGTGCACGGCGTCGACTCGATCACGGCGCTCGGGTCGACGGGGTCGTACGTCTACCTCACGCGCGAGGAACGGGCGGCGGTCGCCCGCCGGGCCGTCCAGCACGCGCGTGATGTGCCGGTGATCGTCGGCGTCGGGGCCCTGCGCACGCAGCAGGTGCTCGCGTGCGTCGAGGACGCGCAGGCGGCGGGCGCGGCGGGCGTGCTGCTCGCGCCGGTGTCGTACCAGCCGCTCTCGGCCGACGAGGTGCTCGGCCTCTACGCCGACGTCGACCGGGCCGTTTCGGTGCCCATCGTCGTCTACGACAACCCCCGGACCACTGGCTTCACCTTCACCGATGAGCTCTACCGGGCGGTGGCCGAATTACCCAATGTCGCCGCGATCAAGATCCCGGGCGTGCCCGCCGCCGTCGACGAAGCGGCGGCCCGCGTCGCGCACCTGCGCGAGCTCCTGCCCGAAGGGGTCGCGATCGGCGTTTCGGGCGATCCGGCGGCCGCGAGGGGGCTCGCTGCCGGATGCGATGCCTGGTTCTCGGTCATCGGCGGCACCCTTCCCGAGCACGCGCTCGCGATCGCCCAGCTCGCCGCGACCGGCCGCCACGATGACGCACTGGCGTTCTCCGAGCGCCTCCAGCCGATCTGGGAGCTGTTCGAGAAGCACGGCAGCCTGCGCGTCACCGCCGCGATCGCCGAGTACCTGGGGCTGGTGCCGCCCATGAGCCTGCCCCTGCCGATCCGCGGGCTCGACGACGCGGCCAGGGCCGAAGTCGCCCGGGTGGTCGAAGTGCTCGTGCTCCCGGCCTAGCCGACCCGCGCCCGCACCCTGTCGTTTCTCGGGAGCGGCGTTTACTATTGCTCAGTTGCCGGATGCGCCGCGCGCGCTCCCGGCGCGATCGGGTGGTGCACGAGTTTTGGGCCGGAGGCCCCGTCTCCGCCCGGCACCGCACGCGGTCGCGATCGCGCGCCCGGACCCCCTCGGGCAGCCGCCATGACTGAAGACGAAGGGACACCCCTGTGACGCAAGAGGCTGAAGCGCCGCACCACCACGTGGCGCCGCAGCACGCCGCCGTGCCCAAGAAGTCGGGCGCCGGCTCGCGAATCGGCCGGGCGCTGCTCGGCATCGTCGGAGTGCTGTGCCTCGTGCTCGGCGTCATCGTGCTCGGCGGGCTCGTCCTCGCCCCCAACCAGACGGCATCCGTGCTCGGTGACATGAAGGTGGGCGCCCAGTCCGCCGTGCAAGACGCGAGCGGCCGCGCCCCCGAGGTCCAGCTCGGCGAGACCGGGCCTGTCAGCCTGCTCGACGTCTGCGACGGCCTGTTCTACGGCATGGCCTCGTATGAGGACGTCAACCAGATCATTCCCGTCTACGCGGCCCACAACAACTGCGGCGGCGACGTCGTCCTCGCCTGGGATGTCGGCGATCGCATCCAGATCGAGGGCGATGGCCGCTCCGGGCTGTTCGAGGTCGTCGACGTGCGCATCACCCCCAAGACGTGGGCGACGACCTCCGACCTGATCGGCCTCGGCGGCGAGTTCGCACTGCAGTCGTGCTACTACGGCATCAACGAGATGCGGTTCCTCGGTCTGGAGCCCGTGACCGACCCGAGCGCGCCGCCGGCGACGGCGCCCGCCACCGGCGCGCCCATCGAGGTGCCCGAGCACGCCCCGCCGCCCGACTACGAGCCGGAACCCACGAACCCCGGCCTCGGCGGCTAGCGCGCCCTGCCCCACCGCGCGGCCGCGTGCATCCCCCGCACCGCGTGCATGCGCACCCCGCCGCGTGCATGCACCCCGGCCGCGTGCATGCACTCCCGCCGCGTGTATTCTGAGTGCACCAAATGCGTGACTCGCCGCGCATTTCTCCGGCCTGTGGCGCCACGTGCACTCGATTCGCCAACAGCGGTCAGCGGCATTGGGGTTCGGCGCGAGCGGTTGACGGTTCACGGCGTGCCGCGCTCTGCCGCCCGCCGCGTGCATTCTGAGTGCACCAGATGCGCGACACGCCGTGCATTTCGCCGACCCGTGGCGTCAGGTGCACCCGTTTCGCAAGCAACGGTCAGCAGCGCGGCCCGGCGGCACGATTCCCGTATGACGTTGCGTGACCGGCCATGACGCCTGTGACGTAACCCAGTAGACCTCGGACCGGCCGAGCGAGCACGCTGAGAGATGGCGCAAGTCGCCGCCGACCACGCACCCGAGGAGCGCACGTATGACCCTGTCGTCCGGCCACGATGCCCCGCCGAAGCTCGACCGTGCGCAGTTCGGGCGCGAGTGGGAGGAGTGGCACCGGGGGCGCGAGCGCAGCCTCGTCAGCCCGGCCGGCTTCCTCGCCATCACGGGCCTGTACTGGCTCGGTGACGAGCCGATCACGCTCGACGGTGCGCCGGGCGCCTGGACATCGCGGGATGACGTCGTGCGCGTGGACTTGGCCGACGGTGAGCGACTCGAGCTCCACGGCGAGGCGATCACCGGTCATCGCGAGTTCGAGCCGGTGCCCGAGCGCGGCGGATTCGTCGTCACGTTCCCGGGCGGGCGCATCGAGATCGCGAAGCGCGGCGGCCGCGACATCGCGCGGCCGCGCCGCGACGACGCCGCGTTCCTCCGCGACTACTCCGGCACGCCGACGTATCTGCCGAACCCCCGCTGGCGCGCCGACGCGACCTACCTGCCCTTCGACGAGCCGCGGCCCACCGAGGTCGGCGCCGCGATCGACGGCATCACGCACGTGTACGACGCGCCGGGCGAGCTCGAGTTCACCCTGCGCGGCGAGACCTTCCGCCTCACCGCGTTCCCCGGCTTCGCCGACGGCCAACTGCTCGTGCTGTTCACCGACGCGACGAGTGGCCTCACGACCTATCCGGCGGTCCGCTCGCTCGTCGTCCCGGCCCCCGATGCCGACGGCCGCACCGTGCTCGACTTCAACCGCGCAAGCAACCTGCCCTGCGCCTACACCGACTTCGCGACCTGCCCCCTGCCGCCGGCCGGAAACCGCCTCCCCGTCGGCATCGAGGCCGGTGAGAAGACGCCGCTCGAGCGCGTACGCGGGATCGCGGTCGACACCGGCCTCGTGCTCGAACGTGCGACCCACCGCGAGGGCGGGGCGCCTGGCGGGGGTGCGCACGCGGCATGAGATTCCAACTGCTCGACATCATCCCCTACCGTGCCGACCCGGCCACGGGCCACCAGGTCTCGCCGGCCGATCGCCTCGACCAGGTCATCGAGACCGCGAGGCGCGCCGAGCGGCTCGGCTTCGACGCGTTCAGCGTCGGCGAACGCCACGCGGGCGCATTCCTCTCGTCGTCACCGACCGCCGTGCTGGCCGCCATCGCGGCCGTGACCACGCGCATCCGTCTGCACACCGGGGTCACGGTGCTCTCGGTACTCGACCCGGTGCGCGTCGCCGAGGACTTCGCCACCATCGACCAGCTGTCGCGCGGCCGGCTCGAGCTGACCATCGGCAAGGGCAATGAGGTGGCGCAGTTTCCCCTCTTCGGACTCGAGATCGACGACCAGTGGGAGCTGCTCGCCGAGAAGTACGAGCTGCTGCGGCTGCTGTGGCGCGAGGAGCACGTGGACTGGCCCGGTGGCGAGTTCACGCGAGTGCTGCGCGACACCACGACCGTGCCGCGCCCGTACGCGGGACCGCCGCGCGTGTGGCACGGCTCGGCCACGACGCTCTTCTCGGCCGCCGTCGCGGCCCGACACGGCGACCCCGTCTTCAGCGCCAACGCGATCCAGCCCCTGCAGAACTATGGCGTGCTGATCGACCACTACCGCTCGGAGTACGCGCGCCACGGCCACGACCCCCGCTTCGCGTTCGTCGGCGCCGGGTCCGGAGCCGGCGGCGTCTTCATCGCCGACACGGAACGGCAGGCCATCGACGAGTACGGCCCCACCTACGAGGGCCTCGTCGCCGCGACGAACGTGCCGGGCAACAACACGATCTACCGCGACATCCGTCACGCGATCGCGGACGGTCCCATGCTCGTCGGTACCGCCGAGCAGGTCGCCGAGAAGATCGCGCGGTTCCACGCGCGCCTCGGCCACGACCTGCAGTCGATCAGCCTGCCGACGACCGTGCCGTTCGAGCGCCAGCTCGAGATCCTCGAGCGCTTCGCGACCGACGTCATCCCGCTGCTGCGGCGAGAGTTCCCCACCACATTGTGGGGGGAGGGCGACCCGCACGCCGATCGCGCCGAGGCGTGGGGCGGTGCGCCGGATGCGCTGGTCGCGTCGGGAACCGAAGCCGGGTCCGGCGCGACCGCGGTGCCCGTCGCCGTCTCGACGTAGCACGTAACTGCCCCAGTGACGCCGCCGGAGCGTCCGCACGGCACAGCACGCAGCATCCAGGAAAGGACCACGATGCCCCGCAAGCTCACACTCGGCCTCGCGCTCGAGGGCGCCGGCTGGCACCCGTCCGCATGGCGCGAGCCAAGCGCCCGCCCTGACGAACTCTTCACGCCCGGGTACTGGGTCGAGCGGGTCCGCGACGCCGAGGCCGCGGGGGCCGACTACGTCACCATCGAGGACTCGCTCGCCCTGCAGGGCGCGAGCGCCCACGTCAGCGAGGCCCGCACCGACGAGGTGCGAGGCCGGCTCGACGCGCTCCTCATCGCCGCCAGGGTCGCGCCGGCGACCGAGCGCATCGGGCTCGTGCCGACCGTCACGACGACGCACACCGAGCCGTTCCACGTGTCGAAGGGCATCGCGACGCTCGATTTCGTGAGCGACGGCCGCGCGGGCTGGCAGCCGAAGTTGTCGATCAACGCCGCCGAGGCCGCGAATTTCGGGCGCCGCGAGTGGCCCGAGCTCGTGTTCGATCGCGACGACCCGGCGCTGCGGGCATTCGTCGCCGAGCTCTTCGACGAGGCTGACGACGCCGTGGAGGTCGTGCGCCGACTCTGGGACAGCTGGGAGGACGACGCCGAGATCCGTGACGTCGCGACCGACCGCTTCCTCGACGCCGACAAACTGCACACGATCGACTTCGAGGGTCGCTTTTTCAGCGTGCGCGGGCCGTCGATCACGCCGCGGTCGCCGCAGGGGCAGCCCGTCGTCGCGGTGCTCGCGCACCAGCAGCGTCCGTACGAATTCGCGGCGAGCCAGGCCGATGTCGTCTTCACCACTCCCCTCGACGCCGATAGTGGCACGCAGGTGCTCCGCGACGTCGCGGCGGCGGCGGAGCGCGTTGGCCGCGGCGAGCGCGCAGGCACCCCGGGGGCCGCCGGTGAGGCGCTGCACGTCGTGGCGGATCTTGTCGTGCTGCTGGATGCCGCGGGCGCGTCGGGTGCCGACCGTCTCGCGCGCCTCGACTCGCGCGGGCGCGCCCTCACGAGCGACGCCCGCGTCGTGACCGGCTCGGCCGCGCGGGTCGCCGACGAGATCGCCGCGCTCGCGGAGGCCGGCTACGACGGGGTCCGGCTGCGTCCGGGCGTGCTGACCGACGACGTGCCCGCGATCGGCGAGACCCTCGTGCCCGAGCTTCGCCGCCGGGGACTCGTGCCCGAAACGCCCGCCGGGGGCAGCCTCCGCGCTCGGTTCGGGCTCGCGACCGACGTGCCGAGCCGGTACGCGCGCGAGACCGCCGGCGCCGCCACCACACCCACCGCATCCACGAACGCGTGAACGGAGTAACCATGAGCACGACGCCACGCAAGCGCATGATCCTCGCTACGGCGATTATCGGCGTCAACGAGCACACGCTCTGGGAGCACCCCGACGCCGGGAGCCAGACCGCGTTCTCGAGCTTCAGGCACGTTGCCCAGACCGCGGAGCGGGGCATGTTCGACTACTTCTTCCTCGCCGAGGGCCTCGCGATTCGTGAGCGGGCACGGCGCCCGTTCGACCACGACATCGCCGGCCGGCCCGACACGCTCCCGGTGCTCGCCGCGCTCGCAGCCGTGACGGAGCACATCGGCCTCGTCGGTACCCTCAACGCCACGTTCAACGAGCCGTACGAGCTCGCGCGCCAACTCGCCACGCTCGACCATCTGTCGGGGGGACGGGCCGGCTGGAACGTCGTGACCTCGTTCGACGCGTTCACGGGCCAGAACTTCCGCCGCGGCGGGTTCCTGCCGCACTCGCAGCGGTATGAGCGTGCCGAGGAGATGGTCGCCACGGTGCAGAAGCTGTGGGACTCCTGGGCCGACGACGACCTCGTCGCCGACAAGGATTCGGGCGTGTTCGTGCGCGACGCAAACGCCGGCGCCTACGAACACCACAGCAGCCAGTTCGACATCCGCGGCCAGTTCACCGTGCCGCGGAGTCCGCAGGGGCGGCCCGTCATCGTGCAGGCCGGCGTCTCGCCGCGCGGCCGCGACTTCGCCGCGTCGAGCGCCGACGTGATCTTCTCGCCATTCCTGAAGCTGGAGCAGGCGCAGCCGTTCCACGCCGACATGAACGCGCGCGCCGTCGCGCACGGCCGCGGCGAGGGTGCGCTCAAGATTCTTCCGTCCGCGAACTTCGCGATCGGCGACACGGAGGCCGAGGCGCGTGACAAGGCGCGACACATCATCGAGCAGCAGCTGAGCCCGCGCGCGATCCAGGTGCGTTTCGAGCAGGTGTGGAACCGCGACCTGTCGGGCTACGACCTCGACGGCCCCGTGCCCGAGATCGAAGCCGAGACGTCGCCGGATGCCCCGCAGATCATCCAGGGCCGGGCGCTCATCCACTCCGATCGCGCCGCGACCGTGCGCGAGTGGCAGCAGTTGGCACGCGAGAAGAACCTAACGCTGCGACAGCTCGCGCACGAGGTGATCGCAACACCCCTCGACTTCGTGGGCACGCCGTCACAGGTCGCGGAGCGCATGGACGACTTCGTGCAGGCGAATGGGTCGGACGGTTTCGTGGTGAGCCCCGAGGTCGTGCCAGCCGGGATCGACGAGTTCGTCGACCGGGTGATCCCGATCCTGCAGGAGCGCGGCGCCGTGCGCACCGAGTACGAGGGCACGACCCTGCGCGACAACCTGGGCCTGCAGGTGCCGGCGCGGGTGCCGGCCCGGGCTCGCTGAACCGGCGCGAGCGGGTGGGGGATCTCAGTCCGCGAGCAGATGGCGAAGGAAGCGGCCGGGGGAGTCGAGGAAGTTGCGGTGCAGCTGCACGACCTCGAGGTCGTCCCACACGGTCTCACGGATGCCCCAATCGCCGAGCTCGAGGATCGTCGCCCCCGGGAGGGCGGCGAGAACGGGGGAGTGGGTGGCGCAGATGACCTGGGTTCCGCGTGCGCGCATGCGGTCGAGCGCCGCGAGCCACCGCAGCGTCGATGAGAACGACAGGGCGGCCTCGGGCTCGTCGAGGCAGACGAGGCCCGCCACGTACCGCTCGTGGTTGAGCTTGTCATCGAGGAGCGCGTTGAACATCTCGCCGTGGCTCCGCTCGTGCAGCGGCCGGCCCGGTCCGGGCAGATCGTCTGCGTAGCTGGCGTAGCCGTGCATGGTCTCGGCGCGCAGGAAGAATCCGAAGCGTGGGGCGCGCGGCGAGCGGTCGACGCGCAGCCACTCCCCGAGCGGCGAGACGGCGCGGCGAGTCGTCACCCCGCCGTTCGTGCTTCCGCCCTCGACCGGCAGGCCGGCGGCCTCGGCGATGCCTTCGATGAGCGTCGACTTGCCTGAGCCGTTCTCGCCGACGAGGAACGTGACGCCCTCGCTGAACTCGAAGCCCTCGCCGGTGTCGGGGTCGGCGCGTCTGAGGACCTCCGCCACCGAGGGCACAGTCGCCGGCCAGCGTCGTCGGTCGACCGGTGCATCCCGAAACGTGTACAGCCGCTGAATCGGCCTCGGATCGTTCAACCAGGCCTCGGCATCGCTCATGCGGCGAGGGTACCGAGGCAGCGTGGCCAGCGGGCGAGCGCTCGGGCGCGTTGAACGCTGCGTGTTCGAAGGCGGGTGCTCCATGGGGTCGGCTCGGGCTCCGTGAGCGCGCATGCCACGCTGCAGAACTCGGCCGAGTCGCGGCACACCGGGTCTTGACACGGGCCGGCCGCCGTGAGCTAATAAAGGAACACATTAATTAAGGAACGGGCGAAATGGCGGCTTCGGACCCCCTCAGCCTCGTGTTCGCCGCACTCGCGGACCCGACACGGCGCGCGATCCTCACGAGGCTTGCGAAGGGGCCGGCGACGGTCGGTGAAGTCGCCGAACCGTTCGACGTGAGCGCGCCCGCTATTTCGCAGCATCTGAAGGTGCTCGAGCGTGCGGGACTCGTGACCCGCACGGCGCAGGCGCAGTGGCGAACGCTCACGATGCAGGCCGAACCCCTCGACGAGGCGTCGGCGTGGGTTGAGCAGCAGCGCCGCCAGTGGAATCTGCGCTTCGACGCACTTGCGGCGCACCTCGAAACCATGAAGCACGCATCACAACCGCAGCATCCCGAGAGGAACGAACCATGAACACGACAGGCACGACCGAAACCGAGACCCCGGAGTTCACGATCACTCGCACGTTCGACGCGCCCCGCGACCTCGTGTGGCAAGCGTGGACGGACGAGGCCGAGATGGCGCAGTGGCTGCACCCGTTCGGCGTCTCGACCGATGGCGTCTCGCAGGACCTGGCCGTCGGCGGCCGCTACCGCTACACGATGACGAACACGGAGACGGGCGAGACGTTCCCGACGGGAGGTGAGTACCTCGAGATCGAGCCGAAGACGCGGCTCGTGTTCACCTGGGGCGACCCGGATGCCCCGGCTGCCGACGCCCCGGTCATCACCCTGACCTTCACCGAACTGGGCGCGCAGACCGAACTGGTCTTCCACCTGAGCGGCATCGACGGAAAGCCCGGCGATGGATGGGTCTACGACGGCTGGGACGAGGCGCTCACGAACTTCGGCAGGCACCTCGCCGGCGAGTCGCTGGGGTAGCGGTCGTGTCGATCCGACTGCACAACGTCGGAATCGTCGTCGAAGACCTGACGGCGGTCACCGAGTTCTTCACCCACCTCGGCCTCGAACTCGAGGGCCGTGCCATGACCGAGGGGGAGTGGGCCGGGCGCGTGACCGGCCTCGGTCGGCAGCGAGTCGAGGTCGCCATGATGCGCACCCCGGATGGTCACGGGCGCCTCGAACTCTCGCGCTTCATCGAACCCGAGATCGTCGCCGACAACCGGAGGGCCCCGGTGAACGCGCTCGGGTATCTGCGCGTCATGTTCGAGGTCGACGACCTCGACGACGTGCTCGAGCGGGCGACCGCACGCGGCGCCGAACTCGTGAGCGACGGGGTCGTGCAGTTCGAGCACGTTTACCGGCTCTGTTATGTCCGCGGCCCGGAGGGAATCCTCATCGGGCTGGCACAGAGCACGCGGGAGCCTGCGTCGTCGTCGACGGAGTGAACGCCCGACTCAGACCGCCTGCGGCGAGGCCGTGCTGCTCGATCACCCCGAACACGGGTGCGAGCGCGCGTCCCGTCCAGAGCGTCAGTCGTGCTTCGCCAGCAGCTTCTCGATCAGCAACACCAGCAGTTGCTTCTCGATGTCGGTGAGCGCGTTGAACCACTCGCGTTCGAAGGCGAGGTGCTCGGTGTAGCTCTGGCGGATCTTGGCCTCGCCGAGCGGCGTCAGCTCCACCGTCACGGAGCGTGCGTCGTCGGTCGAGGCCTCCTTCGTCACGAGCCCGTCGTCGACGCTGCGCTTGAGGGCCGCCGAGACGGTCGCGCGGCTCATGTTCGTCATGGCCGTGACCCGGTGCGACGGCAGGGGGCCCATAACCCACAGCGTGATGCAGATGCGGTACGAGGCGTGCGACCACCCGGCGGGCTTGTACACCTCGCGGTGCGAGTCGTCGAGCATCGTCTGCCCGAGGCGCCGCGCGAGCAGGCTGAGCTTCGGCGTCAACGGGTCGACTTCGATGCCCTCCTCGATGGCCTTCACGGCGACGAGATCGGCGAAGGTCGGGAACTGCTGGCCGAGCCCGCCGGGCCCGACCTCAGTGATCGCGTCGCTCACGGCTTGGCCTGTTCACCCGCCGGCACGAATCGCGTGACGGTCACGAGTTCGGTGAACGCGTCGATGCCCGGCTTTCCGCCCTCGCGTCCGATGCCGCTCTGTTTCGCGCCCCCGAACGGCACGGCAGGGCTCGGCATGCCGAGCCCGTTGACCCATACCATGCCCGATTCGATGCCCGGCACCACCTTGGCGAGGAAGGCGTCGTCGCGTGACCACACGGTCGCCCCGAGCCCGAACGGGGTCGCATTCGCCAGCTCGATCACCTCTGCGGCGGTCGCGAACGGGATCACCGGCAGCACCGGCCCGAACTGCTCCTCGTCGACGACGGCCATGCCGCTCCGGGCGCCCGCCACGATCGTGGGGTGGGCGACGAACGCGGTCGCTTTTGTGCGCTCGCCGGCGAACGCGAGCTCGGCATCCGCGCTCGCCTCCGTGATCAGCCGATCGATCGTGTCGAACTGCGCTTCGGTCGTGAGCACCGGCACGGTCGCGTCGGGGTCGAAGGGATGCCCGACTCGCGCCGACGAGGCCAGCTCGACGAGGCGCGCGGTCACCTCGTCGGCGATCGACTCGTGGGCGTACACGCGCTTTGCGGCGACGCACGCCTGCCCGCTCGAACCGAACGCGCTGCGGTAGATGAGCGGCACGACCTCGTCGAGGTCGGCGCCCGGCCCCACGATGGCGGGGTCGTTGCCGCCGAGCTCGAGCTGTACGCGCGTGAGATTGGCGGCGGCCGAGCGCATGATCGCCTTGCCGACCGGCACACTGCCCGTGAACGACACGATCGCCACGTCGGGTGACGATGAGAGCGCCGGCCCGGAAGCGTCATCGCCTGCCACGAGATTCACCCATCCGGCGGGCACGACCTCGGCGATCGCCTCGGCGAGTCGCATGAGCGACAGCGGCGTGGCGGGCGATGGCTTGCCGACGAGCGTGTTGCCGGTCGCGAGCGCCGCGCCGATCTTGTTGGCCATCATGAGCACCGGCATGTTGAACGGCGTGATGGCGGCGACGACGCCGAGCGGGCGGCGCACGAGCTCGGTGGTGTGCGTGCCCGTGCTCGCGAGCACCTCCGTCTCGGGCGTGACGCCCGCCCAGTAGCGGAATGAACCGGCGACGGCTCCGGCCTCCATGGTCGCGGAGCGGAGCAGCTTACCGTTCTCGAACGCGATGATCGCGGCCAGCTCGTCGGCGATCGCCTCGGCGCGGTCGGCCATTGCGAGCAGCACCTCGGCGCGCCGCTCGGCCGAGCCGAGCCCGCTCGGGTCGTCCTTGCCGGCCCGGAAGGCGGCGGCCGCCGCCGTGACGGCCTCGAGCATCCCGTCGGCATCGACGGCGCGGTAGTCGACCGAGCGCGCGCGGTCCCACGGAGCCGTGACACGAGCTGCGACGGTGCCCTCGACGAGCGCGCCATCAATGAGGTGGGCGCTCCGCTCCGCGACTGCGGCGGCGAGCCGGTGAGCGCCCTCGGGGGAGAAGAGCTCGGCGGCCCCGGCCGGCGCGGGTGCCGTGCCTGCGGAGCCGGGCTTGGGGGAGGCGGTGCCGGTCATGGGAGCGATCCTTCCAGTTTGGTCACGAAGTGCTCAGCCATGGCGAGCACCGTGAGGTGGGTGTTCGCGCTCGCGACCGTCGGCATCGACGAGGCGTCGATGACGCGCAGCCCCTCCACGCCGTAGACGCGGCAGTCGGCGTCGAGCACGGCGCCCTCCGAGCCCTCGGCACCCATGGGTGCGGTGCCGCTGAGGTGCATCGTGTCTTTCACGGTGGCGACGATCTCGTCGTCGGTTTGCGGCATATTGGGCTCGCCCGTCATGATCGCGGCGAACGCCTCGTGGTCCATGAGCGAGCGCGCCCGTTGCAGGCCGTCGCGCATGCGGTCGAGATCGGCCTGCGACGAGAGGAAGTCGAGCTCGAAGTGCGGCTCCACGTGCGGGTCGGCCGACCGCAGCGACATGGTGCCGCGCGACGCGGGCGACTGCAGCGACACGGCGATGCCGGCGGTCTCGCGCCCGAACCAGTAGTTGTGGTTGGTCGCGAGCAGCATCATGTCGGCCTGGCGGCCGAGGCCCGACGTGTAACGCACAACGATGTTCGTCGGGCGGTTGCCGACCGACGTCTGCGCGGTCGGAACGACCGGCACCTCGACGAACGTGACGGCGTGGTCCTGCGCGCCCCTCGCGACCGGCAGGTCGACGCGCACCTCGATGCCGTGGGGGGTGAGCTCGTCGCGCGGTCCGATGCCCGAGCGAAGGAGGATGGCCGGCGAGAAGGTCGAACCGGCGCACAACACGACCTCGCGCCCCGCCTCGAGCTCGCGCCCGTCGTCGAGCACGACGCCGACGGCGCGGTCGCCGCGGAACAATACCCGGTCGACGAGCGTGTCGCCGACGATCGTCAGGCCCGGGCGCTCGCGCGCGGGCTCGAGGTACGAGTGGTTCGTCGACACGCGAAGCCCGTCCCGGATGTTCATGGCCGTCGGCGAGATGCCCTCCGATCCCGGCGCGTTGTGATCGGGGTGCCATGCGTAGCCCGCGGCGAGCGCGGCGTCGCGCATCGCGAGGTCGACTCCGCCCCACCCCGACTCGGGCTCGCGGTACACGGGGGTCGGCCCGCCGGTGCCGTGATACGGCTTATCGCCGAAGTCGTGGTCGTCCTCGATGCGGCAGAAGGCCTCGAGCATGGGGCCGGGGCCCCAGCCGGTGGCGCCGAGGCGTTCCCACTCACGAAAGTCATCCTCGACACCGCGGATCGCGTAGAGCCCGTTGATGGTGGAGCTGCCGCCGAGCCCGCGGCCGCGGCGGTACTGGAACGGCTCCTGCCCTCGGGCACGGCGAGCGGTCGTTTCATGCCAGTAGAACTCAGGGTTCAGGTAGTTCTTGGGCGCCTCAAGCGCGAGGCCGAGCCCCTTCGTGCGGTCGAGGAACTCCTTCGGCGTGTCTGCCGTGCGGAAGTCGGGCCCCGCCTCGATCAGCAGCACGGAGATGGCGGGGTTCTCCGTGAGCCGCCCCGCGATGAGCGCCCCCGCAGATCCTGCGCCGACCACGATGTAGTCCCATTCGGCCATATGCACCGGCTCCCTTGCCCGTCGGAGATGCTCTGTGCTGCGGGCCGGCGCGCGGGGCGCGGCCTCGCAGCAAATGCTGGAGTGTCGGCCTCATCGCCCGACGCTCACATCGTGACCAACTCACCCGATTTTGTCAATTGATATGTCAATTCAGCAGCGAATTATGCAGAGTCGGGCCGCGCGTCGCGGCGGGGCTCGAGGCGTGGCGCCGGCCTCAAATGGCTCGACATCGACGTACTTCGGCGAGAAAACACCGACGAAGTCGGACGATCGTCCAGCGATGCCACGGGTACGGATGCGAGACCGGAGGCATCGAGGCGTCAATCCACGTCCCCCGTTTTGTTGCGCACTTGACAAAATTTGTCGGGGCAGACACGCTGTTCCGCGAGACCGGTTCGCAGACGAATCGGCCCCCCTCCGAGCGTTCATCCCGATTGGATCTGCAATGAAGCACTCCCGAACTGCCAAGCGCGTCGCCGTCACCGGCGTCGCCATGACCAGCATCGCCCTGCTCGCCGCCTGCGGCAGCGGCGGCGGCGCACCCGCCGCCGACGGCGAGCTTGACCTGTCGCCTCTCCAGATCTCGGCCGAGCAGGAAGCCGAGCTCACCGCGCTCTACGACGCGGCGATGGAGTCGGGCAACAACGAGATCACGGTCTACGCGGGCCATCACGACGAGTTCCGTGAGATCTACACCCAGTTCGAGGAGCGCTTCCCCGGCCTCACGATCGTGCCCGAGACCCTCGTCGGGGCCGAGCTCCAGACCGCCCTTGAAGCCGAGCGCGACACGGGCCAGCACAATGTCGACGTCATCTCGAACCCGAACGCCGACCGGTACGCCGAGCAGGGATTCTCGGAGGAGTTCAAGCCGGCGACCTACGTGTCGCCCGAGTGGGCCGATGGGCGCATCGCACAAGACCAGTTCGAAGACCCAGCCGGCTTCTACCACTCGCCGTGGGCGCTGCTGTTCTCGTCGGGCTACAACACCGAGACGATGGACGAAGCCGACCTTCCGGCGAACTGGCCCGACTTCGCCGACCCGAAGTACGCCGACCAGGTCACGTTCATGACGCCGTCGACACCGGGCGGCATGCAGACGGTGCTCTCGATCCTGCTGCAGAGCGACCTTGTCGACGAGGACTGGCTGCGCACCGTCGCGGCGCAGTCGCGCATCGTGGCTCAGGACCAGCTGGCGCTCCAGTCGGTGAGCTCTGGTGAGTACGGAATCGACCTCACCTCGGCCGCAACGAGCATCCGGAAGGCCGTCAACGACGGTGCTCCGGTCGATCTGCACATGCTCGAGAACCCCGTCGTCGCGACCGAGAAGTGGATGCTCGCGGCGAACGCGCCGAGCTCGGACGGCGGCAAGCTGTTCCTCAGCTACCTGTTCACCTATGAGGCGCAGGAGCAGGCCCTCGTGACCGGGAACTTCCCGCTCAACCAGCACGAGGACCTCGAGTCGCCCTACGGCTGGCCCGCCATCGAGGAGATCGACTTCGTGCACCTGCCGTCGCAGTCGACGATGCGCGAAGAGATCGACAACAACCAGGACCTGTTCCAGGAGATCACGGCCTCCTAGCGACGGCCTCCTGCGACGGACGCCGACCGCGTCGCGCCGTTCACCACCACCACCACATTCAGGGGGACAACCATGTCCAATGTCGAAGCGCTTGCCGCGCGTCTCGAATCACTCGAGTCGAAGGTCGACGCACTCACCTCAGCCCAGGAGGTCCAGCAGCTGCAGCAGAAGTACCTGCGCGACCTTTCGGACCGCAACTGGGACGGCGTCGCCGAGGCGTACGCCGACGACGCGGTCTGCGACATCCGCCAGCACGGCGTGCACCGCGGGATCGACGAGATCAGGGCGATGTTCGCGAGCGACCTCAGCCCGGTCGTGAAGAGCAAGGACGCCTACATGCTCTCGTCGCCGCAGATCACGGTTGACGGCGACACGGCGTACGGCGAGTACGTGTGGCACCGCTTCGTGTGCGAGTTCCGCACGTCGTTCGGCATGCAGCGCATCTGGGGCCCGTGGTCGGAGGGCATCTACAAGGTGCACTACCGCCGGATCGACGGCGTGTGGAAGATCGCCGACCTGTGGACTCGCGTGATCCGCCCGGACCACGACGACGAAATCGCGAATCTGCCTGAGGGCGCCGTTATCGGCGGTGGCTTCGTGCAGCCCGCCGGAAGGTAGTCGTCCGACATGACGGTGCTTCGACAGATCGGGCGCTACCTCAGCAACCCGCAGGTGATCATCGCCCTGCTGTGCCTCGTCTGCTTCGTCGGCCCGGCGGCGATGATCGTGCTGGGAGCGTTTCAGACCGAGATGTTCGGTGGCCGCGGCCAGTTCACCGTCGAGGCATTCGTCGACGTCCTCACCTCGTCGCGCGTGCACTCGGTCGCCATCACGACCGTCGGAATGGGGGTGGCGGTCATCGCGGTCTCGACGACCGTCGCCCTCTTCTTCACCGCGGTCTACGCCAAGACGCGCACACCGCTGCGCAACGCGATCCCCGTTGTCATGTTCATCCTCGTGGCGACACCTGGACTGTTCTTCGCCATCGCGTGGGGCCTGCTCGGCAACCCGAACATCGGGCTCGTCAACGAGGCGCTCGGGGCCCTGTTCGGTGACGGCGGTCGCATCGTGAACGCCGAGTCGTGGTGGGGGATCGTCCTCGTCTCGGCCATCAAGCTCATCGGCCTGCAGTTCTTCCTGCTCCTCGGCCCCTTCCTCGCGCTCGACAAATCGCTCGAAGAGTCGGCGCGCATGAGTGGGGCCGGGCCGCTTCGCACGTTCTTCCAGATGGAGATCCCGATCCTCGCGCCCGCCATCACCGGCGCCATGATCCTCGGCTTCGTCCTGTTCCTCGAATCATTCGACGCGCCGCAGATCCTCGGTGTGCCGGCCGGCATCTTCGTCGTGCCGACCGAGATCTACCAATTCCTGTCGGCGTCGACCGGTCCCCGGTACGGTCACGCGAGCGCCATGTCGATCCTGCTCATGGTGATCCTGCTGCTCCTCGTGTTCGTGCAGATGCGGGTGCTCGGGCGCCGCTCGTACGTCACCGTCGGCGGCAAGGAGTCGCGCGCGCTGCGTCGCGACGTCGGGCCGTGGAAGTGGCTGTTCACGGGGCTCGTCGTGGGCTTCGGCCTGCTGACGGTCGCGCTGCCCATGTACCAGCTGATCCTCGTGTCGCTCTCGCCGTTCCTCGGCGCCACGAGCGGGTACAGCCTGGCGAACTTCGAAGCCGTGGTGAACAACGACCGCATGATGCAGGCGCTCGGCAACTCGCTCGGGGTCGCCGCCTTTGGCGCGTTGCTCGCGATGACGGCGTCGGTCGGCCTCACCTGGGCGGCCCGCTTCAGGACCGGCGCGCTGTCGCGCTTCATCGAGTTCAGCCAATGGCTCGGCCTCGCCATGCCCGGCCTCATCCTCGCCCTCGGCGTGCTGTGGTTCTTCCTCAAGGTGCCGGGGCTGTCGACGTTCTACGGCACCCCCGTCATCATGATCTTCGCGATGTTCATCGCGGTCATCCCGCTCGCCGGCCGCACGACGAGTGCCGCGATGGCACAGATCCCGAAGTCGCTCGAAGAGGCCGCCTGGGTGTCGGGCGCCTCGAAATACCGGGCGATCTGGGATGTGATCGTGCGGCTGATGCTGCCGAGCATCGTGAGCGGCTGGGTGCTGTGCTTCGTCGTGCTCTGCGGCGTGCTGTCGACGCCGCTCGTGCTCTCGGCGCCGCGCAGTTACTACTTCTCGGTCGAGATCTACAGCCGCTACGTCGAAGGGGCCGCGCCGACCTCGGCCGCCGCGTCGCTCCTACTCATCGGGGTGTTCATCGCCATCGGCGCCGTCGCACTCGCCATTGCGGCGATCCTGCGACGCCGCGCGAATGCCGCTTCGCCGGCGGCCGTGGCTGCGCAGGCCGACCCCGATCCATCAACACAGGTCATCGCTGCCCGTGAAGCCGTCAAGGCCGGCGCCGACGGTTCCTCACCGACCCGTACGAAGTAGAGAGAGAACTCCGACATGCACGTCGAACTCACGAACATCGAGAAGACCTTCGGCGCCACGCGGGTGCTGAAGGGGATTGACCTTGCGATCAAGGACGGCGAGTTCGTCACCTTCCTCGGTCCGAGCGGCTGCGGCAAGACGACGACGCTCCGCTGCATCGCCGGGCTCGAAGACCCGGACGGCGGCTCGATCGTCGCCGGCGACCGCGTCTTCGCCGACGCGGGCCAGCACAAGTACCTGTCGCCGAACAAGCGCAAGGTCGGCATGGTGTTCCAGAGCTACGCCCTCTGGCCGCACATGACCGTCGAGGCGAACATCGCGTACCCGATGAAGCGGCGCCGCGCATCCCGTGCCGAGATCACCAAGCGGGTGGCCGAGATCCTCGAAGCCGTCGGCATGGCGCAGCACGCCAAGCGCTACCCGCACGAGTTGTCGGGCGGCCAGCAGCAGCGCATCGCCCTCGCCCGGGGACTGGTCTCGTCGCAGGGCCTCATGCTCTACGACGAGCCGCTCTCGAACCTCGACGCGAAGCTCCGCATCGCGATGCGCGCCGAGATCCAGCGGCTCCACCGGGAGTTCGGCGTCACCTCGGTGTATGTGACGCACGATCAGGAGGAGGCGCTCGCGCTCTCGGATCGCGTCGTGATCATGAACGGCGGACAGATCGACCAGCAGGGAACGCCGGAAGAGATCTACTCGCGTCCGGCCTCGCGGTTCGCCGCCGACTTCATGGGCTTCGAGAACATCCTGAGCCCGGCCGGCGGCCGCGCGCGGGAGCTGAGTGGCGGGCTGAAGGTCCTCGACGACTCGCTGCCGCTCAGCGGTGAGGGGAAGACGATCGCGTTCCGCGGCAAGCACGTGCAGGCAGGCACCGGCGAAGGCGAACCCGCCGTCGCGCTCGCCGGCCGCGGCATGATCCGCGACAGCGTCTACGTCGGCGAGGTCCGCACGGCCACGATCGTCACGCCTGGGGAGGGCGCCGTCCGCGTCGCGTTCCCGGCCGACTCCAACCGCTTCGGTGCCGACGGCGCCGAGACCGACTTCCATGTGCGCGCCACCGACGTCGTCGCACTCGACGTCTGAGAGAGGGGACCAGGATGACTGCGAACGACGAGACCGTGACGAGGGGCCCTGACGGGGTCATCGACCGCCCCGGCGCCGATCCGACAAACGCTCCTGGCAAGCCGCCGCTGCCGCCGTTGCGGCACGAGATCATCGAGCACGGCGACTTCGTGCAGGAGAAAGACGTCGCGCTCCAGCTGCGCGACGGCGTGACGATCTACCTCGACCTCTATCGGCCGCGTGACGTGACCGGCGACCTGCCCGTCCTGCTCGCGTGGGGGCCCTACGGCAAGCACAACACGAAGGCGCAGCTGTGGCCTGGCGCCGGCATCGAGGACGGCTGGATGTCGGAGCGCACCGGCTTCGAGGCGCCGGACCCCGCCTACTGGTGCGCCCACGGCTATGCGATCGCGAACGTCGATCCGCGGGGCCTGTGGAACAGCGAGGGCGAGGGGCGCCACAACGGCCCGCAAGAGGCCGCCGACCTGTACGACACGATCGAGTGGCTCGGCGCCGCCGACTGGTCGAACGGCAAGGTCGGGATGCTCGGGGTCTCGTACCTCGCCGGCGCCCAGTTCATCGCCGCCGCCATGAAGCCGCCGTCGCTTGCCGCCATCAGCCCGTGGGAGTGCTTCACCGACTGGTACCGCGAGTTCGCGTTCCACGGCGGAATTCCCGAAACCGGATTCATTCCGCGAGCGTCGGCGAACATGGCTTTTTCGCGCACCCGCACGGAGGACACGGCGGCGAACGTCGCCGAGAATCCGTTGCTGACCGACTACTACCGCACCAAGGAGGCCGTGCTCGAGGACATCGAGGTGCCGGCCTACGTGGTGGCGAGCTGGAGCGACCACGGGCTGCACTCGCGCGGCACGCTCGAGGCGTTCGCGCGCATCTCCTCGACCGAGAAATGGCTCGAGGTGCACGGCCAGAAGAAGTGGGCCGAGTTCTACCGCCCCGAGCGTGTTGAGCGGCAGCGTGAGTTCTTCGACCACTATCTGCGGGGCATCGGCGACGGCCCTCGCGACTGGCCGCGCGTGCGCCTCGAGGTCCGTGACACGGCCGAGGCGCGCACGCACCGCAGCGACCTGCCGTGGCCCGTCGACGAGTCGCGCTCGATGCGCATGCACGCCGATTTCGCGAACGGGCTGCTGTCGGAAGAGCCGGTCGCCGCTGCCTCGTCGATCGACATCGACAGCCAGACGGGCGAGGCGACCGTGCGTTTCACGTTCGACGAGGACACCGATGTCGTCGGGCCCATGCGCCTTCGCCTGTGGCTTGAGACGATCGATGGTGCCGACGGAATGCCCGCGGCCACTGACGCCGACGTGTTCGCCGTCGCCCGAAAGTTCCGCGCCGACGGCAGTGAAGTCCGCTGGGCCATCGGCGCCCTCTTCGACGATGGGCCCGTCGCCCTGGGCTGGCTGCGCGCCAGCCACCGCGCACTCGACGAGTCGGCGAGCAGCGAGCTTCGCCCCGTGCACCCCCACGACGCCGAGGTGCCACTCGAGCCGGGCGTGCCGACCCCGCTCGACATCGAGCTGTGGCCGTCAGCGACACGGTTCCACGCCGGCGAGCAGCTGGCCATCACGGTGCTCGGCCACGACTTCCTCTACCGTGACCCCGACATGATGTCGCCCGTCACGCGCCACACTGACCTCCGCAACCGCGGCGCGTGGCGCCTGCACTCGGGCGGCGAACGTGACGCCCACCTCGCGCTGCTCGCGATGCTGGCTGGAAACGACGACGAGGCGGGGCAGCAGGCATGACCGCGGTCACGGCATCCGGACCCATGGCACCCGGCGAGACCACAGCATCCGTCACCCCCACCGCTGCGACGACGAACGGAGTCGACCGATGAAGCGACGTATGGCCCTCACGACGTTCCTGCTCCCAGCCGGCTACCACCGCGACAGCTGGCGCCGACCAGGGAGCCGGGCGGACGAGCTCGCGGGCCTGTCGCTCATGGCCGACCTCGCGCGCACCGCGGAGCGTGCGAAGCTCGACGCCGTGTTCCTCGGCGACTGCGTGCACGCCAACTCGACCATGCGCGGCGACATCATGATGAACGGCTTCTACGAGCCCATCTCTACCCTGTCGGCGCTTGCGGCCCTCACGTCGAAGATCGGCCTCATCGGCACGATGTCGACCTCGTTCACCGAGCCGTACAACGCGGCGCGGCAGTTCGCCGGCCTCGACCACATGTCGGGCGGGCGCGCGGGGTGGAACGTCGTGACCTCCCGCGACGGGTTCCAGAACTTCGGCGGCTCTGGCGCGCCCGACCCCGAGGTGCGCTACGACCGGGCGGCGGAGCACGTCGAGGTGGTGCAGAAGCTGTGGGACAGCTGGCACGATGACGCCATCCTCGTCGACCGCGAAGCCGGCCGCTGGCTCGACACCGACGAGCTCGTGCCGATCAACCACTCGGGCGAGCGCTTCCAGGTCGCTGGGCCCATCAACATGCCGCGCCCGCCGCAGGGGCGGCCGGTGCTCGTGCAGGCCGGCTCGTCGTCGAGCGGCATCGAGTTCGGCTCGAAGATCGCCGACATCATCTACACGGCACAGCCGCGGCTCGAGGGCGCGATCGACTTCTACGGGCGGCTCAAAGACGCCGTGCGCGGGCACGGGCGCGACCCCGAAACGGTGACGGTGCTGCCCGGCATCGTGCCCGTGATCGGCCGCACCGAGGCGGAGGCGCACGAGATCGCCGCCGACCTGAGCTCGATGATCGACCTCGACGCCGGCCGTCGGCAGGTCGCCGGCGACCTCTTCCTCGAGATCGACGACATCGACTTCGACGAGCACATCCCCGCGGAGCGGTTCTCGGAAGACCCGAAGATGGGCACGAGGTACCACATCTTCCGGAGCAAGGCCGTCGACCAGGGGCTCACGCTGCGCGAGCTCATCATCGACCGGGCGCGGTCGACGGGGCACATGTTCTTCGTCGGCACGGCCGGGCAGGCCGCCGACCGCATGATCGAGTGGTTCGACGCGGGCGCCTGCGACGGCTTCAACCTCAATGCGCCGTACAACCCCGACGGGCTCGAGCTCATCTGCGACCTGCTCGTGCCCGAGCTGCAGGAGCGCGGGTACTTCCGCGAGGACTACGAGGGCGACACGCTGCGCGACCACCTGGGGCTCGATCGACCCTCGGCGTAGGGGCGCTTCGGCGGGGGCGGTGGCGTCGGTGGCGGGCCGGCGCTGTTCCCCAGCGGCCGTCCATCTGCTGCCCGCCGTTGGAGCGAGCGACGAGGCGGCCCACCATTCCCCTGGGGGCGGTGCCTGCCTAGGCTCCTCCCTTGCGATTGCGGGGTGAGCCCCAGCCGTCCCGCCCGCGCCTACACCGTGGGATTGCGCGCGTCATACGCGCGCCACCGCGGCGACAGCCGCAGAAGCAACGCGATGAGCGCGATGATGACGACGCCGCCGAAGAGGGGCGGCGCCCAAAGTGTGAGCAGGGCTACGGTCGTGCCCGCGACGAGATCGCCGAGGCGCGGCCCGCCCGCAACGACCGCCATGAACAGGCCCTGCGTGCGGCCGCGCATCTCGTCGGGCACGGCCGTGAGAAGCATGGTGGCGCGGAAAATCGCGCTCACCTCATCGGCCGCGCCGGTGCCCAGGAGCGCGAGGAACGCGAGGATCAGCGCCGTCCACGAGACGCTCGAGAAGTCTTCCCCGGTCTCGCCGAACCAGCCGAGCATCCCGCCGAGGACGACGAGGCCGAAGAGTGCGGTGAACACCCCGTAGACCATGATCGCCCAGCTGATCGCCACACCGTGGCGATGCACATGCGCGACCCGGCCGCTGAAGAGTCCGGTCAGCAACGTGCCGATCGCCATCGCCGCGGTCAGGAACCCGACGGTCACCGAACCGCCGCCGATCGCGAGCACCCCGATCGCGGGGAAAAGCGCGTGCGGCCGGCCGAGCGACATCGCGATGATGTCGACGATGAAGCTCATGCGGATGTTCGGCGCCGTGCGAAGGAATCTCACTCCGTCGATGAGCGATTGCAGCCCGGGCTTCGCGACTTGCCCGATCGGGGGCAGTTTGGGCAGGCCGATGATGCCGATGAACCCCGCCGTGAACAGGATCACGTCGATGAGGAACGTCAGTGGGTAGCCGAGGCCCGCGATCATGATGCCGGCGAGCGCCGGCCCGACCGCGACCTGCGTGCCCATCGTGATGCCGTTGAGCGCGGTCGCCCGCGACACGTATTCGACGGGCAGGATGCGCGGAATCGCAGCCGTGCGGGCCGCCGAGGTCATGGTGGTGGTGACCGCGTTGATCGTCGTGAAGATGTAGAGCGGCCATACGTCGACGCGGACGCCCTGGGCGGCGAGGACACCGTCCGTGAGGGCGAGCGCGAACAGGCCCAGGGTCGAGAGCCAGCCGAGGATCGTGGTGGTGATGGCGACGGTGCGTCGGTCGAATGCGTCCGCGAGCATCCCGCCCCAGATGCCGGCAGCGACCATCGGCACGAGGGCGATCCCGCCGACGAGCGCCACCATGAAGGTCGACTGCGTGATGTCGTAGATCAGCAGGCCGACGGCCGTGAGCGTGAGCCATGAGCCGATGCCTTGGATCGAGCTGCCGATCCACAACCGCGCGAACGTCGGTGAGACCCGCAGGGGAGCGAGATCGACGAGCGCGCGCTTCCGCTGCGGTGCGCCCGAATCGTCGGTGGTAGCTGGCACTCGGCCGAGCCTACTCCGCTCTGAGCGCGCGCCAGGCGCGGTCGCTCCTACCCGTCGACGCTACCGCCGCTCATCAGCTCGTTCATGAGTGGGCAGTGCGGGATCTGCATCGCGGAAGAGGGCCGCACGCCGAGCGGGGGCCGCGTGCGCCGCCGGCAGGAAGGCCAAGCTGGCGATGGCCGCGAGATAGCCTCGGGACGCGGGGCGGGTGGCGTCGCCACCCACCCCGCCGCCGCGGGCCTCGCTACGACATCGACACGAGGATCTTCACCTCGCTGCGGTCGCGCAGCAGCTTCTGGTATCCCTGCTCGATGATGTCGTCGACCCGGATGCGGCTCGTGATGAACGGCGCGAGGTCGATGAGTCCCTCGCGCACGAGGCGGATGGCCTCATCGTGGGCGTTCGCGTATCCGATCGCCGAGCCGAGCACGCGGTCGTGCATCGTCAGCCGGTCGGTGATGTCGAGCTCGTACGGCTTCGCGTGGAGCGCGATCACCTCAAGGCGTCCACCGGGAGCGAGCGCGTCGAACAGCTGGTCGAGGACCACGCCGACACCGGCCGCGTCGAAGGCGACGGCCGCCATCAAGCCGTCGCTCTGCTCGCGCACGATGTCGGTGAGCGACTCGGTCGACGGGTCGACCGTCACGTCGGCGACCCCCGTTTCCTGGGCCTTCGCCCGTCGCACCTCGGCAATCTCGCTCACGATCGTGCGCATGCCGTAGGCGCGCAGCACCGCGGCCGTGAGCAGGCCGATGGGGCCCGCACCGCCCACGACGGCGACGCCGCCCCCCGAGTCCGAGCCGATGCCCGCGTGCCGCACCGCGTGCACCGTCACCGCGAGCGGTTCGATGAGCGCCGCCTGGTCGAGCGGCATGTCGCCCACCGGGTGCACCCACCGCTTGTCGACGACGATGTGCTCCGACAGCCCGCCGCCGTGCCCCGAGATGCCGATGAATCCCATCCGCTCGCACAGGTTGTACTTGCCCGCCTTGCAGGCCGGGCAGGTGCCGTCGACCATGAGCGGTTCGACGGCGACGTGGTCGCCTGGCTGGAGACCGTCGACGCCTTCGCCGACCTCCTCGACCACGCCGGCGAACTCGTGCCCGAACACGACCGGCAGCGTCTCACCCGACAGGGGGTGCGGTTCGCTCTCGGTGGGCGCCGGCGGTATGGGGCCGTCGTGGTACAAGTGCAGGTCGCTGCCGCAGATGCCGTTGTAGGCCGGCGCGATCTTCACGGTTCCGGGCCGCACCTGCGGCTCGTCGATCTCGTCGATTCGGACGTCTTCCTTGCCGTAATAGCGTGCTGCTCGCATTGGCGCACTCCCTTGACCCTTGGTCCTGCATGGATGCTCGCGGCCGCCGCGCGCAGGCCTTCGGCCGCCCGAGTCACCACCGTAACGAGGGCGCCCGAGAGCGCCATGCACAACCGTCCGCCCGGTACAGCAGTGGGTAGAGTAGCCGGGTGCCAGACCCAGCCCACATGTCGCCGTCGCCGCACATGTCGCGCGCCCGCCGATGGACCGTGCTCGTCACGGTCTCGATCGGCTTGCTGCTCATCAGCCTCGATAACTCGATTCTCTACACCGCGCTGCCGACGCTCACGCGCGACCTCGGGGCATCCGGGCTCGAGAGCCTTTGGATCATCAACGCGTATCCCCTTGTCATGGTTGGCCTCCTGCTCGGCATCGGTACGCTCGGCGACCGACTCGGGCATCGCCGCATGTATCTCGTGGGGCTCGTCGTCTTCGGAATCGCCTCGGCCGGTGCCGCATTTGCGCCCAACGCCGCGGCGCTCATCGGCGCACGCGCCGTGCTCGCGGTGGGCGCGGCGTTCATGATGCCGGCCACGCTCGCCCTCATTCGCATCACATTTCGCGTCGAACGCGAACGGAACATCGCCATCGCGATCTGGGGCAGCATCGCCGTCGTGGGCATGTCGCTCGGGCCGATTCTCGGCGGCACGCTGCTCGAGTTCTTCTGGTGGGGATCGGTCTTCCTCATCAACGTGCCGGTCGTCGCGGTGACGATCGTGCTCGTGCTGGCGATCGCGCCGCGCGACCTTCCCGACCCGACCAAGCGGTGGGACGCGATCTCCTCCACCCAGGTGATGGTCGGCCTCGTGGGGGCCGTGTTCGCCATCAAAGAGGCCGCGCACGCCCAGCCGTCCTGGCTCATCGTCGGCGTCGCCGTGATCGCCTCGGCCCTCGGCTTCTGGCTGTTCGTGCGGCGCCAGCGGCGGCTCGAGCATCCGCTGCTCGTCTTCTCGATCTTCCGCAACGCGGCCTTCTCGTCGGGCGTCATCGCGGCTGCCGTGGCGTTGTTCGCGATCGCGGGCATCCAACTCGTCACGACGCAACGATTCCAGCTCGTCCAGGGCTTCTCGCCGCTCGAAGCGGGGCTGCTGGTGGCCGCGCTCGCGGTCGGCACGGTCCCCACCTCGCTGCTCGGCGGCGCATTCCTGCACCGCACCGGCCTTCGGCTGCTGATCGCGGGCGGCTTCGCGGTCACGGTCGTAGGCGGCATCATCGCCATCGCTTCACTCCCGTCGCTGGGCGACACGGCAGGCGACGCTCCGGACCCGGGGGGTGCGGTAGCGACGACGCCCGGCTTCGGGCTCTTCGTCGCCGGCCTGTTGGTCATCGGCCTCGGGCTCGGTGCGGTGTTCGCCGTGGCCTCGTCCGCCATCATCGGCAACGCCCCTACCTCGCGCGCCGGCATGGCGGCAGGCGTCGAGGAGGTCTCCTACGAGTTCGGAGGTCTGATCGCCGTCGCCTTGCTCGGCAGCCTCGTCACCTTCGTGTACACCGCGACGGTGCAGCTGCCCGACGGCACGCCGGAGGTGGCCCGCGAGAGTCTCTCGGACGCGCTCGCGGTCGCGGGAGGTGACCCGGCCGTTGTCGCGCGGGCCGGCGCCGCCTACGACACGGCGTTCGCGGTCGTCCTCGTCGTGATCGTGGCGGTGCTGCTGGCCGCGACCGTCGCGACTGCCTGGATGCTGCGCCGATACGGTCCCGGCACCCGCTCGCAGCTGCACTCCGAGCACTGAGCGGACCGGTGCGGGCGCGCCTGGCGTGTCGGGTCGCTCCGAGCTACCGAGTTGGACATTTGCTACCGAACGTTGGGTAGCGGTTGTCCGGTCGGGTAGCGGTTGCACGTTTCCGGGTGTGTCGGTGCGGGCTGAGCTACCGGGTCGCTCCGAGCTACCGAGTTGGACATTTGCTATCGAACGTTGGGTAGCGGTTGTCCGGTCGGGTAGCGGTTGTCCGGTCGGGTAGCGGGCGCCTGGTCGGGTACCGCCGCGCAGGCCCCGTGTCGCCCGCGCGCCCGCCCCGCGCACCCGCGCGCTACGCCGCCGGATCGAGCAGCACCTTGATCGCGCGCCGCTCGTGCATGGCCTCGTAGCCCTCAGCAGCTCGCGAGAGCGGCAGCGTGAGATCGAACACGCGGCCGGGGTCGAACTCGCGGCGCCAGATGCGGTCGATGAGATCGGGCAGGAAGCGCCGTACGGGCGCGGGACCGCCGTGCAGGTGCACGAGCGACGAGAACAGCAGCCGGCCGGATAGCTCGACGCCGTGACCGAGGCCGAGGAAACCGACGTGCCCGCCGGGCCGCGTCGACTGCACGGCCTGCAGCATCGACTCGTGCGTGCCGACCGCCTCGATGACTGAGTGCGCGCCGAGTCCTCCGGTCACATCCTTCACCGCCTCGACGCCTTCGTCGCCGCGCGCCTCGATAATTTCGGTGGCGCCGTAGTCCCGTGCCAGCGCCTGCCGGTCGGCGTGTCTCGACATCGCGATGATGCGTTCGGCCCCGAGCTGCTTCGCGGCGAGCACCCCCATGAGCCCGACCGCGCCGTCGCCGACCACCGCCACCGTCTTGCCGGGCATGACCTCGGCGGCGACGGCGCCGAACCAGCCGGTGCCGAGCACGTCCGACGCGGCGAGGAGCGAGGGCACGAGCGAGGCGTCGGGATGCTCGGGGGTCGCCACGAGCGTTCCGTCGGCGAGCGGGACGCGGAGCCGCTCGGCCTGCGATCCCATCGAGGCCATGCCGACGGCGTGCACGCACCGCGACTGGTAGCCGGCGAGGCAGATCTCGCATGTGTTGTCCGACGCGATGAACGACCCGACGACGAAGTCGCCGGGCGCGACCGTGCGCACGTCTGCTCCGACGTCTTCGACGACGCCGACGTATTCGTGCCCCATCGGCGCTCCGGTCGTCTCGACAATTCCGCGGTAACGCCACAGGTCTGACCCGCACACGCACGCTGCGGTGACGCGGATCACCGCATCGGTCGGCTCGAGAATCGTGGGTTCATCGCGGTCGGCGACGGTCACGTCGCCGGTTCCCTGCATGATGACGCCTCGCATGACACCTCGCTTCGTCGGGGGTGGAGATGCCATCTTCGCGCATCGACGTTGCGATCACCGCCGCTGTGTGTCACTGTATTAGGGAACTAATACAACGACACAGCGCGAGCGCCGCTCATGGCGCGCGAGCGCGCGACATCCGAGGACACCATGCAGTTCGACAGTCCATCGCCCATCTGGGCGCAACTGGAGGCCGAGTTCATCCGGCGCATCGTCGTGGGGGAGTGGGCCCCTGGCGCTCGCATGCCCGGCGTGCGTGAGCTCGCCTCGACCCTCGGGGTGAACCCGAACACGGCGCAACGGGCGCTGGCCGAGCTCGAACGGCGAGGGCTGTGTCGCTCCGAACGAACGGCCGGACGCTTCGTGACCGAGGATCTCGGCCTCATCGACTCGGTCCGCGGCGACCTCGTCGGGGGTGCGGCCGATGACTTCATCGAGCGCGCGCTCGGCATGCGCATGAGCCGAGAGGCCGCGCTACGACTCATCGACGAAAGGTGGAACGACCATGCCGATCACGAACAACGGCCCGGGGCCCGAGCCGGGGCAGCGGAGCACGACCGGCGGGCTGACCGCGGTGCTGCCGCAACGGCCGCAAGCGGGGCCTGACGTGCACGGCCGAGCCCAGCATGCCGCGAGCGGCAGTGAATCCCGCGACGCGACCCCCGTCATCCACACTCGCGGCCTCACCATGCGCTACGGCAAGACCCAGGCGCTCGACGGCATCGACCTCGAGCTGGCTCCCGGCCGTATCGTCGGCCTGCTGGGCGTGAACGGCTGCGGAAAGACCACCCTCATGAAGGTGCTCGCCGGGGTTGTGGCCGAGTACGGCGGCGAGGCGCGCGTCTGCGGCCACCTGCCGGGGCCGGCGTCGAAAGCGCTCGTGTCGTACCTGCCCGACGCCACTTTCCTTCGCGGCCGCATGCGGGTTCGCGACTGCCTGACCGTCTACCGCGACTTCTTCCCCGATTTCGACCTCGGCAAGGCGCGCGAGCTCATCTCGTTCTTCGAGCTCGGAGAATCGATGCGGCTCGGCGAGATGTCGAAGGGGATGCGCGAGAAGGTCCAGATCGCGCTCGTCATGTCGCGGAAGGCCCGCCTCTTCCTCCTCGATGAGCCGATCAGCGGCGTCGACCCGGCTGCGCGCCAGGTAATCCTCGACGGCATCCTCGGCAACCTCGACGACGACGCGCTGCTTCTCATCTCGACCCACCTCGTGCACGACCTCGAGCCGATCCTCGACTCGGTCGTCATGATGCGAGGCGGCCGTGTCGTGCTCACGGGTGACGCCGACGACCTCCGCGCCGAGCACAACATGAGCCTCGACCACCTTTTCCGGGAGATCTTCCGATGAATGCCACCGCCCCCAGCACCGCAGTAGCCCCCGAGCCGGCAGCGACCCCCGACGCCTCGACGCGTAGGAGCCCCGTCGTCGCCCTATTCCGGCACGAATGGCGGCGCACCCGCACGCTGCTCGCCGCCATCGGCGCGATCGGCGGGCTCATGGTGCTCGCCTCGTCGGCGCTCGCGGCACTCGACCTGCCGATCGTCTCGGCGGCCGGCCTCCTGATCGGCCTACTCGTGACGACCTCGCTCGTCCCGGTGGTGCAGCTGGCCCTCGCGGTCGAGTACTGGCTCTCGAGCCATCACCGCGGCGGCTACTTCACCCATTCGCTGCCCATTCGCGGCACCACCATCTACGCCGTCAAACTGACGTGGATGCTGCTCGTGTCGCTGGCAGCCCTGCTCGCGACGCTCGTGCTCGCGGCGGTGCTGTGGGTCGGCTTCGCGCTCCCGGCCGGGGCCGACCCCAACCCATTCGGCGTGGCGTCGGACCTCGTACTGCAGGCGACCACCGTCATGTCGCCCTCAATGCTCGTCGCGGTCGCGGTCACCGTCGCGCTGCTGTACATCATCTGGCCGGCGCACTTCCTCTTCGCCGCGGCGGTCGGCAGCGAATCTCCGCTGAACCGGCTCGGCGCCGGCGGGCCCGTCATCGTGTACATCGGGCTGTACGTCGTGCTCCAGGTGGTGGTCATGATCGGGATGTTCGCCCTGCCGATCGGGGTCGGCGTCACCGATGCGGGCCAGCTTGGCCTCGTGCAGTTCAGCCTCGTCGATGCCTTCGAGGGGGGAAGCGACTCGATTATGCCGATCGGCTTCCTCCCGGCGCTCCTGCTCGTCACGCTCGCGTGCGTGTGGCGCACCGCGCGGTCGTGGCGTCGCAAGATCACCATCGTCTGATCCCCGACGCGACGGTGGGGCCGGATGCACGCATCCGGCCCCACCTCGCATTGCGCCGGCACCGCTGCCGTCGCGCCCCGCCCCGCCCCGCTACGAGGCGGCGGGCGAGACCGCCGTGGTCACCGGAGCCGCGGCCTCATCGCCGACGAGGCGCTCGACCCCGTTGGGCTCGGGCGACGACAGGTAGCGCTCGAGGCTGTCGTCGAGTTCCTGCAGCCAGGGCGTGTGGTGCGCCGCCGCCATCGTGCCCGTCATGACCGACGGGTAGACCTTGTCGCGGTACGTCAGGATGTTCTCCTGCTTGTCGTGCTTCCACGCGAGGAAGATGCGCACAACCTCGTCGAGGTCGAACATCGGGTAGTCGGTCTGCTCGATGAGGTCGCGGATGTAGTCGGCCTGGAACCGCACCTGGTCGGCGGCCGACTCGAGCTTCGCGAAGCGGGCGAGCCATGCATCCATGTGCGCCCGACGCTCCTCCGCGCTCGGCAGCTCGATGTCGCCGAGGATCACGTCGCGGGCGAACCAGGCTTGCGCGTCGAACATGTTGAACGTGAACCACTGGTCCTGTGCCCCGAGGTAGAACAAGCGGTCGCTGCCTTCGCGGACGACGCCGCGGTAGAGGCCGTCCGGGTACACGTTGTTCGGCGAGGACAGCGCGAGGTCGTCACGGAGGAACGGGTAGTGGTGCAGGTAGCCCGTGCACAGCACGACGGCGTCGAAGCGGCGCTCCGCACCGTTGGTGAAGTGCACGGTGTCGCCCTCGAAGCTCGTCACGAGCGGCAGTTCCTCCATGCCGTTCGGCCAGTCGAAGCCCATGGGGGCCGTGCGGTAGCTGAACGTGACCGAGCGCGCGCCCATCTTGAACGCCTGCACGCCGATGTCTTCGGCCGAGTAGCTCGCGCCGATCAGCAGCACGTCCTTGTCGGCGAGGTCCTCCGCGCCGCGGAAGTCGTGCGCGTGGCGCAGGCTTCCCTGGAACGTCGCAATGCCGTCGAACTGGGGGACGTTCGGCGTGCTGAAGTGGCCCGTCGCGACGATGACGTGGTCGAATCGCTCGGTCTCGGTGGCCCCGGTCTTGACGTTCTCGACGGTGACCGAGAAGGTCTCGGATGCGGCGTCGTACTCGACCCACCTGGCGACGGTCGAGAACCGCACGTACTGCTTGACGTCGGATCGCTCGACCCTGCCATTGATGTAGTCCCACAGCACCTCGCGGGGCGGATACGACGAAATCGGTTTTCCGAAGTGCTCGTCAAAGGTGTACTCGGCGAATTCGAGTGCCTCCTTCGGGCCGTTCGACCACAGATTGCGATACATGCTCGAGTGCACGGGCTCTCCGTGCTGATCCACGCCCGTTCGCCAGTCGAAATTCCACTGGCCGCCCCAGTCCGCCTGTTTTTCGAAGCACACGATCTCAGGAATCGCGCGGCCGGTTCGCTTGGCCGACTCGAATGCCCGCAACTGCGCCATTCCGCTTGGTCCTGCTCCGATGATGGCGACGCGTTTCGTCACATGTTCCTCTCTGCCCCGTGGGGCCGCAGTCGGCCGCTGCGACGTGATCGTCTCCGCGGAGCACGTCTCGCCGCACGGCGATCCTTCTTCACCGGTGGGCTCCGCGCTGAGCGGCCCTCGCCTGGCGTTTGGCCGAACGGCGGGGAGTCCCCGGAGGCTCGGCAGCGTGCCGATCAGCTGCACTTCGGTCACTTTGACGGTAGCAGAGGCGTGAATTGAGTGCGTTCGTTCCAGCGCGCGGCCGTGCTCACGAGCGCTCGAAGCGTCCGCCGGGCGTTCCGCGGCAATGTTCGCGCCCGTAATGCGGCAGCCCTCTCGTAGCTCCGTTTTCGAACGCCATCGAGGGCGCAGTCGATCGATTCGCCGGTTTCACGGCCACGACAAAATCGCCATGTACAGCGTGCGCACAGGAAAGCGTCTGATCGGCGTTGGGAACGCGCACAAGGAATCGTGAGGTGAGCCTTTCCTCGGTTGCCAGAATGGGGAATCGGCGTACCGTCATTGGTACGAACGCACTGGCACAAAGGAGCACTTGATGACCACGCAGCAGACCCGCACCACGAACGACGCCGTCACGGTCGAGGCCATTCCGGCCGCCCAGGGCGACCTTTCGCGCCCGACAGCCGTCGCCAACTTCCTCGCCCCCGTCGTGCACGACCTGGTCGCCCTCGCCGTGAACGGAAAGCAGGCCCACTGGCACGTGCGCGGCGCGAACTTCATTGGGGTGCACGAGTTCCTCGATGAGGTCGTCGAGCACGCGCAAGCCGGCGCCGATGAAGTTGCTGAGCGTATCGTCGCGCTGGGCCTGCCCGTTGACGGGCGTCTCGGCACCGTCGCCGCGAAGACGAGCACGCCCGAGCTGAGCGACGGGTTCCAGAAGTCCGACGACACGGTGCGCGAGGTCGTCGCGCAGCTCGACGCCGCGCTCGCCACGCTGTACCGCGCGGTCGACGGCCTCGAAGAGGTCGACCAGGTGAGCCAAGACACCGCGATCGCGATTGCGAAGCAACTCGACAAGGACCGCTGGTTCCTCTTCTCGCACATCGCCGAGTAGCCGTCCGGACTGGACACCTGCACGGGCGCCCCCTCTGATGCAGGGAGGCGCCCGTCGTCGCGTTCCGATCCCGCGTCGGCCGTTGTATGACGGCGCATGAAAGGATGCTCGTGCTTCGAATGCGCCGAGGTGGTGCGCATTCGCGCGTCGAAAGGAGCAGTCAATGCCCGAGCCGGGGTCACCGCTCGCGAAACTCTCGTTTCTCACGATCGTGCCGTTCGACCGGGACGACCCGGCTGGAGGTATCGAGCGCGGGCTTCGCCTGTTCGAGCTCGGCGAGTCGCTCGGGTTCGACGGCGGATGGATTCGCACGCGCCACTTGCAGTACGGCGTCTCGTCGCCGGCGGCGTTCCTGTCGGCGGTGAGTCAGCACACCAGCAGGCTCGAGCTCGGCACCGCGGTGATTCCACTCGGATGGGAGAACCCGCTGCGGTTGGCCGAAGACCTCGCGACCGTCGATCTGCTCTCCGGCGGCCGTCTGCAGATCGGCGTCTCGGTTGGTACGCCGATGCACTATGGGCGTGTGAAGAACGCCCTCTACGGCGAGCTGGCCGACGAGCAGGACTTCTCGTACGCGCGCGTCGACAAATTCGTGTCGCTGCTCAGGGGTGACGCCGTGACGAGTGAGTCCGGCAAAGAGGGGGTTGTCGAGGAGTATTCGGAGCGTGTGGAACCGCACAGTGCCGGGCTCTCGGAGCGCGTGCTGTACGGTAGCGCCTCGCGTCGGTCTGCCGAATGGGCGGGAGCGCGGGGGCTCGGGCTCCTGCAAAGCAATATCACGATGGCCGAGGGAACGATGGACTTCGCTGAAGCGCAACGCGAGCAGATCGAGGCATATCGGAAAGCGGTGCCGCCGGGATCGAGTGGCCGGGTGGCAATGGGACACGTCGTGCTGCCGATCGATTCGGCGACGCCGCGGCAGCGGAAGCGTTACGAGGAGTATGTGCGCGCTCGAACACCTCGCACCGCGTCACCACAGGAATTTCCGGGCGGGCGAATGGCGTTGATCAAGCGGGATCGGCTCGGCACCGCCGAGGAAATCGTCGCCGGGCTCTACGAAGACGTCGCATTTCGGCAGGTCGACGAGTTCTTCATCGAACTGCCCTTCTCTTTTCCGCAGGCCGATACTGAGCAATTGCTGCACGACCTTGCGACGGAGGTCGGCCCGAGGCTCGGGTGGACGCCCGCGAACGCCCGGTGATGACCGCCATAAGCACGAGGAGCGCCCACTAGACAGCGGGCGCTCCTGTACGCGAGGACGCCGGCGGACGGCGTCAACGGAACTACTTGCCGTTGGCGGCTTCGTAAGCCTCGATCACCGCGTTGGGAATGCGGCCGCGGCTTGAGACCGTGTAGCCGTTCTCGCTGGCCCAGGCGCGGATGGCACCGAGGTCCCGCTTGGGGCCGGACTGGGCGGAGCGACCCGGCCCGCGGCGGCCGGACTTGCCCACGGGACGAGCGGCCTTCACGTATTTCTGCGTTGCCGCGCGGAAGAGCTTGGCATGATCGTTCGAAAGATCGATCTCGAGGTCGTTGCCGTCGATGGAGAACTGGATGGTCTCACCCTCGCCTTCGGCGAGAAGCGTGCCGTCGAGGTCGTCAACGAGCTGATACACAATCTTGCGTGCCACGGTATTCCTTTGAAATAGGGATCTGGTCTCACCATAATAGGCCGAATTGCCCCGGGGAACGCAAGTCGAGTGGGCATGTCGGCGCGGCATTCGCAGGTGCATTGGCGGGGAGCTCGCTGAGACGGAGTTCACCGATAAGCGCGTCGTGGTTCCGGCGCGAATGCGGCCAGCGGCCACCGGGAAAACGTTTCTCGGCTCCGCGACGGAGCGAGAGCATCCCGACTACTCTGGTGCAGAGCGCGGGCATCGGCGGCCCAGGAATGCGAACACCGGGAGGGGGCCGGATGCTCGGAGTCATTCAGGGCTTCACCGTCATCGGCGTCATCATCGGCGTCGGCGTGCTGCTCGGAAAGACCGGCTGGCTCGGCCCCCACGCGCCAGGCGTGCTCACCAAGCTCGCATTCTGGGTGGCGACGCCGTCGCTGTTGTTCACCGTGCTCGCCGATGCCGACCTCGCGACACTGGTTTCCGCCCAGTTCATCGTGTCGACCATCGTGATGCTCTCGATGGCGCTCCTCGTCGCGGTCATCGCCGCGGTCTTCCGCTGGGGCATCCGCGACGGGGCGGTGGCGGCGCTGTCGTCGAGTTACGTGAACGCCGGGAACCTCGGCATCCCGATCGCCGTGTACGTGCTCGGCGACGCAACGCTCGTCGTTCCCGTCATGCTCGCGCAGCTGCTCCTCATGGCACCCGTCTTCACGACCATCCTCGATGTCGCGGCGGCGCGCAGCCTCGGCACGCGGCTGCGGTGGTGGCGCATCGCGCTGCGGCCCTTTCAGAACCCCATCGTGATCGGAGCGCTGCTCGGCGCCCTCGTCAGCCTCATCGGCCTGCCCATCCCGGAGTTCGTCTTCGAGCCGCTTGCGCTCATCGGCGGCATGACGGTGCCGGCCGTGCTCCTCGCATTCGGTATCTCGATGCTCGACAACGCCGTGCCGCTGCGCGGCCCGGAGCGCGGCAGGGTCCTCATCGCGACCGTCGTCAAGATGGTGGTGCACCCGATCGTCGCGTGGCTCGTCGCCGCGTACGCGTTCGGGCTCGATGGCGCGCAACTGCTTGCCGTCGTCGTCACGGCGGCGCTCCCGACGGCCCAGAACGTGTTCACCTATGCGAGTCAGTACGGCACGGCGGTGCGTCTCGCGCGCGAGACCGTGCTCGTCACGACGGTACTCAGCGTGCCCGCGATCCTCATCGTGACGATTCTCGTACACCCGTAGGTGCCCCGCACCGTGCGAATCGGTAGCGTTACCGGCATGGATGCTTCGACGCAGGATGCCGCGGCCGAGTGGCGCGGCGAGCTTCGGTGGGTGGTCAAGGCGTCGTTCGCGGCGTACGTGCGTTCGAGCGAGGGTCGTATCGAGGTGTCGGGCGGGGCGCGCGAAGACGACGGCGAGTACGTGTTCCCCCGCGGCGTGGACGGGGTGCAGGTCGATGGCGAGCTGCCCCGCGGGATCGCGAAGTTCACGGGTGCGGTGCGCTTCATCGCGCACGGCGGCATGCTCGACGTCACGATCGCGAGCCCGGAGCTCGTATTCCAGGGCGATGTGCAGACGCTCGTCGCGGCGAATGGGGCCGGCGAGCCGATCGTCCTCGCGACGCTCGACGTCGGCGGGCCGCTCGAACGCGATGACGTGCTCGAGTGGATCGGCGTGACGCCAACGCTCACGAGCGCCGGCTCCGCCGCGTTCAACAATGTGTATCCGGCGCAGAGCGATCTCGATCCGCTGAGCTTCCAGCTCATGCGGTAGCGCGGAGACGCGCGGGGAGTTCGCTCGGTCTCGCGTCTCGGAATAGCATTCGCTGAACCGCAGCGCGGCGCCCCGTCGTGGTGAGGGGGCGCCGTCGCCACCCAGCAACCGGTAGAAGGGGCCTCCGTGAGCATCATCGACAGACTGGTCGAGCACAACGTCGAGTACGCGAAGACCTATCGCGGCGACTATCCGCTCCGGCCGTCGAAGCAGGTCGCCGTGGTCGCGTGCATGGACTCGCGACTCGACGTGTTCGCGATGCTCGGGCTGGGCCTCGGTGAGGCGCACATCATCCGGAACGCCGGCGGCGTGATCACCGACGACATGATCCGCTCGCTGACGATCTCTCAGCGCATGCTCGGCACTCGCGAGATCGTGCTGCTCCACCACACCAACTGCGGGCTCAACACCTTCACCGAAGACGAGTTCGACGACCTGCTGCTTCGGGAGACGGGGGCCCGCGCGCACTGGAAGGCCGAGTCGTTCCGCGATGTCGACCAAAGCGTGCGCGAGTCGATCCGGCGCATCACGCAAAGCCCCTTCGTGCCGTTCACCGACAACGTGCGGGGATTCGTCGTCGACGTCGAGACGGGGCTGTTGCGCGAGGTCATGCGCGACGACGCGGAGGAGTGATCGGGTTCCACGCGCCGGTGAGTGGTGCTGGCGCCGCTCGTCCGTGTCCTGTGCGTGGGCCGGCGTGTCGCGATCGTCCACAGCTGCGTTGGCCAACCGCTGGCGTGCGGTCCGTGCCTGCCACGCTGGTCTTCGGCGCCGCCGCGGCGCCGAGGAACCACGCAGTGAGGGGCGTGTCATGAGTGAGATTGCCGAGTCCGAGGCGACCAAGACCGGCCTCGTTGTCGGTGACGACGGGTTGGTGCGGCCCGCCTGGGCGGCGCGCGATCCGCTGCTGCGCGACTACTACGACACGGAGTGGGGCCTGCCCGTGCGCGATGAGCGGGGCGTGTTCGAGCGGCTGGCACTCGAGTCGTTTCAGTCAGGCCTGTCGTGGGCGACGGTCCTGCGCAAGCGGCCGGCGTTTCGTGCCGCGTTCGCCGGCTTCGAACCGGATGCCGTCGCGGCGTTCGGCCAGACCGACGTCGAGCGCTTGCTCGATGACGCCGCCATCATCCGCAACCGGGCCAAGATCGAGGCGACCATCGCCAACGCGCGGGCCACGGTCGCGCTGCGCGACGACCCCGACGAGGACGGGCTCGCGGGCATCATCTGGCGCCACCGTCCCCAGCGCACCCTCGCGCCCGCTCGCCTCGACGAGGTGCCGAGTACGTCGGCCGAGTCGGTGGCGCTCGCCCGGGAGCTCAAACGGCGGGGGTTCCGGTTCGTCGGCCCGACGACGATGTTCGCGCTCATGGAGGCGATCGGCGCCATCGACACGCACCTCGTCGGGAGTCACCGCCGGGGCAGCTCGGGCTTGTGGGACGCCACCGGCGAGTGGGTGGGGCCGTAGCGCGAGCCGACCGCGAGCGGCATGCCGGGAGAGGCCGATGGCGTGGAGGCGGGGTTCGGCGGCGGAGGAGCCGCATCTGCCACGATAGGCCGGTGACGCGCGTATCCGGACGGCTGAGATCCGCGAGCCGCGGGCGCCTCCCGAGGGCGAGTGCCATTCCAGTGGTGATCGGCGTCATCGCCGACCAGCTCGAGGGAATCGCCCGGCAGGTGCGTGTGCTCGCGTGTTCGTGGCGCGCCGCCAGGCGCTTCGTGCCTGCAAAGGCCGGGTATCCGGCCGTCGTGCCGCTCGCGGGCATCTTCGAGCGCTGGGAACACCTGCAGCCGTTGCTGTTGCACCTGAATCGCATTGGGTTCGGCGTGCACGTGGTTCCGCAGCTCAAGCGGAACTTCGACCGGGTCGACGTTCTCGCCGACGTGCTCATCGACGATCTCGATCGGCACGGGCTCCGCGACGTCGCGCTGCTCGCGCACAGCAAGGGCGGCATCACCGGCAAGGTTGCGCTGCTGCGGGACGCGCGTGCGGAACGCATCCGGCATCTCATCGCCATCGCGACGCCGTTCAAGGGCTCGCGGCTTGTGACGCTCGTGACCGGCGCGCGTGCCGCGAGCATCGCCGACCTCGGACCGTCGAGCCGGATGACCGTCAAGCTGTCGCTGCATGCGGAGGCCGATCACCGCATCACGTCGATCTTCGCGACGTTCGACGAGATGATCGCGGTCCGCACCCAGGTCGCCCTCGGACGCAACATCGAGGCGGTGCGGCTGGGTCACCATTCGGTGCTCTCGAGCCGGGAGGTGCACGAGCACGTGGCCCTCGAGCTCGCGCGTGTATACGGGTTGCCGCCGCGCCTCGAACCCGAGCACGTGCCCTGGTACGAGGTGCTGTCGGGCCGGAAGCGTGACATCGCGCGGGACTACGGCTTCGCGGTTGGCTGGCAACTGCGCAGCCTCGTTCCTGACCCCGGACGTCTACGCACGTGGCGCCGCGGCGAGTCGGGGCGCGCGCCGGTCGTGCTGCTGCCCGGCGTGCTCGAGCGGTGGCCGTTCCTGCGTCCGATGGGCGACCGGCTGCATCGCGCGGGTCACCCCGTCTACGCGGTCGAGATGCTCGGTACCAATTGGCGTGCCGCGCCCGAACAGGTGCGGCACGTGCTCGATGTCCTCGACGAGCACGGCCTGCGCGATGTCGTGCTCGTCGCCCACAGCAAGGGCGGGCTCATCGGCAAGCTCGCCATGCTCGACCAGCGTGCCACCGACCGCATCGTCGGCATGGTCACGGTCGCGACGCCGTTCAACGGGTCGCCCTACGCCAGGTATTTCCTCGACCCCGTGATTCGCGAGTTCTCGCCGCGGCATCCGGTGATTCGGGGGCTTGGTGCCGAGCTCGAGATCAACGCGAAGATCGTGTCGATTTGGCCGGCGTTCGATCAGCACATTCCCACGACCTCCCGCCTGCCGGGCGCGCGGGCCAACGTCGAGGTGCCTGGCACGGGTCACTTCCGCATCCTGTCGTCGGGCGTCGTGCTCGATGCCGTGCAGGAGCACGTACGCGGGTTCGAGCTGGGCGGCACGGCGAGCGACGGTCCGCTGTCGGGGGCGGTGAGCGCGGCTGAGAGAACAGCGGTTGACGCTGAGCGCGGCTGATCCGCTGCGGTGACGACCGGTCGTCCCCGCTCGTCGTCACCCCCCGGCTGCGGCGGCAGTCTGCGCCGCTGCGCCGGCCGCGTTCCACTCGGACCAGAGCTGCTTGAGATCCCATGCCTGCTTGGCTTGGATCGACACGCCGCGCTCGCCCGTGCGGCGGGTCGTGCCGCGGATGACGAGCAGTTTCGTGCCGAACAGCAATGGTCCCGACTTGTGCTGCGCCTCGTCGAAGAAAGTGGCGTCGGCGCATCCCGTGCCGTCGTCGACGCTGATGAACACGACCCGCTTGCCCGAGCGCATCGGCGGGGTCTGGGTGGCGACGCGAATGCCCGCGACGAGCACGTCGCTGCCGCCCCGCAGGTCGAGCAGATCGCCCGCGCGCGTGACGCCGAGCTCGTCGAGCATGGGTCGGTAGCTGTCGATGACGTGTTCGGAGAGATCGATGCCGAGGATGTCGAGCTCGTCGATGACCCGCTCGCGAGGGGCGGGCGGCGGGAGCCGCGGTTCGATGGTCCCGTGCACGTCGAACAGCATGGGCAACTGCGCCTCATCGGGCCGACGCGCGGGCGCGCGCCTGCCCGCCGAGAGCTCGCGCACGCGTGCGACGACGTCGGTGCGACTCGGGGCCGGGGGAGCCGAGGTCGCGGCGGCGCCCCTCGTGACGGTCGCGGGGCCACCTCCTCGGGGTGCGGAGATGGTCGCGAGGCCGAGGGGCTCCGGGGGGACCCCCACGACCGCGTCGAGGGCGCCGACGAGCGCGAGCCGTTCGAAGAGCCGACGCGAGGGCCTCGCCCGCTCGGCCACGTCGCCGAGCGATGTGAACGGCCGCTCGGACAAGATGCGGTCGAGCTCGGCCGCGGTCGCCCCCTGCACCTCGGTGAGCGCGAGTCGCACGCCGAGATCGCCCGGTTGCGTGGCCTGGCCCGGCGGGGTGTCGCGCACGCGCTCGACCCGGTAGTCGAGCCCCGAGCGATTGACATCGAGCGGCAGGATCGGAATGCCCATGCGCCGCGCGTCGCCGACGAGCAGCCGCTTGGGATACATGCCCGGGTCGTGCGTGAGCAGGCCGGCGAAGAACTCGGCGGGGTAGTGGGTCTTGAGCCACGCGCTCTGCCACGTTGGTAGGGCGAATGCGGCGCCGTGCGCCTTGCAGAAGCCGAACGAGCCGAACCCCTCGAGCACGCGCCAGATGCGGTCGATGTCGGCATCGCTGTAGCGGCGCCGACCGCGCTCGTCGACGTTGGCCGCGGTCTCGCGGCGGAACCGCTCCTCGATGCTCTCGCCCCGTTTCTCCATGAGGCGGCGCAGCTCGTCGGCTTCGGCGAGGTCGACGCCCATGCAGAGGTGCAGGATGCGCAGCACGTGCTCGTGGTAGATGACGACGCCGTAGGTCTCGCGCAGGAACGGCGCGAACGTGGGGTGCAGGTACTGCGGCGACGTGTAGCCGTGCTTGACGTCGAGGAACGGGCCGACCATGTTGCCCTTCATGGGGCCGGGGCGGAAGAGCGAGATATCGGCGATGAGGTCTTCGTACTCATCCGGTTGCATCTTGCCGATGAGCTCGCGCTGCCCCGGCGACTCGATCTGGAACATGCCGAGCGTGTTGGTCGTGCGGATGTGCTCGAAGGTCGCCTCGTCGTCGTGCGGGATGTCGTCGAGGACGACGCGCCCCGTCGGGGTCACGTAGGGCGCGTCGACGGGAATCCCACCGGCGAGCGCGGCTCTGGGGCCGTGGATGCGCTCGATCTCGTCACTCGCGAAGGCGAGCGCCGACTGCATGCGGACGCCGAGCACGTCGAGCTTGAGCAGCCCGAGATCGTCGATGTCGTCTTTGTCGAACTGGCTCATGGGCAGGCCGATGCCGCTCGGCTGCACGGGCGTGACCGACAGCAGCTCATCGTTGCCGAGCAGCACACCGCACGGATGCATCGAGATGTGACGGGGGAGCCGGTCGAGGCGTTCGGTGAGCTCGACAAGCAAGTCGAGCGACTCGTCATCGTGCAGCATCCCCGCGAGGGGGGCGAGCTCGGGCTTCGTTGCGATCGCCTCGCGGAACTGCCCTGCGTCGAAGCGCCACAGCTGCTTCGCTACGAGATCGATCTGTGCGTCGTCGAGGCCCAGCGCGAGCCCCGCATCGCGCACCGCGCCGCGGGCGCGGTAGCGCGACTGCATCGACAGCAGGGTGACGCGGTTGGAGCCGTACCGCTCGAAGATCGCGTGGTAGACATCGTGGCGCCTGGCCGACTCGACGTCGACGTCGATGTCGGGCAGCGTCGTGCGGGCGCGCCCGAGGAACCGCTCGAAGAGCAGGTCGTGCTCGAGGGGGTCGACGTTCGAGATGCGCAGCGCATAGTTCACGAGGCTCCCGGCTCCAGAGCCGCGCGCTTGCACACGCACTCCCATGTCGCGAATGAGGTCGGTGACGTTTGCGACGCTGAGGAAGAAGGTGGCGAATCCGAAATTGCGGATGGTCGCCAGTTCGTGGCCGAGTCGACGCAGCACGCGGTCGCGGTCGCCGCCCCGGAGACCGCTGTAGCGCTCGGTGATACCGGACTCGCAGCGCTGCAGCAACTGCTGGTCGGGGTCGCCCGCGATGCCGACCACCTCGGGCTCGGGCAGTTTCGGCTGCCGCCATCGCACATCGGCGTCAGGGTCGAGCTCAGCGCGCTCGGCGAGCTCGGCCGTGGCCGCGAGCAGCCGCTCGGCACCCGCACTGCCGAGGTCGGTGCGCCCGGCGACGAGCTCGGCGAGCGCCCGCATGAGTGGTTCTGGCTTGTGCCATGCCTGCGCGTTCGGCTGCGGCTCGAACTCGCCGAGGGGGCGCAACGTACCCGCGGCGTCGAGTACGTCGCCCGTCACCGCGTCGTCGGGTTGCAGATACCGCACCTGATTGGTGAGCACCGCCGGTACCCGGCACGCCGCCGCCAGTTCGAGCATGCGGGTGGCGTGCCGCAGACTCGCCGGGCGGCCGGGCTCGGTCAGGTGGCACACGATCTCGACCGCAACGGTACCCGGCAGCTGCTCGTGCCAGTGTCGCAGCAGGCGCTCAGCGCGCGCGCGCTCGCCGGCCGCGACCGCCAAGCCGACATCGGACGAGGGGCCGAGCAGCAGCGTGCCCACCGGAGTGTCGGTGCCGAGGAGGAACGGCGCGAAGCGTTCGCGGGCGAGCCCCGCCGTGCGGTTGACCGTGCCGGCCGCGGCCGCGCGCTCGCCGCGCCGAGACGTGTGCGCGGCCGACACGAGGCGCGAGAGCGCGGCCCATCCCGCGCCGTCGTTGTGCCCGTGCGCGAGCACGGCCACGCGGGCGCGAGTCGGCGGATCGGGCAGCGGCAGGCCGGCTGCAGCACCGCCGGCAGATGTCCCCGGAGCCCGACCAGCGCGCCCGGGGCGGCGGCGCGACGGCACGAGGGCGAGGTCGACGCCGACGATGGGGGCGATCCCGGCCGCGATGCAGGCGCGGATGTGCCGGACCGCGCCCGAGAGGCCGTCGCGGTCGGTGATCGCCGCCGCAGGCGCGCCGCTCTCGGCGGCGGCCGCCACGAGTGCTTCGGGCCAGGCCGTGCCGTGATGCGACGAAAAGGCCGATGCCACGTGCAGGTGAACGAACGCCACGGGTCTCTCCTCCCTCCAGATGGTGACGTGCTAGGCGAAGAGGCGCTGGTCGAGGTCGTCATTCCACGCCTCGGCGATCGACCACCCCCGCCGCGGGTCTCGCAGCAGGTCGAAGGTGCCGTCGGGGCCGGGGCCCGTGAGCGGCACGGCATCGACTCGCCACAGCTCGCGCTCGAGCCACCTCTCGCCGGCGGCCCTGGCCGCTCGGCCGTCACGCCACCAGGCACGCCGGCCCACCCACGGTTCCGGCGCCGATACCACGCCGTAGATCACCCCGCGCCAGGTGAAGCGCACGGGAGCCCCACTCTCGGTGAGCTCGACCTCGATCGCTTCGTCGATTTCCATGTCAGCGCCTCCACGCAGTTCGTACTCCGAAGTTCGTACTCGGAGCATCCGAACCCTTCGCCGGCCCCGAAGAGATCTTCGATGAAAGTGTACGACGGGTCGCCGACAATGTGAATGAAGGCACGAAAACCCCACGTCACCGCCACGGTCGAGCGTCCGGCACGGCGTGTCGAGCGCGCGTCATCGATCGAGGGGTCCGACGGGCGGCGCGACGCGCACGCCGTCGCCCGGGTCGTCGTCGCCCTGGCGGGTCGTCGCGGTCAGCGCTTGGGGTACATGTCGCCCGACCGTCAGCGGCCGCGGTGGGCGTTGCGTCGCGCCGTGATCTCCAGCCGGAACTGCTGCATGATGCCGTCCTCGTGGGGGTCGGTCTCGGGGAGGATGCCGCGCTCCTGCAACTGGCTGATGAGGGCCGCGCCGTCGGGCCCGTACACCCACGGAACCCCTGACGCCGACCTCGACCGGCGTGCCATGCTCCGCCCTCCGGCGAGCACCGCCTCGCTTGTCGAGAGCTGGCGGATGGCGACCGCGAGCACGTTCTCGGGATGCCGCTCGGCGAACCCGCCGTAGATCTGCTCGTCGTGCTGGCCGTCGTCGCCGACGAGCAGCCATTTCATATCGGGGAACTCCCTTGCGAGGCGCTCGAGATTCCGCACCTTATGATCGGTGCCCGAGCGGAAGAGCCGCTGCGGCGTGGGCCCCCAGTCGGTGAGCAGCAGCGGCCCGGCCGGGTAGAGATTGCGCCCGAGAAAGCGCGCAAGGGTCGGGGCGACGTTCCACGGCCCCGTCGAGAGGTAGATCGCCGGCGCCGTCGTATACCCGATCGAACGCAGGGTGCGCTCGTAGAACACGTTCATGCCCGGCGTCGGCGTGCGCGCGTGCTCGTCGAGCACGAAGGTATTCCAGGCCGCGAGGAATGGCCGGGGGAGCGCCGTCACCATGATGGTGTCGTCGACGTCCGAGATGAGGCCGACGCGCTGCTCGGGACCCACGATGAAGACGGGTGCGACCGTGACGTTGCCGTCGAAGCTCTCGAACTGCACCTCCTGCCAGCCGGGCGTGAGCGAGGCGGGCAGATTGACATCGATGACGCCGCCGCGGTCGGCCACGATCCGGTGGCGCTCGCCCGCGATGGTGACCGTCGTCGGCACGTTGCCGGCCGAGATGCGCGTGAAGCTGCGCCAGCCGCGCACGCGCCGGTCGCGTCGCCGCTGTGGCGACGAGCCGAGGCGCCGCACCGGCGGCGCCATCTGCACGCGCGCGAGCACGCGAACCCACTCCGTCGTGCCGTAGCCCGTGTACGGCTCGGCGATCGTCAGGTAGCCCCGGCGACGCACCGACGCGACACGGATGTGCCGTACTCGGTCCTCGATGATCGACGCGTTCCGGATCAGGTCGCGAATCGGAGGGAATCGTACGACGAGCGATCCCAGGAGCTCACGAAGGCTGCGGAAAGGCACTCGACCATCCTGACAGACGCGGAAACGCTGAGGTGTCACCCGGCACGAGGATTCAGCCCTCACTCACGAGCGGGGCGAGGAGGTGCGGCCCATTGCTGCGCACGTCGCCGACCGCCCGATCGACGGGGTAGAGCGTCGTGCGCGCGGCGACCTCTGCGCCGTGCTCCGCGATCGCGGCGACGAGCCCGTTGTCGCCCGTCACGGCAGGATCGAGCCACTCGTCCATGCGCTCGCGGTCGAGAAAGACGGGCATGCGGTGGTGGACGTTCGCGAGCTCGCCGGTCGCCTCGCGCGTGAGGATCGACGCACTCAGCAGCCACGGCGCTTCCGCACTATCGGCCGTCGCTGCTGGATCGCGCCACCATTCGTACAGCGCGGCCATGAGCAGGTCACCATCCCGGCGGAAAATGAAATGTGGTTGTTTGACCTTGTCGGGGCCGGTGTGCCATTCGTAGTATCCGCTCGCGGGAACAACGGCGCGGCGCCTTGCGACCGCTGTTCGGAACGTCGGTTTCGCGGCCGCGGTTTCGCTGCGGGCATTGAAGGCGCGAATGCCGACGGAGGCATCGTTCGCCCACGGCGGCACGAGGCCCCACTTCGCGGCCGCGAGCCGACGCACGCGCGCGGCGGGTGTCCCGGCCTCGCCTGCCGCGCCCTCGTCGGCGGACGTGGATGCTCGACCGGCCGAATCGACAATGATCGGAATGCTCGTGGTTGGGGCGATGTTCCACGACGGGGGTGGAAGATCTTCACCGGCCTCGTCGATGCCGTAATCTGCGATCAGGTCGGCTGACGCCCGGGCCACGACGAATCTTCCGCACATGGCTCGAGTGTATTCCCGAGCGGTGAATTGAGCGGTCGACCAAGACTTGTCAGCGAATTCGCTGTGGTCGTGACCTTATATTCGAGCCGGGCTTATCCCGCCAAGGGCTCAGTTGCCCACATGGAGAGAATCACCGAGCGGCGTTCGCTTTTCGAACTCGGCGAATGCACGCATGCGAGCGGCTGATCCCTCACACGCACGACCACGTCGAGGTGCGCGCTGTCCGTGCGCAGCTCACCCAACGCGAGCAAGTTAGGACACCCGTGTCACTTCGCACCGAACCCGTCCGCGCGCGCAGCTCGGCTCGTATCCGGGCGCTGATCGACGCCACGGCGGAGGTCGTGCACCGTGTCGGCATTGAACGCGTGACGACGAATCTCATCGCGGAAGAGGCCGGCTGCTCCATCGGGACGCTCTATCGGTACTTCCCCGACCGCGTCGCCGTGCTCCGCGCCCTCGCCCTGCAGCACGCCTCGACCTTGCACGACGACGCACAACGAGAGATCTCGCGGGTGTCGCCCGACGAAGCCGGACTGAAGCGGGCGACCGTCGCGCTTGCGCGCACCTTCGTCGACCGCTACCGCGGAACGCCCGGCTGGGCGGCGATCGGCTTCGGGCACGCCCTCGATCTCCCGATCACGGTGGCCGAGCAGAACCTCGTGTCGCCGCCGCTCCGCGGCAAGCGGACGCCGCGCCAGCAGATTTCGCGCGATGTCGCACTGCGCTTCAGCGGCGACGACGCGCAGCTCGACGCGCTGACGGTCGATCTCGAAGTCGCGCTGACGATAATCCACGCGCTCGTCGACCGCGCGTTCACCTCCTCACCGGAGGGCGACGCAGCCCAGCTCGAGACGGCGGACCTCGTCTTCGGCCAAATCGCCGAACACGTCGTCGGCGCGCACCGCGACCGCCGGCGCAAACTCGCGGCGTAGCGATACCGGACCGGTCGCGACCGCGCGCTCAATCGCCGCCGGAGCGTGCGTCGGCGCCCGGCACGGCGCCGGCGGTGCCAGAGCCCGGGCCGTCGGAAGCGTCGCGCGCGTCGGCCCCATCGCGGGCGGTCTCGGCGCGGTGCACATGCCGGCCGAGGAGGGTCTTGACGAGCCAGGCGATGAGCAGGAAGGCGACGATGATGCCGACGAACACGTACGCGGCGCCGTGCAGTCGGCCGGTGAGCTCGCTGTAGCTCGCCGATGCGGCCGCCGCGACGGACACGTACGCCGATGCCCAGATCAGACACGCGGGCAGCGTCCACAGCATGAACGTGCGGTAGCGCATGCCGCTCATGCCGGCCACCAGTGGGACGGTCGAATGCAGCACCGGTAGGAACCGTGAGAGGAAGATGCCGACACCGCCGCGTCGCTTGAGGTAGCGCTGCGCGGCCGCGATGCGCTTTGGCCCGAGCTTGCGGCCGAGCCACGACGTGCGGATGCGCGGGCCGAACCAGCGGCCGATTCCGAAGCCGACGCTCTCGCCGGCCAGTGCTCCGACGACGACGACGACGATCATCGTGATCCACTCGACCGGCCCCTGAATGCCGGTCGACGCAATGATGACGACCGTGTCGCCCGGAACGAGGAGCCCGAGCAGCACACTCGTTTCGAGCATGATGGCCACGCCCGCGATGACGACGCGGAGCACGGGATCCATGTCGCGCACGACGCCGAGCAACGTCGAGAGCACGTCGTCAAGCATCCCTGCATCTTAGGGATGCGGTGGTGGGGACTGACTCCGAGTCCGGTCCTCGTCGCCTGACCGGCGGCTGCTCTCCGGAAGAGCCGAATTTACTTCTACATGACGTAGAAGAATTTCGATCAGGTGTAGAACCGGGCGTACACTGGACACGTGACGAATGCTGCTGCCCCCCGACTCGGCGACCTCGAGCGCGCCGTCATGGACGCGCTCTGGGATTCCGACGCGCCCCGCACCGCCTATGAACTGCAGGCCGAGCTCGACCGCGGCCTCGCTTCGACGACCGTCCTCACCGTGCTCGGGCGGCTCGAGCGCAAGGGCTTCGTGACCGTCGACCGCGGCTCGCGCCCGCACCATTACCAGCCCGTGTCGTCGCGTGCCGAGCACATGGCCGAGCTCATGCACGACGTGCTGCGCGGCGGGAGCACCGACCGACAGGCCGTGCTGGAGCGTTTCGTCAATGGCGTGAGCGACACCGACGCCGACGTGCTGCGCAAGCTGCTCACACGCGGCGACTGAGCCCGCGCCGCCCGGCCCTGTTCGACTGACACGACCCCCGGGTGCACCGCATAGGCTCGGCGACTCATGCTCATTCACGCGCTCACCCTGCTGGTGCTCGCGGTGCTGCTCGCGTGGCCCGTGCCCAGGCTGCTCGCGCGCGCCGCCTGGCCGGCTCGCTCGCCCGGCGTCGCGCTGCTGCTGTGGCAGGCGATCGCCGTCGCCGGCGGACTGTCGATGATCGGCGCGCCGCTCTGCCTGGGGCTCGCGCCCTACGGCGACTCGCTGCCCGAGGCTCTCTACGCCGGCACCACGGCCGGGTTGACGGCGACCCCCGTCGTGCTGCCGATCTGGTCGTTCCTGGGGCTGATCGTCGCGGCAGCGATGGCCGGCTACCTGCTCGCCCACCTGGCCACCACCATCGTGCGCGTCTCGGCACAGCGGCGACGTCACTGGCAGCTGCTTCGCCTCCTCTCGCAGCCGCACCCGAGTCGCGACCGAACGCGTGTCATCGATGACGACCGCGCCGTCGCGTACTGCCTGCCCCACGGGGCAGGCAGTCTCACCGTGCTCTCGCGCGGGCTGCTCGACGAACTGCCCGAGAATGAGCTCGCCGCCGTCATCGCGCATGAGGCAGCGCACCTGTGGCAGCGGCACGACATCGTGCTCGTCGCATTCCGGGCGTGGCATCAGGCATTGCCCTGGTTCCCCGTCGCCGCGCTCGCCGAACAGCGCGTCGCCGTGCTCATCGAGATGCTGGCCGACGACCGGGCGCGCGCCGCCGTCGGCGACGGTCCCACCGCGCGCGCGATCATCACGGTCGCCGAGCTCGGGCACCTGCCGGGCGACGAAGCCGCCGGCTCGACGGGGCCGGTCGGGGCGCTTGGCAGCGGGGCCGTATCGCCGGATTCCTCGGGTCGGGGCCGGGAAGACCGTCCCGTCGGCAACGATGGGTGCGACGACGCCGGCGATGGCATCGAGGGGTCCAGCAACGCGGATGTTGACCTCTCGCAGAGCGCCGCCGTGCTCCACGAGCGCGTCGCGCGAATCGCGGCGCCTCGCCCCCTGGGGCTTCCTGCCCGCCTGCTCGCGGTGGCGACCGCGGTCGCGCTCGTCACGGTGCCGACGCTCCAACTCATCCTGCCCGCGTGACCTCACCGAGCAGCCCGCCCGCGCTCCCCGCGCCGGCGCCACGTCGTCGCACAGCCCGCCTCGGCTCCGGGTGCGCGCGGCGCGCTGCGCGCGAGTACCCTGGCCAAGTTGACGACGAGACTTCCGAAGGCTGAGGGGCAGTGACCAAGAACCGAACGGACGACGCCCACGACTACGACTTCCGCGCGCTGCAGGAGAAGTGGGCGCCGGTGTGGCAAGAGCTTGGGCTTTTCGACTCCAGCAAGGACGGTGACAACCGCCCCCGCAAGTACGTGCTCGACATGTTCCCGTACCCGTCGGGTGACCTGCACATGGGTCACGCCGAGCAGTACGCCCTGGGCGACGCGGCCGCGCGCTACTGGCGCCACCAGGGCTTCAACGTGCTCCACCCCATCGGATGGGACTCGTTCGGCCTGCCTGCCGAGAACGCCGCGATCAAGAACGGCGGCGACCCCCGCGACTGGACCTACGCCAACATCGCCCAGCAGCGCGAGAGCATGCAGCGGTACGGCGTCAGCTTCGACTGGAAGCGCGTGCTGCACACGTCTGACCCCGAGTACTACCGCTGGAACCAGTGGCTCTTCGTGCAGATGTACAAGAAGGGGCTCGCGTACCGAAAGTACAGCGACGTCAACTGGTGCCCGCAGGACCAGACGGTGCTCGCGAACGAGCAGGTCGTTGACGGACTCTGCGAGCGCTGCGGCGCCGAGGTCACGAAGAAGAAGCTCAACCAGTGGTACTTCAAGATCACCGACTACGCCGACCGCCTGCTCGACGACCTCAAGCAGCTCGAGGGGCACTGGCCGGCGAAGGTGCTGGCGATGCAGCGCAACTGGATCGGCCGGTCGCTCGGCGCCGACGTCGACTTCGAGATCGAGGATCGCGACGAGAAGGTGACGGTGTTCACGACGCGGCCCGACACGCTTTACGGCGCGACGTTCATGGTCGTCGCGCCCGACAGCGAGCTCGCGGCGGAGCTCGTCGCGAACGCGAGCGAGGAGACGCGCGAGACGTTCCGGCGCTACCTCGATGACGTGCACTCCCTCGGCGCGATCGAGCGGCAGTCGGCCGAGCGCCCGAAGACGGGACTCTTCCTCGAGCGCTACGCGATCAATCCCCTGAGCGGCGAGCGGCTTCCCGTCTGGGCCGCCGACTACGTGCTCGCCGACTACGGTCACGGCGCCATCATGGCCGTGCCGGCGCATGACCAGCGCGACCTCGACTTCGCGCGGACCTTCGACCTGCCCGTTCGCGTGGTCGTCGACACGACGCAGCCCATCACCGGCGCAATCCCGATCATCACCGAGGACACGGAGCTGCCAGAGCTCGATGACCTCAACCCGGCCGTCACGGGCGAGGCGCTCACGGGCGATGGGCGCCTGTGCAACTCCGGGCCGCTCAACGGCCTCTCGAAGCGCAACGCGATCTCGCGGGCGATCGAGATCCTCGGCGATCGCGGCACGGGCCGCCCCGCCAAGAACTTCCGGCTCCGCGACTGGCTCATCTCGCGTCAGCGGTACTGGGGCACGCCCATCCCGATCCTCCACGGCGAGAACGGCGAAGAGGTGGCCGTGCCCGAAGACCAGCTGCCCGTGGTGCTGCCGGATGCCGAGGGTCTCGACCTGCGACCGAAGGGTTCTTCGCCGCTCGGTGGCGCCGAGGAATGGATGCGGGCGGAGCATCCCGTCACCGGCGCGCCGATGCGACGCGATGCCGACACGATGGACACGTTCGTCGACTCGTCGTGGTACTTTCTGCGATTCCTCTCCCCGAACGACGACACGCGCGCGTTCGATCCGGCTGAGGCGGAGAAATGGGCGCCGGTCGACCAGTACATCGGCGGCGTCGAGCACGCGATCCTGCACCTGCTGTACGCGCGGTTCATCACGAAGGTGCTCTACGACCTCGGGTTCATCACGTTCTCCGAGCCGTTCAGCGCCCTGCTCAATCAGGGCATGGTGATCATGGACGGCGCGAAGATGTCGAAGTCAAAGGGCAACGTCGTCAAGCTCTCCGATGAGCTCGACACATACGGCGTCGACGCGGTGCGCCTGACCATGCTGTTCGCGTCGCCGCCGGAGGACGACGTCGACTGGGCCGACGTGTCGGTCGCCGGGTCGGCGAAGTTCCTGGCCCGCGCGTGGCGCGTGGCGAACGACGTGACGAGCGACCCGGACGTCGACACGGCCCGCGGCGACCTCGCGACCCGGCGGGCCGTGCACCGCTTCCTCGACGAGATCGGCCCGCTCGCCTCGTCGTTCAAGTACAACGTGATCATCGCGCGTCTCATGGAGCTCACGAACGTCACGCGCAAGGCCATCGACTCGGGCCCGGGCCCCGCCGACCCCGCCGTGCGCGAGGCGGCGGAGGCGATCGCCGTCGTGCTCGACCTGTTCGCCCCGTACACGGCCGAGGACATGTGGGTGAAGCTCGGTCACGAGCCGGGCGTCGCGCTCGTGAGATGGCCGAAGGCCGTGTCGTCGCTGACGCAGGAGGACGAGATCACGGCCGTCGTGCAGATCAACGGCAAGGTGCGGGCCCGGCTCGAGGTATCGCCGCGCATCGGCGAGGCCGAGCTCGAGAGACTTGCGTTCGAGGCGCCACCGGTCAAGCGCGCGCTGGAGGGGAAAACGATCGCCAAGGTGATCGTCCGGGCGCCGAAGATCGTGAACATCGCGGTCAAGGGGTAGTCGCCGCGGGTCCGCGGCGGCGGTACTCCGGAGTCCCCGGCGAGCCGTCGCCCTAGTCCCGGCCGAGTTCCGGCTCCGTGTCCTGGATGCTCCGGAGCCGGTACTTCTCGCGCTGCCCGTAGGCGACCTGGCGCACGGAGGCTTCGGATTCGAAGCTCGACCCCACCGCGCCGGCGAGCACACCCATGGTGGAGAATCCCCAAGCCAGCCCGAGATAGCTGGTGAAGCTTGGCGGCCGGAGCAGGGTTTCCTCGAGGAGCGCCTCCGGCACGAGGAACCAGGCGATCGCGAAGTTCATCACGAACAGGCCCGCGTAGAGGGCGGCCACGCCGATCGAGAGCGTCACGAGGGTGGCGGCGTTGTAGAGGCCCACCAGCCGGTGGGATCGGCGCTCGCGCTCACTGACCCGCTCCCACAGCCCGTGGCGGAAGATGAGCCACGACACGAGGATCGTCATCGCCAGCAGGCTGGCGAACACGCGCCGGTCTGGGGTGAGCATGTCGCCGATCTGCCAGATCGTCGTCGAGGAGAGGCCGAAGGCGCTCGTCGCGAGCGCCGCCGCCATGGCGCTCGACAGGCCGAACACCACGTTCCAGGGCCGGTTGGCCCGCACCATGCCGACCACGAGCAGCGGCCAGGCGATCGCCGGATGCTTGGTGTAGCGCACGCCGTTCTCGCCGGCATCGTCGACGCTGGCCATCGCGATCTGATTCTCCGCCGCATCGGCGATCCCGCGATCGCCGAGCAGTTCGCCGAGCATCCGCGCGGCGACGCGCTTCAGCCGGCGCTGCATGAGCGGCCCGAGCGCCGGCATCGAGATGACGGCGACGCCCCGGCCCGTGTCGCGCTGCGCGATCACGGGGCGGCTCCTGAGCAGGAGCGGCAGGTCGGTCACGCAGAGCGCGTATCGCCAGCCGCGCGCGATGCGGATCTCGTCGACGACCTCCATGAGCTCGTCGATGTTGTCGGCCTGCGCGGACCGCGGGTCGGTCGCGACCTCGACGTCCCAGCGCTCGCCCGTGTGCTCGTCGAGCCAGTCGGCGAGCCCGAGCGTGAGGTGCTCGCCCGCTTCGGTCGGCGAAACCGGATCGAGGATGATGCCGACGCTCGGCGCGTCCGACTCGGCGCTCTCGGGCGGGGCAGGTTCCCGCGAGCGTCGATCCGCTACCGATTCGTGTGACGCGTCCCGCGGAGCGGAGCCGTCACCCCGCCTGCGAGGCGCCGCTGGCCCGGAGAGGTCTGCAGATGACTCCATGTGGGTACATTCGCACGACAACCGTGGCGGAGGCTCAGCACCCGGCGTCGTCGCCGGTTGCGTGTGGAGCACGCCGCGCGCGGCCACTGTCCACAGCCGGCCCGACGGCTCGCGCCGGCGGCTGCAGCGCCCGCTTACCGTGCTCGCATGCGGCAGGAGCGTGGCGGGGGTGGCGGTGCCTTCCGGGCGCTCGTCGACGGCGCCGTTGCCCGGAAGGAGCGCGCGGGCGAGCGGGCCGCCCCAGCCGGTGGCGACAGCGAGCCGGCGAACGGTGACGCCCGGCGCACGCCGCCCGAGCTGATCGACGCGACCGGCCTGCACGTCGCCGGCCTGGAGCCCGGCCCACCGGATGAGCCCGCCACCGAGCGAGGCTCCGGCCCAGACACCGCGAGCGAGCGGTCGCAAGGCGCAGTCGAGCCCCCCGAGCCCGACACGGTGACCCTCACCGGCGCCGAGCTCGACGCGCTCTTCGAGCGACCGGCCCGACCCCGCGTGCGCATGGGCGTCGGCGCCGGTATCGTGCTCGCGCTCGTCGCGCTCGCCGTGGGGCTCATCGTCGCGGCGCTGCAGCCCTCACCCGCCACCTCGATCGGCGGCGACCCCGATCCCGCCGTCACCGGCGACGAGCTCGGGGGTGAGCTCGGCGATCCGCTTGCCGGGCCGGGCGCGGCCCCCGATGGTCCCGGGGCGGCGAGCGCGGGCGGCACGGGAGCGGGCGGCGCGGCCACCCTGCTCGTGCACGTCGTGGGAGCGGTCACCGACCCGGGCGTCGTGACGCTCGCGCCGGGGTCGCGCGTCGTCGACGCGATCGATGCCGCGGGCGGCTTCACCGCCGAGGCCGACCGAGCGGCCGTCAACCTCGCGCGCGCCGTCGTCGACGGTGAACAGCTCTGGGTGCCGCGGGTGGGCGAGCAACCGCCCGACACGGCCGGGCAGGGGCAGGCGGTTTCCGGCGACGACGCCGGTGGTGGTGGTGGTGGCGGACCCGGCGCGGCGGACGCGGGCGCCGGTGCTCCGGGCGGGGCTGGCGCGCTCGTGAACCTCAACACGGCGACGCAGTCGGAGCTCGAAACACTGCCCCGGATCGGGCCGGCGCTCGCCCAGCGCATCATCGACTACCGCGATCAGCACGGCGGTTTTGCGACGGTGGACGAGCTGAAGAACGTGAGCGGCATCGGCGACAAGATCTTCGAGGCGCTCGCCCCGCTCGTCACGGTGTGACGTTGGATCGAAGCGGCGGGGGCGACGGCCGCGTGCGGTCCCGCGGGGAGGCGTCGTTCGCCGAGGAGCCCCGTGACGATGACGGGCGTCGCCTCGACCTGCGGCTCCTGCCCGCGGCGCTGACGGCGTGGGCGGTGGCGCTCGTGGTGGCCCTCGAACCCGGCGCGGGATGGCCCGTGGCGATCGGATGCGCCATTGCGGCGATCGCGTTGCTCGCGGTGATCGCCTGGTTACGGCCGCGCGGACACCTGCGTCTGGCGCTCGTGCTCGTGCAGGGGGCATGGTGCCTCGCGCTCGCGTCGCTCGTGGCGTGCAGCGGCGCCGTGCAGTGGCAGGCCTCGCGAGGGCCCGTCGTGGAGGCCGCGCTCGATCACGGCAGTGCCGTGCACGTGCGCGCCGTCGTGACGGGCATCGTGCCCGATGACGCGCTCATCGCGGCGGACGACGGCACCCCACGCGCCGGGGCGTCGCGGTCCGCGTGGACCGCCGCGGGTGGGGCGAACGGCCGGTTCCGCGCGAGCGCGAGCGCGCTCGATCTCGGCGACGGATGGGCCGACGTCGACGTGCCGCTGCTCGTGTTCGGCAGCGTCGAGGCGGTCGCGACCGGGAGTGCCCACGAGGCCGCTCTGCGCGCCCCAGCCATCGGCGCGCAGATCGTGTTCGAGGCGCGGCTTCGCGAGTTCGAGGGCGGCGGCAAACGGCTCATGGCGCTCGCGACAGATCCCGCGGCGCAGACGGCACCCGCGCATCCGTTCCTGGCCTGGTCCGACGAGCTACGGCACCGCTTCGTGACGGCGGCGCAGGCGCTGCCCGGTGCCGGCGGGCAGCTGTTGCCTGGCCTCGCGGTCGGCGATACCCGCGCGGTCGACGACGGGCTCGAAGCGGCCATGAAGTCCTCGTCGCTCACCCACCTGGTGGCCGTCTCCGGCTCCAATTGCGCGCTCGTTGTCGGGGGGATCGTGCTCATCGGCCGGCTGCTCGGTGCGCCGCGCGGCGTCCGGATCGCCGCCGCGAGCGCGGCGCTCGCGGCGTTCGTCGTCATCGTGACGCCGGAGGGCAGCGTCGTCCGAGCGGCGGCCATGGCGGCGATCGTCCTCGCCGTCGACGGCTGGGGCCGGCACGTGCGCGGGGCGCCCGTGCTGTGCCTCGCCGTCATCCTGCTGCTCACCGCGAGCCCCGACCTCGGCGTCGACTACGGCTTCGCGCTTTCGATCGCCGCGACCGGAGGGCTGCTGCTCGGCACGCGACCGCTCGCGGACCGGCTGGAGCGGTGGATGCCGCGGTGGCTCGCCGTCGCGCTCGCGGTGCCGGTCGCGGCCCAGCTCGCCTGCCAGCCGATCCTGATCCTGCTGCAGCCCGTCATCCCCGTGTACGGCGTCGTGGCGAACCTTCTCGCGGCACCCGCTGCCCCCGTCGCGACCATGGTGGGGCTCATCGGGGCGTTGCTCGCGACCCTCGCGCCACCGCTCGCGCCGCTCGCGCTGTGGGCCGCCTGGCTGCCGGCGCACTGGATCGGCGTGATCGCGACCGGCACCGCCGGATGGCCGTTCGCCACCCTGCCGTGGCCGCCAGGCATCCTCGGCGCGTTCCTGCTCGCCGTGCTCACCGCGACCGCTGTCGTCGCGTGGCTCGTGCGGCCGCGGGAGCCGGGCGGACGCCGAGTCTCGTTCGTGGCCGGCGGCCTCGTCATCGTGACCGTCGCCATCATCGTGGGATCCGGCGTCGGCTCGGCGCTCGTGCGCTCGGCGACGTTCCCGAGCGAGTGGCGGTACGCAGCCTGTGACGTGGGGCAGGGCGATGCGATCGCGGTGCGGGCGGGCGACTTCGTGGCCCTCATCGACACGGGGCCCGACGCCGAGCCCCTCGCCGCGTGCCTTGACCTGCTCGGCGTCGAGCGGATCGACGTGCTCGTGCTCTCGCACTTCGATCACGACCACGACGGCGCCGCGGTCCATCTCGTCGATCGCGTGGCGGCGCTCGTCGTCCCCCACACGGGCGAGGCGCTCACGGAGCCGGTCGTGGCGCAGTACGCGACCAGTGGCATCCCCGTGCGCACGGCAGCGGCGGGCGACGTGTGGCAACTCGGCGACACGACGTGGCGGGCACTGTGGCCGGCCGCCGCGGCAGACGGCGGCCCGTCACCGATGTCGGGCAACGACGGCAGCCTCACGGTTCATGTCGAGCCGGCGAACGGTCCATCGCTCCTCGCGCTCGGCGACCTCGGTGAGGAGCCGCAATCGCAGGTGCTGCGCGCGGCGCGCGCGGCGGGCGACCGCTCGCCCGCCGCACCCGTACCCGCGGTGCGGGCCGACATCGTCAAGATGTCGCATCACGGCTCGAGCGACCAGGCGGCCGAGCTCTACGCCGCGACGGGAGCGCAGCTCGCCCTGGTCTCGGTCGGCGCCGGCAATGGATACGGGCATCCGACGGCGGCGGCGCTCGGCATGCTCGACGCCGCGGGCATCACGGCGGCGCGTACCGACCTCGCCGGGACGATCGTCGTCGGCGGTGGTGGGAAGGCCCCGTTCGCCGTCTGGATGTCGGGGCGCGCGATCGACGAGGCGGGGACCAGTGAAGCCCAGCGCATTCGTTATGCTGCTTCGCACCCGGCCGGCATATGGTTGCGCGCATTCCGTCGCCGGAGACCGCCGAAGCGGAGGTGAGCACCGTGCCGGATCCGAAACCGCACGAACCGGAAGCGTACGAACCGGAGACCAACCCGAACGTGCCGTGGTACGAGCGCGGCGGCTTCACGACGATCGCCATGATCAGTCTCGTGCTCGGCCTCGTGTGCTGGCTGGCGATCGGCGGGGGAGCCGTGTTCGGCGACTTCAGTCTGGTGCGTGGCTTTCTCCCGTTCCCCGCGTTCGGCGGCCTCGTGTTCGGACTGCTCGGCTTTCTTGGACCCTGGCGCATCGTGGCCGGTGCCGGCGCGCTGCTCAACCTCGCCGCGGTCGTGTTCGCCATGTTCCTCTAAGCCGTGCTCCGGTGCCGGCCCAGTTCCGCTGCGTCCGCGGCGGGCCGGTCGCGTTCGTTGCCAGGGGGGCTCAGACGGGAATCAGGTCCAGCCGCCGGAGCGTGCGGGACTCCAGGTCGACCACGGCGGCCGTGTCGGGCGGAACCGGCGTCCATCCCGTCCGGCTCAGGCCGCTCGAGATGATCTGCAGGCAGCTGGGCGATGCGCGGTACCCCATCGCGTAGTACTCGGTCTCGTGGTACGCGGGAATGGCATCCGGCGACTCGAAGAGCTCGCGCAACCCTTCGCGCGGGGAGTCAGCCTTGCTGTTGACGTGGATGCCGAAGAGCTTGCTGCCCGTGAGCAGCAGCGCGTTGAGGCTCGAGTGCGGGAACTCCCGCATGAGCAGCCGGAGCGCCGTCGTGACCCCCGCCGCCTCGTCGCCCTCGTCCTGGATGCACTGCACGATGAGTCGGAAGTATCGCTCGCTGTCGGTCGTGCCGCGCAGCTTGGCCCGCTGCTCGGCACCGAGCAGGCCCTCGAGCTTGTCGATCGGGCCGATGTGGCCGTTGTGCCCGAACGCGAGGTCGCCATCGACGAACGGGTGCGTGTTGTGCTCGTTGACGGCGAGCCCGCCCGTCGCCCAGCGCAGGTGCACGAACCCGGCCGAACCGAGTCGCTGCGCGGCGAGCCTCGCGTACTCGGGGTCGTCGTCGGCGCGCTCGAACGAGCGCGCCGACCGCGTACGTCCGGTTTCGGCGTCGTGCCACGCCATGCCCCACCCGTCCGCGTGCACACGTGTGAGCGAGGTGAACGCTTCGAACTCCTCGGCCCCGAGCTCGTCGACGAGGGCGGTGGGCGCATCGGCGACGTAGCCGAACAATCGGCACATGTGGTGACTCCTCTCGTTGCTGTCGCACTCGAGAGTTTCGCGAACGCCTCAGATTTTCAACCTGGCTCTGGCATGGTGTGGCGATGCGAACCTTCGGATTGGAAGAAGAACTGCTGCTCGTCAACCCTGAGACGGGCATGCCGTGGGCGGTGGCGGAGCGGGTGCTGAGACGCGCCGATGAGCGCGAGAACGACCGCGAGAACGACCGCGACGAGCATGACGATGAGGCAAAGGCCCCCGGCGGCTCCCTCGACGGCGAGCTGCAATCGCAGCAGGTCGAAACCGATACCAAACCGACTGCCGATCGCGTCGAGCTCGAGGAACAAGTGCGGGCCTGGCGCCGCGAAGCGATTCTCTCCGCACGCGAGGCCGGCGTGAAGGTGGTCGCGACAGGCACCTCGCCGATACAGGTCGACCCGACTCTCGCCCGCAAAGAGCGATACCGCTGGATGGCCGAGCACTTCGGCATCACGACCAGCCAGCACCTCACGTGCGGCTGTCACGTGCACGTGTCGGTTGAGTCGCGTGACGAGGGCGTCGCCGTGCTCGACCGCGTGCGCACGCTCACGCCGATCCTCACCGCGATCAGCGCGAACTCACCGTTCTGGCACGGTGAGGACAGCGGGTACGCCAGTTTCCGGTCCCAGGTGATGCAGCGCTGGCCCACGGCTGGACCGCAAGACGTCTACGGATCCGTGCGGGCGTACGACGCGCAGATTGCGGCCATGCTCGCCTCCGGGGTCATCTCGGACCAGGGCATGATCTATTCCGACGCGAGGCTGTCGCACCGGTACCCGACCGTCGAGCTCCGCGTCGCCGATGTGTGCCTCGACGCGCGCGACGCCGTGCTGGTCGCCTCGCTCGCGCGCGCCCTCGTCGAGACCGCCGCGAAGCAGTGGCGCGACGGGGTGGATGCTCCGGCCGTCTCGGCCGCACTCGTGCGATTGGAGACGTGGCAGGCCGGTCGGTACGGGCTGACGGGAGACCTCCTCGATCCGCACACGCTGCGCCCGCGCCCGGCGCGCGAGGTCGTCGACGGGCTGGTCGAGTCGGTCGCACCGGCGCTCGAAGCCTCTGGAGACCTCTCGTTCGTGCAGCAGCGCATCGACGAGCTGTTCACGCACGGCACCGGCTCCGAAGTGCAGCGGGCCACGCTCGAGAAGACCGGCCAGCTCAGCGACGTCGTGGCCAGGCTCGCTCGCGTGACCGCAGGCCAGGACGACTAGCGCGCGGCCGTCCCGCGGCGCCCCGTCACACCTCTGGGTTGACGTCGGGCGGCGACTTGTCCGGGCGCCAGCCGCGCCAGGCTGCGTGTCGCAAGCGCCCGTCCGCGGTCCGCTCCCGGTATCGCACCTCGGCGACGAGCTTCGGCGTCGCCCAGCGTGCGTCGCGGGCATCGGCCCCGGGCACGCCGTCGGCCGGCGGCGTCTTCCTCGCCAAGCGTTCGAGGCTGCGTCGGATCTCGCGACGCTGTGACGCCGAGAAGCCCGTCCCGACGCGCCCGGCATACCGCAGGCCGTCGGCGGTCGGGACCGCGAGCAGGAGCGAGGCCAGCCCGGATGGGTCGGCCGAGCTCGGCCGCCAGCCGATGACGACGACCTCGGCCGTCTGCACGTGGGCGACCTTTCGCCAATCGCTCGATCGTCGGCCCGGTCGGTACGGGCTCTCCAGTCGCTTCGCCATGATGCCCTCGAGTCCGAAGCGACTGCTCGAGTCGACGGCCGCCTCGACGTCCCCGTCGAAGGCGGGAGGCACGAGCACGAGCCCGTCGACGTCGTGCACGACCTCATCCAGCAGCTCGCGCCGGTTCGCATAGGGCAGCTCGACCGACGGACTGCCGTTGATCTCGAGGACGTCGAAGACCACGAGGCTCACGGGCACTTCGTTCCGAAGCCGGGCGGCCTCGCGCGGATTGGTCACGTGCATCCGCCGCTGAAGCCGTCCGAAGTCGGGCGCGCCGTTTCCGCCGAACGCGACGATCTCGCCGTCGAGCACGCACGACTCCGTGTCGACCGCGTCGACGACCCCGTCGAGTTCAGGGAAGCTCACCGTCACGTCGCGCGCATTGCGGCTGTGCACGGTGACCTTGTCGTCGACGGTGACGATTGCGCGCATCCCGTCCCACTTCATCTCGAACGCCCACTCGTTCTGGTCGAGTCGCTCGAGGGCATCCGCCTCGCCGCGGACCGCGAGCATCGGCCGGTATCGGGCCGGCGCGGCGCGCGAGCGGCGGCTCGGCGCCCGTTTCGCCGAGGCCGGCTCCCGCGTGGTCGCGCCGCCTTCGCCGCCGGATTCGTCGTCGAGCTGCATGCGGTGGATCATCCACTGCGGCTTCTGGGGGTCGTCACCCGTGCGGAAGAGGGCGTACTTTCGCCTGCCGCCGAGGCCGCCGTCCTCGCGCCCGGTGAGCGTCGCGATGACCTCACCGTCCTCCCATTTCTCGAGTTCGTAGGTGCCGGCGTCCCAGATCTCGACCACTCCCGCGCCGTACTCGCCCTTCGGGATCTCGCCCTCGAACTCGCCGTACTCGAGCGGGTGGTCCTCGGTCGGCACGGCGAGGTGGTTGCGCTTCGGGTCGGTCGGAACCCCTTTCGGCAGCGCCCAGCTCACGAGCACGCCCTCGTGCTCGAGGCGGAAGTCGAAGTGCAGCCGCCGCGCCTGGTGCCGCTGGATCACGAACGAGGGCGGCCCGTCGCCGCCCCTGCCGTGCCGATCGGGCACCGGTTCGGGCGTCCGGCTCGCGTCGCGCTTCGTGCGGTACACGGTGAGCCGGTCGCGAGGCGGAGGATCGGCGTCGCGATCGACCGGCCCGCCCCGGCCCATCACGCCGTCGCTCGCCGTCCCGTCACCACGGGCGTCCTCCAGGCCCGCCATGGGATCTCCGCGCCGTTTGACCCGCGCCAGCACGTCGCGGAGATCGAGCTGTCGCAACTGAGGCGACGCGAGCTCGCGCCACGTCCGAGGTGCCGCGACATGCGGATGCCGGCGGCCGCGGAGCGAGTACGGCGCGATGGTCGTCTTGCTCGCGTTGTTCTGGCTCCAGTCGATGAACACTTTGCCGGCACGGGCCGACCGCCGCATCGAGCTGATGACGTCGTCCGGGTGGTCGGCCTCGAGCGCCCTGGCGAGCTCCTTCGCGACGCCCGAGACCTGCTCCGAACTCTGGGTGCCGTCGAGGCCGGCGTAGAGGTGGATGCCCTTGCTGCCGCTGGTGACCGGCACAGGATCGAGTCCCATGTCCCGCAGCAGTCCCCGCACGAGGCGCGCGACCTCGACGCACTCCCGCAGCCCGACGCCCTCGCCGGGATCGAGGTCGAACACGATGCGGTCGGGCGGCAGGTGCTCGTCGCCCTCGCCGAACCTCCACTGCGGCACGTGAATCTCCAGGGCGGCCATCTGCCCGAACCACGCCAGCGTCGCGACGTCGTTCGCGAGCGGGTACTCATTGACGTGATCGCTGTGCTGGATGCTGCGCCGCTCGACCCAGTCGGGCGCGCCCTGGCCGATGTTCTTCTGGAAGAAGACCTCGCCGCCGCCGTCCTCCCCGACGCCGCCCGGCCAGCGCTTGCGGGTGACGGGCCGGTCGCGGCAGTGGGGGAGCATGACGGGGGCGATGCGGCGGTAGTAGTCGATCACGTCGCGCTTCGTCGTGCCCGTCGCGGGGTACAGCACCCGGTCCAGATTCGAGAGGCGCAGCTTCTTACCGTCGATCGAGATCCGTTGTTCCGTCGTGCGTGCCATCGCGCCATCCTCATACAGAACGCTCCGAACAACGAGGTGCCATGCATCCGAATCGTCTTTACTTGCGGTATGAGAGCCATTTGGACAGGAGCCATCTCATTCGGGCTCGTGAACGTTCCCGTCAAGCTGTACAGCGCGACGCAGGATCACGACCTCTCGCTGCACCAGGTGCACGACAAGGACGGCGGCCGAATCCGCTATCAGCGGCGCTGCGAGGTGTGCGGCGAGGTGGTCGAGTATGAGGACATCGTGAAGGCGCACGTCGACGACGACGAGACCGTCGTGCTGACCAAGGACGAGCTTGACTCCCTGCCGCAAGAGCGCAGTCGGGAGATCTCGGTTGTGGAGTTCGTGCCGTCCGAGCAGGTCGACCCGATCCTGTTCGACCGCAGCTACTACCTCGAGCCGACGGGCAAGTCGCCCAAGGCGTACGTGCTGCTCCGCCGCACCCTCGAGGAGACCGACCGCACCGCGATCGTGCAGTTCGCGTTGCGCCAGAAGACGCGTCTCGCCGCCCTGCGCGTGCGGGGTGACGTGCTGCTCGTACAGACGCTGCTGTGGGACGACGAAGTGCGCGAGGCCGATTTCCCGGCGCTCGACGAATCGGTGCGCGTCACTAAGAAGGAGCTCGAGCTCTCATCGAAGCTCGTCGACACGTACGCGGGCGACTTCGACCTGTCGGCGTTTCGTGACGAGTATCAGGAGGAGCTGCGCGCCCTCGTGGAGGCGAAGCGCGAACAGGGTGACGCGCTCGACACCGAGGAGACCTTCGGAGCTCCCGACGAGGACGAGGGCGCTGAGGTCATCGACCTGATGGCGGCGCTCCGGCAGAGCGTCGAGAAGTCGCGCTCGTCGAAGCGCGGCAGATCGCGCTCGTCGTCGAAGCGCGAATCGGGATCGAAATCGCGCGCATCCGGATCTCGGTCGAAGGCCGAGTCGGCGACGAAATCGCGCTCGTCGAAATCCTCGAAGCCGTCGTCACAGTCGAAATCCTCCGGATCGGAGGCGAAGAAGCGCGGCTCCTCCACATCCAAATCGACGAAGCGCTCCACCAAGAAATCGGCATAGCGAGGCCGCGGCAGCGTCACACATGACCAGCAGGAACGAGCCCCTAAGGTGAAGGGATTCGAGTCAAGCTGCGCATTCCAGCCTCGACTCTGGGCGTTTTCAAGGAGGAGACGATGGCGCTCGCAACGCAGCGTTCGACCGGGGGCTCGCGTCGTCCGCCGACTCGGGGAAACGGACCGGGCAGGCGGCGGATCGCGTCGCTGATCGGGATGCTCCTCGCGGGAATGCTGCTCAGTGGGTGCGGGCTGTCGATACCGTCCGACCCGAACGGCACGATGGACCGCGTCGAGGGCGCGGTGCTCCGCGCGGGCGCGTCGGTCGAGGAGGGGCTCGTCGAGAAGGCGGCGGACGGAGGCGCATTCGGCCCCCTCGCCGACCTGGTCGAGGCGTTCGCCGAGGAGCACGGCGCCGAGGTGGAGTGGACCTTCGGCAGCGAGGAATCGCTCGTCGAGCACCTCGAGCAGCACCGGATCGACCTCGCCGTGGGCGGCATGACCGCCGACACACCGTGGTCCCAGATGGCGGGCACGACGCGCGGCTACGACGAGGTGCCGGGAGCAGAGGGCCGCGAGATCGTCATGCTCGTCCCCCTCGGCGAGAACGAGCTCGTGTACGAGCTCGAGTCGTTCCTCGATCGCGAGCTCAGCTGATGAGAAACGTCGGCCGGACGGATCTGCCCGCCGAGCAGCGCACGGCCCTCACGAAGGCGATCCGCTGGGAGTGGGCGACGATCGCCTACACCCTGTTCACGATCAGCCTGGTCGCGCTCGTCCTGGGCAACTCGCAGGCGATGAAGACCGCGTGGATCGAAGACATGCTCTCGCTGATCCCGCAGGTGAGTTTCCTCGTCGCGCTCCTGTTCATCCGTCGCAAACCGACTCGCTCGTTTCCCTTCGGCAAGCATCGCGCCATGACGATCGGGCACCTGGTCGCCGGCGTCGCGCTCCTCGCGGTCGGCGGCAACCTTGCCGTCGAGGCCGCCATCGGGCTCATCTCGGGCGAGCATCCCACCATCGGAACCCTTCAGCTGTTCGGCCAGACGATCTGGCTCGGCTGGCTCATGGTCGGCGTCATGCTGCTCATCGTCATCGGTCCGCTGATCTACGGCCCTGCGAAACTGCGTCTCGCCCCCAAGCTGCACAACAAGCTCCTCTTCGCCGACGCCGACATGGCAAGGGCCGACTGGCACACGAACGCCGCTTCCATCGTCGGCGTGCTCGGCGTCGGCATCGGTCTCTGGTGGCTCGATGGGGCGGCCGCCATCTTCATCTCGATCGGCATCGTGCTCGACGGCGTGCGCAACACGAGGTTCGCGATCCGCGACCTCATGGACGAGCGGGCGCGCACGCACGACGACAAGCGAACGCATCCGCTCGTCAACGCCGTCCTCGCCGAGATGCTGCGGCAGCCGTGGGTGCGTGATGCGGGAGTGCGGATGCGCGATCAGGGCCAGGTCTTCCACACCGAGATCTTCTTCGTGCCGACGCGCCGACGCCCGCCTCGGACCGAGACGCTGCACGCGGCCGCCGAGCGGATCGCGGCCCTCGACTGGAAATTGCAGGACATTTCGCTCATCCCCGTCGGGCGGCTGCCGGATGAGGCCACACGGCTTGAATGAGGCCGGTGTCGGCGGCAGCGTCATGCGGGACCGGCGCACCGGGTGAGGGCCCGGCCTACCATGGTCAAGCGCGCCAACTCGGGAGCGCGGGCAGGAACTGGAGCGTGCGGTGGCGGCGACGAAGACCAGCGGGCGAGCCGGGTCGGCGAAGGGCGGGCGCGGGGGCGCCGCTCCCGCCATCCCGCAGCTGGCTCCACGAGAGATCCGGCCCGCGCCGGTCGTGCTGCTGTCGGGCCCGGAAGACTACTTCGCCGATCTCGCCCTCGATCTGCTGCGTCGCACGCTCCGGCTGGAAGATCCCAGCCTCGAGGTCACCGAGCTCGATGCGGCCACGTACGCTGCGGGGGCGCTCGTCACGTTCGTGAGCCCGTCGCTCTTCATGGAGCCGCGGCTCGTGATCGTCGAGGGCGTCGAGAAATGCACCGACGCGCTCGTTGCCGACAGCATCCGGTACATCGAGACGCCCGTCGAGGGGACGACCATCGTGTTCCGGCACAGCTCGGGCGCGCGGGGTAAGAAGCTGCTCGACGCGATCCGCGCCGCGAAGGACGTCGCGATCGAGGTGCCCTGTCCGAAGCCGAAGGCGAATGAGCTGCTCGACATCGTGCACGGCGAATTCCGTGCCGAGCACCGCCGCATCGAGCCCCAGGCCGCCTCCCAGCTCGTCGCGGCGTTCAACACCGACCTCGCCGAGCTCGCCTCCGCGTGCCGGCAGCTCATCGCGGTCACGACCGACGACGTCACCGAGCGCGACGTTGAGCGCTACTATGGCGGGCGCGTTGAGACGACGGGATTCAAGATCGCCGACGCCGCGATCGCCGGACGCCTCCGTGACGCCCTCGGTCTCGCGCGACACGGCATGTCGCAGGGCGTGCATCCCGTGCCCATCGTCGCGGCGGTGGCCGGCAAGTTGCGGCTCATGGCCAAGGTGTCGGACCAGCGGGGCAGCGACGCCCAGCTCGCGGGCGCGGCAGGGGCGGCGCCGTGGCAGGTCGGTCAGGCGCGCCGCGACCTTCGGGACTGGGACGACCGGATGCTCGGCCGCGCCATCGTGCTCACCGCCGAGACCGACCAGATGGTGAAGGGCGGCAGCCGCGATGCGGCGTTCGCCGTCGAGCGGCTGCTGCGCAGGATCGCCGCGCGAGATCTGTAGTCGAGCTATCGCCCGCCCGCGCGGGCGATGAGCCGAGCGACGCGGCCCGCGTGCTCGCGCTCGGTCGCGATCGGCTCGATGACTCGCGTGGTCGCGACGCGGGTGACCTCCCTCTGCAACCTCCGCCGAGCGCGCCGTCGCCTGGCGGCGCCAATGGCGGCGCCGATCGCCTGCGACGCGAGACCGAGGAGGATACCGAGCAGGATGCCGGCGGCGATGAGCAGCATCGCAACGGGCCATCCCTCGACCCGAGTGAGCTCGGGCGCAGGCAGGCCCCACAGCGGCAGCAGCCACGCCGCGAGATACCAGCCAACGCCCACGAGGGCCGCGAGCAGGGCAATCCACTGCACCACGCCGATCACGGGCCACCACCACGAGCCTCGCGCTCCGAGGTCGGTTCGGGCGATCGCACGGTCGAGCTCGCCCGGCAGCGTCTCGATCGCGGCGTTCGCGCGCCGCCTGACCGCGGCCCGCCAGGAATCGGGCAGTCCGCTCGCAAGGTCATCGCCGAAGGCGCGAACGGCCCGCGCCGCACGGGCCTCCTGGCCGGCGCTGAGCTGCGGCAGCGCCGTCCGATGCAGGTCGGGATCCCGTCCCTCCCGCACGGCGGCCGGAGCCGAGGCGAGCAGGTGCATCCGGCGCAGGGGATCGGCCCGGAGTCGCAACAACCATGCCGTGAGCGGCCAGCCGGTCGCCTGGCCCGTGCGCTTCGCGTAGGAGCGGCCGACGGCGGCGGCGACGTCGTCGACACCCGATGCCGCGGAGAGCTCCTGCACGAGTGACGCTGTGCGTCGCTTCACCACGCGCGATGACAGGCCGGCGTCGTCGCCCGGCTCGGCCTCGAATTCGGGGAGGAGGCGAGCCGCGAGGCTCACCAGGTCGGCTTCGATGCGGGCGGTCTGCGCCGCCCGCTGTCTCGCGAAGCGGCCGACGAGTGCGCGCACGTCATCGATGCCGGAGCCGGTCGTCGCGGAGGCGGTCACCACGCGCACGCGGCCGAGCCCGTCGCGGCGAAGCAACCCGGTCAGCGAGTCGACGACGCGCGGTACGTCGTGGCTCGACAGCAGGTCGATCTGGTTCAACACGACGGCGGTGACGGCGGCGTGCGCCGAGAAGCGCTGCACGAAGTCGGCGTGCAGCACGGCATCGGCGTACTTCTGCGGGTCGACGACCCACACGAGCACGTCGACCTGGCCCGCGAGTCGCTCGGCGATCGCACGGTGCTCGCGCTCGACCGAGTCGAAGTCGGGCAGGTCGAGCAGCACGAGCGACAGCGACGGGTCGCCCGCGAACGGCGCTCCCGGCCGCCGCCGGTCGGCGACGCGCAGCCAGTCGAGCAGCGGCTCGACTCCCTCCTCATTCCATACGGCCGCGAGCGGCTCGCTCGTCGTTGGTCGGCGCACGTGGGTGCGGGCGAGCGACTCGCCGACGACGGCGTTGAACAGCGAGGATTTGCCGGATCCCGTCGCGCCGAAGAACCCGACGACCGTATGGTCGCCCGAGAGCTCCCGTCGCGCCCCTGCGGCCTCGAGCATCCGGTCGATGTCGGCCAGCGTCTCGTCGTCGAGCCGGCCGTCGGCGAGTTCGCGAGCTTCGCGCAGCGCCGCGAGCCGCTCATCGAGCGTCGCGTGGCTCATGCGTCGCGCTCGCGCTCGTCGTCGATGGGGCCGTGCGAGCGTGCATCGGGCCAGGGCGACGACGCGTCGCCGGGCGGCGGCAACGGCCGATCGATCGGGCCGTGGTCGAGCTCTGGTGACACGACGATCGGCGCGATGACGGGCACCTCTCCCAGATCTTCCGGAGCGCCCACGTCGGGAAGGGTGGGGCCCCCGTGCGGCGCGACGGCCGTGCGCGGAGCTGCCGACGAGGCCGCCACGTCGACGGGAACGGCCACGCCCTCAGCGGCGGCTTCGTCGCGGGCGATGACCGTGTCGGCCGGGGCGCCATCCGGGGTATCCGTCACCGCGTCGGCGACGGATGCCATGGCGCGTTCGAGCGCGTCAGCAGCGTCGCGCAGGTCATCGCCAGCCGGTCCGGCGTCGACGAGCTGCAACAGTTGCTCGTAGCGCGCGTACTCGCCTGCCAGCAAATCACGCACGCGTCGCTCGAGGTCGTCGCGGGCCTCGCGCGCGAGCCTGCGAACGGCCTCTTCGCCGAAGATGGTCTCAAGGAGCTTCTGGCCCACGACGGCGGAGCCCCCGGCGATCGCGAGCTCGCCGCCCGTCAGCCCGCCCGTCGAGGCGAACAGCACGACCATGAGCGAGACCGTGACGGCGTTCAGCCCAAGTGACATGAGCCGCGCCTGCGTGCGCTTACCGCCGGACTGCTCGCGGATGAGGTCGATGAGCGCTGCCTGCCAGTCGCGGATCATGGCCGAGGCGTCGGTGGTGAGCGCCGGCGATTCGCGCGCCAGCGAGGCGTCGGTCGCGAGGCGCCGCCCCGCCGGCGACTGTCGCAGGTGCTCGTACGCGGCTCCCGCGGCGCGCCCGGCTCGGTCGAGGATGACGGCGTGCAGCCCGTGCTCGATCTCGGCCTCGACCTCGCGGATCGGCTGGGGGCGCCCTTGCACGAACGCGGTCGCGCGGTCGCGCAGCCGGCTGAACCACGACTCGAATGAGCGGAACACGTCGCTCGTGCCGACGAAGTCCTGCCAGCGCGCGAGCACCTCGCCGCGCAGCAGCGTGCCGTCCTTCGTCGCGTCGATGATGGCGGCGGTCGCCTCGTCGTACTCGTGGCGCGTCGTCGATCGCACCGAGGCCGCCAGCTCACGTTGCGCATCCCGTGCCCTCGCGATGTCGCGCGCGGCGGCCGAGGCCCGCGCGATCGCGCCCCGCACCGTTCGGCGAGCCACCCGCTGCCGCTCGTAGCGATCGGCCGCCAGGTCGGCGAGCCATGCACGCACGCCCCGCACCGCCTCGTCGGGCAGCATGCCGAGCTCGTCGAGCGGTGACTCATCGATCGTGAACACGGGCGCCCGGTCGAGCCCCCGTTCCGCGAGCAGCTCCCGCAGCGCCGGCTCGATCTCGGTGCCGGCGCCCGGCGGCACGCGGTCGAGCACGATGCCCACCGTGATGTCGCGCTGCGCGGCGTCGTCGAGCAGCGCCCAGGGAACGGCGTCGGCATATCGGTTCGCGGTGGTGACGAACAGCCAAAGATCGGCGGCGGCGAGCAGCTGGGCGGCGAGTGCACGATTCTCATCGGCGATCGAGTCGACGTCGGGCGCGTCGAGGATCGCGAGGTGGCGCGGCACGCGCTCGTCGCCGACGAGCACGACCGACGACATGAGCGCGGCGTCGGGGTCGTCGCCGGCGCGGTCGGCCGGGAGCGGCCCACGGCGCGCGGTTCCGGTGATGCGGCCGAGGCCGGGAAGCACCCGGCGCGAGGCGAACCACTCGGCGTCGGCGGGCGAGTGCAGCAGAATCGGCTGCCGCGTCGTCGGGCGGATCGCGCCGGTGCGGGTCACGGCATGCCCGACGAGGCTGTTCACGAGTGTCGACTTGCCGGCTCCCGTCGACCCGCCGACGACGGCGAGCAACGGTGCGTCGAGGTTGGCGAGGCGGGGAGCGAGGTAGTCGTCGATCTGCCGGATGAGCGCGCGCTGACGCTCGCGAGCCTGCTCGGTGTCGGCAAGCTGCAGCGGCAGGCGCGTCTGCTCGAGCGTGTCGCGCAGGGCAGCAAGGCGCGCGAGCGCGTCACCGCCCGCGCCCACGTCGCCGGGGGCGCCGGGGCTCGTGGGAGTCGCGCCGCGCTCGGTCATCCCACCAATCATGCCGCACGAGCCGGGGAGTTCTCCCGCGCCGGTGCGTTGCCCGCGACGACGAAGGCCCCGCCGGGGTCGGCGGGGCCTTCGTGTGCAGCTCGTCGTGAACGCGCTCCGGCGTCGGGGCAGCGCCCGTCGCGGCTTCGGGTCGTGCTAGGCGGCGATGGAGTCGACGGCCTTGGCGATCGACGACTTGCGGTTCTTCGCCTGGTTCTTGTGCAGCACGCCCTTCGAGACGGCCTTGTCGAGCTTGACCGAGGCGTGCTGCAGCGCCGCCGTGGCCTTCTCGGCGTTGCCCTCGGCAACGGCCCCGCGCACACGGCGGATCGCGGTGCGGAGCTCCGACTTGTAGGCGCGGTTGCGCTCGGTGGCCTTCTGGTTGGTCTTGATGCGCTTGATCTGCGACTTGATGTTTGCCATGTGCAGCTTTCTGGTGCGTGAACGTACGGGGTCGGTGCCGAACGGTAGAGGGGCCGCGCGGCAAGTCGCGCCGTGTGGGTCGACGCGGAAGCCAAGGAGCAATGCTACCAGCATTCGGCCCCGCGATCGAGCGTTAAGTCGCCGGGTGGTCCGCCCCCGAGTCCGCGCCCGGGTCCACCACCGGGTCCGACGCGGCGCGCTGCAGGGCCATCGCCGACTCGGCCAGCGAGAGCCCCGGCAGCGGCTGTCGGCGGAACTGGCCGATCAGTACGAGCAGGGCGGCCAGGACGATGAACGGCACCCACAGCGTCCATCCGACGAGACCGACGATCGGATCGACGACGGATACGTCGCCGACCATCACGACCCACACGGCGCCCGTCGTGGCGTTGATCGAGCCGTGCGCGATCGCCGCCGGGTAGACCGAGGCGCTGCGCAACCGTACCCATGACACGAAGAGGCCGACGGCAAGGCAGAATCCGATCATCATGAGGAGCCCGAGCGGCCCCCGGTCTTGGAAGTTGTAGCCGAGCAGGATGATCGGCGCGTGCCAGAGACCCCAGACGACGCACGAGATCACGATGGCGGGCCACGTCCCGAGCGGACGCAGCGCCGGAAGCAGCCATCCGCGCCAGCCGAGTTCTTCGCCGAACGCGGGCAGCGAGCTGAGCAACACGCCGAGCGTCAGCGTTTGCCCGAGCATGGTCGCGGCGAGCACGCCGGCAGGCAGCGCCTCCACCTGCGCCACGACCTCGTCCGGCTGCCCGAGGGCGGCCAGGTTCGCGACGTACGACTGGCGGAACGCTTCGAGCGTGAGGTCGATGGGGGCGGCACCGATGGCGCTGGCGAGCAGCACACCACCCACCACGAGCAGCGGGGGAGCGACCCAGGCGATCGCCGTGATCAGGATCGTGCGGCCGATCGGGCGCACGCGAAGCCCTAGCAGCGACACGGGCCGCTTCGGGCGCTGGATGAGGAACACCACGACGAGTGCCGCGAGCGTCGGCGTGAACATGAGCGCGATGAGCAGCAGCTGCATCATGATCGGGTCGACCGCCTCGAGCCCGCCCGCGAACCACAACGGCAGGCACACGGCCCACCCGGCGATGACGGCGATCGCGACGAAGGCGATGACGGCGCGCCACGGCACGCGCGTCGGCAGCGCCTCGGCGCCGTTGCGCAGGCGTCGCTCATGCTTCGCCGCCGCGGCGGGGTCGGGCGGCAACGCCGGACCGGAGCCGTGCGCGTCGCCTGCCGGCGGCGGGATACGCGAAGGAGGAGGCTGGGCGTCGACGTGCCGGTCCTGGCCGGCCTGGTTCGGGTTCATGTCTCAATCGTTGCGAGCGCCGTCCGCCCGCGCTTCGGTCGCGCGGGCGAATCTGGACGGAGCCCGGCTCGCCCGGGCGGCTGCGTCTCGGCCGCGCGGGGGAGCCCGCCCGTGTCGTGGCCCGGAGCTCCGAGCACATGGGAGAATCGCCGGACCATGTCGCAGCCCTCCGCCTCCCCGCTCGCGCCCGCCTCGACGCCGCCCGAGCGCATCCGGAACTTTTGCATCATCGCCCACATCGACCACGGCAAGTCGACGCTGGCCGACAGGATGCTGCAGCTCACCGACTCGGTCACCGATCGAGAGATGCGGGCGCAGTACCTCGACCGCATGGACATCGAGCGCGAGCGCGGCATCACGATCAAGAGCCAGGCCGTCCGCATGAACTGGCACACCGATGGCGGGCAGTTCGCGCTCAACATGATCGACACGCCGGGTCACGTCGACTTCTCGTACGAGGTGTCGCGGTCCCTCGCCGCCTGCGAGGGCGCGATCCTGCTCGTCGACGCGGCGCAGGGCATCGAAGCGCAGACGCTCGCGAACCTCTACCTCGCGCTCGAGAACGACCTCGAGATCATCCCCGTGCTCAACAAGATCGATCTTCCGGCCGCCGATCCCGATCGATTCGCGGCCGAGCTCGCGAACCTCATCGGCGGCGACCCCGACGACGTGCTGCGCGTGAGCGGCAAGACCGGTATCGGCGTCGACCAGCTGCTCGACCGCGTCGTCGAGCGCATTCCGGCCCCCGTCGGCGACCCCGACGGGGCGACGCGCGCCATGATCTTCGACTCGGTGTACGACGCGTACCGCGGCGTTGTCACCTACGTGCGCATGATCGACGGGGGGCTCGTGCCCCGTGAGCGCATCCAGATGCTCTCGACGGGCGCGACGCACGAACTGCTCGAGATCGGCGTCTCATCGCCCGAGCCGGCGCCATCGAGGGGGCTCGGCGTCGGCGAGGTCGGCTACCTCATCACCGGCGTGAAGGACGTGCGCCAGTCGAAGGTCGGCGACACGGTCACGACCTCGGCGCGTCCGTCCACCGAGCCGCTGCCGGGCTACACCGAGCCGAAGCCCATGGTGTTCTCCGGTCTCTACCCCATCGATGCGGGTGACTACCCCGTGCTGCGCGAAGCCCTCGACAAGCTCAAGCTGTCGGATGCCGCGCTCAACTACGAGCCTGAGACGTCGGTCGCGCTCGGGTTCGGCTTTCGCGTCGGCTTCCTCGGCCTGCTGCACCTCGAGATCGTGACGGAGCGGCTTCGTCGCGAGTTCGATCTCGACCTCATCACGACCGCACCGTCGGTCGTGTACGAGGTGACGACGGAAGACACCTCTGTGCACACCGTCACCAACCCGTCCGAGTATCCCGAAGGTCGTATCGTCGAGGTGCGCGAACCCGTCGTTCGCGCGGCGATCCTCGCGCCGAAGGAGTATGTGGGAAAGATCATGGAGTTGTGCGAATCGCGACGCGGATCGCTGCTCAACATGGACTACCTCTCGGAAGAGCGCGTCGAATTGCGCTATTCCATTCCGCTCGGCGAGATCGTGTTCGATTTCTTCGATCAGCTCAAGAGCCGCACGCAGGGATACGCCTCGCTCGATTACGAGCCGATGGGCGAACAGGGCGCCGACCTCGTGAAGGTCGATATTCTGCTGCAAGGCGAGACGGTCGACGCATTCAGCGCCATTGTGCACAAGGACAAGGCCTACTCGTACGGCACGATGATGGTCGAGCGGCTGCGCAAGCTCATCCCGCGGCAGCAGTTCGAGGTGCCGATCCAGGCGGCGATCGGCGCCCGCATCATTGCCCGAGAGAACATCCGGGCCATTCGGAAAGACGTGCTGGCGAAGTGCTACGGGGGCGATATCTCGCGCAAGCGCAAGCTGCTCGAGAAGCAGAAAGAGGGCAAGAAGCGGATGAAGATGGTCGGTCGGGTCGAGGTGCCGCAGGAAGCCTTCATCGCGGCGCTGTCTGGCGATATCGGAGGGAAAGAGAAGGGCAAGTAGCGGGGCGGGACGCGTTTCGCCTCACGGGAGGAGGCCGAGTTTTCGCGCCTGCGCCACGGCCGCGTGACGCGTCGACGCCTGGAGCTTCGACATCGCCGTTCCGAGATACGCCTTGACGGTCGCCTCGCGCAGGCCGAGCTGCTGGCCCGCCTCGGCGTTGGTCGCGCCGAGGGCGACGCAGGCGAGCACGTCGATCTCGCGCGGCGTCAGCTGCACGTCCGCCTCGCGCTGCAGCGGCTCGTGGACCGCGCCCGAGAGGGTGGCCAGACGCTGCTCGACCTCGGCCAGGCGAGCGCGAACGGCGGCATCCGGCAGGGCCGCGGCGATGCGACGCAACTCGGCGTAGGTTTCCCGGACCGTCTCCCGCTGGGTCGGCGAGAGACCGGGCTCGCGCGTGCTCGCCCGCGCGTCGGCGATGCGCCGTTCCACCTCATCGTGGATGCGCAGCTCGTCCGCCAGACTCCTCGCGACGTCGACGGCGGGCGACGTCGTGACGCCGCCGATGTTCCACCGCCCCCAGGCCCCGCCGTAGAGCACACCGAGCGCCCTGCCGTGGACGATGACGGGCACGGCGAGCAGCGTGCTGATCCCCTCGCCGAGGATGTAGCTGTCGTAGTCGTGCGTGATCTGCCGCGCCGTGCTGTAGTTGCCCGTCATGCGCGGCCGGAGCTCGGTCATGGCACGTCCGCCGAGCCCCCGTTCGCGGCGAACCGCGAGGCCGTCGAGCGCGTTAGTGTGCGTGCCGATCTTGACGGTGACGGCTGCCGTGTCGCGCGAGACGAGGCCTCCGAATGCGATCGGAAACCTCGTGCGCCGCGCGAATTCACGCACGGCCGACTCGAGCAAGTGCGCACCATTGCCCACTGCGCTTGGTTCCACGAATCCTCCCCTTCGCGGTCGCACGCATTCGCACCGGTACCGACTTCCGGGGGTAATGCCCCGCGGTGCTGGTTCGTAACCTCGACGCTACCACCGGGGCCGGGAGCGCGCCCCGGGCGGTGCCGCGAGGAACGCGGCGCCGCACACGCTGACATGTGGCAAGGAGGCCCCATGACGAATTCATCGCCAGACTCGGCGACGACCGGCGTTATCGACTATGTCGCCGAGGAAGACACCCCACGATTCCGGGGGCTGAAGCGCGTGCACCGAGGCTTCGTGTTCCCGCTGTCAATCTTCTTTCTCCTCTGGTACTTCGTGTACGTGGTGCTTGCGGGATGGGCACCGGAATTCATGGCGACCGAGGTGTTCGGCCACGTGACGATCGGTCTGCTGCTCGGGCTCGGCCAATTCGTGACGACGTTCGTGATCACCATGTGGTACGTGCGGTTCGCGAATCGGAGGCTCGACCCGATCGCGAGCGAGATCCGCGCCGACCTCGAAGCGAAGGAGGCCTCACGATGAGTGCCATCGCGGCTGTTCTCGCCCAGGTCGACCAGACCATGGAAAGCAATCCCGTCCTCAACATGTCGGTGTTCGGCGCGTTCGTGGCGGTCACGCTCTTCATCGTGATCCGCGCCAGTCGGAACAACAAGACGGCGGCCGACTACTACGCGGGCGGTCGCTCGTTCACGGGAACGCAGAACGGGTTCGCGATCTCCGGGGACTATCTCTCGGCGGCGTCCTTTCTCGGCATCTGCGGCGCGATCGCCGTGAACGGGTACGACGGGTTCCTCTACTCGATCGGCTTCCTCGTTGCGTGGCTCGTCGCGCTCCTGCTCGTCGCCGAGCTCATGCGCAACACGGGCAAGTTCACGATGGCGGATGTGCTGTCGTTCCGCCTCAAGCAGACCCCGGTTCGTATGGCGGCGGCGCTCACGACGCTCGCCGTGTGCTTCTTCTACCTGCTGGCGCAGATGGCCGGGGCCGGCGGCCTCGTTTCGCTGCTGCTCGGCATCGACGCACCCATCGGGCAATCGATCGTCATCGCCGTCGTCGGGGTGCTGATGATCATCTACGTGCTCATCGGTGGCATGAAGGGCACGACCTGGGTGCAGATCATCAAGGCGTTCCTGCTCATCGGCGGCGCGTTCGTCATGACGATCTGGGTGCTCGCGATCTACGGGTTCAACTTCGACGCGCTGCTGCAGGGCGCGGTCGACAACTCTCCGATGGGCGAAGAGATCCTGGGGCCCGGCCTGCAATACGCCAATCCCGTCGACTTCCTCTCGCTCGGCCTCGCCCTCGTCCTCGGCACCGCCGGGCTGCCGCACGTGCTCATGCGGTTCTACACGGTGCCGACGGCGAAGGAGGCCCGCAAGTCCGTGGTCTGGGCGATCTGGCTCATCGGCGGCTTCTACCTGCTCACGCTCGTGCTGGGCTACGGCGCGGGCGCGCTCGTCGGACCCGAGACGATCGAGAACGCGCCGGGCGGCGTCAACTCGGCTGCCCCGCTGCTCGCGCAGGCGATCGGCGGGCCGATCCTGATGGGCTTCATCTCGGCGGTCGCGTTCGCGACGATTCTCGCCGTGGTCGCGGGCCTGACCATCACCGCCGCCGCGTCGTTCGCGCACGACATCTACGCGAGCGTGATCCGCAAGGGTCAGGTGACGGGCGACGGTGAGGTGAAGGTCGCGCGCATCACCGTGCTTGTCATCGGCGCCCTCGCGATCATCGGCGGCATCGGCGTTCAGGGGCAGAACGTCGCGTTCCTCGTAGCGCTCGCGTTCGCCGTCGCGGCATCGGCCAACCTGCCGACCATCCTGTACTCGCTCTTCTGGCGAGGGTTCACGACCCGGGGCGCCGTGTGGAGCATGTACGGCGGGCTCGCCGCCGCGCTTCTGCTCATCCTCTTCTCGCCCGTGGTCTCGGGCGCGGAGACGAGCGTCTTCCCCGACGCGAACTTCGCGATCTGGCCGCTCAGCAACCCCGGCATCGTGTCGATCCCGATCGGATTCGCCCTCGGCTGGATCGGCTCGATCACGACGCCGAAGGGCTCGGAAGACCCACGACTCGCCGCCGAGATGGAGGTGCGATCGCTCACCGGCCACGGCGCCGAGAAAGCGGTTGAGCACTGACCCCGCGGTCGATAGAGCCGAGGCCCGGCCGAGGACGATCCCCCCTCGGTCGGGCCTCGTGTCCGCCCGCGCCCGGTCCTTCTGACCGATTCCGTGGCCGATCGCCCCGCCGGCCGCCATTGCGGGCTGGATGCGCGATGGTCATCGAGACCTGTTGGGCCGGGCGTCAGGTCGTCCCCTCGTGGGCGAGGAGGCGCGCCTTCACCGCGTTCCCGTACGCATAGCCGCCGAGCGAACCGTCGGATCGGCGAACACGGTGGCACGGCACGATGAGCGCGACGAGATTGGTGGCGCAGCCGCTCGCGGCCGCGCGCACCGCCCGCGGGCGGCCGGCGGCCGACGCCAGTTCGCGGTAGGTGAGGGCCGTGCCCGCTGGGATGCGGCGAAGGGCCGCCTGGACCTCGCTGCGGAAGGGTGAGGCCGACTGGCGCACGGGAATGCCGTCGAGCGCATCGAGGTCGCCGGCGCCGTAGGCGCGCAGCGCCACCACGACCGGATGCTCGAGGTCCGCGGGCGTTCGTGCCCCGCGGTCGGCGGGTCCGAGCCGCGCGAACAGGGCGTCGCCGGGGCAGAACCCGCCGGCGACGACCTCGCCGGTGGTCGCGTCGACGAGCGCCGTGAAGGGGTGGTCAGCGATCTCGACGGCGGCTTCGAGCAGCGCGGTGGCGCCCGGTGCCGCCGTGCCCGGGGACATCGGGTCGGATGCTGGTGTGCGATTCGTGGTCATGACCGGTGGTACTCCGTTCGCCAGAGGTGCATAAGGGCGTAGCTCCGCCAGGGTCGCCACGCGTCGGCGAGGCGGTCTGCCGCGCGGGGCGTGAGGCCGGGCGTACCGACGAGTGCGCCGAGCGCGCGCCGCGCGATGAGGTCGCCCCCGACGAACACGTCCGGGTCGCCGAGGCAGCGCATCGCGATGAGGTCGGCAGTCCAGGGCCCGACGCGGGGGAGCGCGAGCAGGCGTGCACGCGTCGCCGCGCGGTCGGCGCCCTGGCCGAGGTCGATGGCGGCGGTTCCGGCCCCCGGCGCCGCGAGCTCGGCGGCGAGGGCAACCAGGGCGGTGGCGCGGTTGCCGTCGACGCCGAGCCGTGAGCGCACCCGGGCGACGCCGTCGTCGGCGATCGCCGCGGGATCGGGTGGGCTCATCCAAGGCGTGGGCGCGGGCGAAGCGCTGCCACGAGGGGCAGCGTCCGGATGCTCCGAGGACGACGCGAGCTCGGGAAGCGCCCGCCCGTACTCCGCCGCGAGCCGAGCCTGTACGGTCAACGCCGCGCGCACCGAGACCTGTTGGCCGAGCACGATCATGAGCGCCGTCTCGTGCGGGGCGACCGACCCCGGGATGCGCATGCCCGGCGCGGCGGTGACGAGCGGGGCGAGGCGAGTGTCGGCCGCGAGCGCCTCGTCGACGAGGGCGGGGTCGGCGTCGAGGTCCAGCATCCGGCGCACCCGCGCGATCGCGGGCATGAGGTCGTCGAGGCGCGGCAGATCGAGGTGCACGACGACCGAGATGTCGCCGTGCCGTTCGCCCGCGCGCGCCCGGCCGCCGCGTTCGCCGGGGCGCTCCTGATCGCCCGCCTCGCCGCGCGGCCAGTCGACGCGGGCCAGCGCGTACCCGCCGGGCACCGGCACGACGCGCTCGTGCGTCTCCGGGGCAGTGCGCTCCAGGCCCGCCACCGCATGGTTCGCGAGGAACGTGCGCAGGGTCGCCGTCCCGAACGGGGCGCGCGTCCGGAGCCGCAGCGTGATGCGCGGGCGCCGCGACGACTCGGCGCGCTCGCCTGGATCACCGATGGCTCCGCGTCGACGGGGCAGCATCGACGGCGCCACGCCGAACTCCGCGCGCATCGTGTC